>DASWJZ010000351.1:0-1924 GCA_036396875.1 Propylenella sp.
CACGCTGGCGGGGAGCGGGTTTTTCACCCAATCGTGCTGGCCGGGGGCGAATTGCCCGAGCGCGCGTCCGTCGAGCCAGGTGAGGACCGTCTCCGGATCGGGCCGAGGACGCGGCCGATAGGTGTCGTCATCCGCGGAAAGGTCTGTCCCCATGCCGCCGATCACCGCGTCGAAAGGCGCTTCTATCCCGGCCGCGGCGGGCGCATAGGCAAGTACAGCGGCATCGACGTGCGGGGTACGGCTGCCGGTCGGCCAATCGATCTCCGGCTTGGCCTGCGGCAGACGGGCCATGGCGATTGGCGGCGCCGCGGCGGGCCGAGGCAGGAAGACGGAATAGCTCACGTCCCGCGCCGCGAGCGGCGGGAGCATGCGCGGCGAGAAGCGCAGGCCCAGCGCGGAGGGATC
This sequence comes from Propylenella sp., assembly GCA_036396875.1. GTDB lineage: Bacteria > Pseudomonadota > Alphaproteobacteria > Rhizobiales > Afifellaceae > DASWJZ01. Next base: position 406 of record DASWJZ010000351.1, read on the forward strand.
CGGCGGCTGGGTGATGTCGAGCGTCGCAAGCAGACCCGACATCGGAAGATCGTCGATCGATGAAAAGAGCTTTCGTTTCTTTGCCGGCGCCGCGCCGGGAACGGCGACCGTATCGACCCTCCTCGCCACCTCGATCCCGACGGCATCGGAATATGGAATTTCGATCTCTGGCACGGCGGCCAGAATGGCCGCTTCGACGGGGTCGTGAATGCCGGTGGGCGTTGCGGCCGCAAGCGCCGCCAGGGAAAAGAATGTGGTGGCCGCAGCCAGCTTGAATGCGCCTACGCGCAAATTCCCTTCAGGCACTGGGCAAAGATCCCCTCTTCAAGCGACTGCGCGCTGTTGCAAAGAGGCAACAAGCGACAACCGACATCCTCGCGATGTCCTTAATCTCAAATTCAGGTTGATGGCCGGTTAACCGGGCGTCTCCCCCTCGTGGAATGAACGCCCGCGGCCGTCGTGCGGAGGCGTTCTTCCCCGGTTAATGGGGCAATAATACGACTCGAAAACGACCGTTTCAGGCGGTCTGGCGCTGCACGCTTCCGAGCGCCGCCTGCGCCGCCGACAGCCGCGCGATTGGAACCCGGAACGGCGAGCAGGAGACGTAATCGAGCCCCACTGTTTCGCAGAAGCGGATCGATGCCGGATCGCCGCCGTGCTCGCCGCATATGCCGAGCTTCAGCTCCGGCTTCGCCTTGCGGCCCTCATTGGCTCCGACCCGCACCAGCACGCCGACGCCCTCGGTGTCGAGGGTGACGAAGGGGTCCTTCTCGATCAGACCCGCCGACTGATAGGCGCCGATGAACCCGGCCGCATCGTCGCGCGAAATGCCGAAGGTGGTCTGCGTCAGATCGTTGGTGCCGAAAGAGAAGAAGTCGGCGCTCTCGGCGATCTCCTGCGCGCGGAGCGCGGCGCGCGGCAGCTCGATCATGGTGCCGACCGTGAACTCCACCGTCGCCCCGTTCAGCGCGCGGAGCTTGTCGGCAGCCGCGTTGATCGTCGCGCGCACATGATCGAGCTCGCTTTTCATGCCGACGAGAGGGACCATGATTTCGGGCGTGACGGGCTCGCCCGTCGCCTTCGCCGCCTCCGCGGCCGCCTCCAGGATGGCGCGGGTCTGCATCTCGGCAATCTCGGGATAGGTGATGAGGAGCCGGCAGCCGCGATGACCGAGCATCGGGTTCGTCTCGGTCAGGGCGATGATGCGGTCGCGCAGGCGCGCCGGGTCGACCTGCATCGCCGCGGCGACCTCGGCGATTTCCTCGTCCGACTTCGGCAGGAACTCGTGCAGCGGCGGATCGAGCAGCCGGATCGTGACCGGCCGGTCCTGCATTGTGCGGAACAGTTCGAGGAAGTCTTCCCGCTGGAACGGCAGGAGCTTGGCGAGCGCCGCTTCACGTTCCGGTTTTGTCCGCGCGAAGATCATCTCGCGGATTTCGTCGATGTGGTCGAAGAACATGTGCTCGGTGCGGCACAGTCCGACTCCTTCGGCTCCGAACGCGACCGAATCGGCCGCCTG
>DASWJZ010000352.1:0-14025 GCA_036396875.1 Propylenella sp.
GAGGATCAGTGCAAGAACCTCTAGGTTGCGAGCGCTGCCTCTGAACCGCGGCCGGCAACGATAACAGCCAGCCTTGTCCGCCCCGGGCAGTCGCCCGGGGCGTCCTGCGCGGGGCGCCGGGCCGATCGGGTCGATGCCGCCGACCCGATGGCGCGGTCCGACCGCTTGCGGTATGCCGCTCCCGCAGGATGGATCGATGGCGGAAATTCTGACGCTGAAGGACGCGGTCGGCGCGCATGTCAGCGACGGCGACTCGATCGCGATGGAGGGGTTCACCCACCTCATCCCCTTCGCCGCCGGGCATGAGGTCATCCGGCAAGGGCGGAGGCGGCTGACGCTCATCCGCATGACGCCCGACCTGATCTACGACCAGCTGATCGGCATGGGATGCGCAGAGAGGCTTGTCTTCTCGTGGGGCGGCAATCCCGGCGTCGGCTCGCTGCACCGGCTGCGCGACGCGGTGGAGAATTCCTGGCCGCAGCCGCTCGCGCTCGAAGAGCATTCGCATGCGGCGATGGCGAACGCCTATGAGGCGGGCGCGGCGAACCTGCCGTTTGCGGTCTTCCGCGGCTACAGGGGCGTCGACCTGCCGCACGTCAATCCGGCGATCCGCTCCGTCGCCTGTCCGTATACGGGCGAGGTGCTGGCGACGGTACCGGCGCTCCGGCCGGATGTCGCGATCGTTCACGCGCAGCGCGCCGACCGCGCCGGCAACGTGCTCTTCGAGGGGATCGTCGGGGTGCAGAAGGAGGCGGTGCTTGCCGCCCGGCGCTCGATCGTGACGGTGGAGGAGGTGGTCGACGATTTCGGGCCGCGCAGCCCGAACGCCGTCATCCTGCCGGCCTGGACGGTGTCGGCCATCGCCGTCGTGCCGGGGGGCGCTTTCCCGTCCTACGCGCACGGCTATTACAAGCGCGCCAACGCCTTCTACAAAGGGTGGGACGCGATCGCCCGCGACCGCGACCGATTCCGGGCGTGGATGGACGAGAATGTGCTGCGCGGGCGGCCGGAGGACTTTGCGCGATATGCAAGACGGGCGGGAAGCGGGCGCATTCCCTCCCCCCTTGTGGAGGAGGGTCAGGGAGGGGGGAAGGATGAAGGCCGCAGCGCCCGGCATTTGTCTTCCCTCTCCGTCTCTCCCCCGCAAGGGGGGAGAGGGGGCGCATGAAAGCTCCGGCTGCGTCATACTCCGCGACCGAGATGATGACGGTGGTCGCGGCGCGGGCCTTGCGCAACGACGATGTCGTTTTCGTCGGCATCGGCGCGCCATCGGCCGCCTGCAATCTCGCGCGGCTCACGCATGCGCCGGACATAACTCTCATCTACGAATCCGGCACGATCGGAACGAGGCCGAACGTGCTGCCGCTCTCGATCGGCGACGGCGAACTCGCCGAAACGGCGCTCACCACCGTTTCCGTCCCGGAGATGTTCCGCTACTGGCTGCAGGGCGGGCGCATCACCGTCGGCTTCCTGGGCGGCGCGCAGATCGATCGTTTCGCCAATCTGAACACGACCGTGGTCGGCGAATACGCGAGGCCGAAAGTACGGCTGCCCGGCGGGGGCGGCGCGCCCGAGATCGCCACCCACTGCGGGGAGGTGTTCATCACCATGGCGATGGGAAAGAGGGCGTTCGTGGAGACCCTGCCTTTCGTCACTTCGCTCGGGCACGGGGCGGGGCCGGAAAGCCGGCGGGCGCTCGGCGTCGCGACCAAGGGGCCGACGAAAGTCATCACCGATCTCTGCGTCCTGGAGCCCGATCCTGAAACGAGGGAGCTGACGGTCATGGCGCTCTATCCCGGCGTCGGGCGCGAGGCGGTTCAGGCGGAGTGCGGCTGGCCGCTGAAATTCGCCGGGCGGATTGCCGCGATACCGGCGCCGACCGGGGAGGAGCTTCGCGTGCTGCGCGACCTGCAGGCGAGGACCGCCGCGGCGCACGGGAGCGATGCGTAATGCGCGAGGTGTTCGTCTGCGAGCCGATCCGGACGCCGATCGGGCGCTACGGCGGGGTGCTTGCGCGGGTGCGGACCGACGATCTCGCGGCGATACCGATCCGCGCGCTCTGCCAACGGTACCCGTCGATCCGCGAGCATGTCGACGAGGTCTTCCTCGGCTGCGCCAACCAGGCGGGCGAGGATAACCGCAACGTCGCCCGCATGGCGCTTCTCCTCGCCGGACTGCCGCAGGCGGTTCCGGGCGTCACGGTCAACCGGCTCTGCGCCTCGGGGCTCGACGCGGTCGGCGCGGCGGCGCGGGCGATCAGCGCAGGCGACATCGAGCTTGCCATCGCCGGCGGGGTGGAATCGATGTCGCGCGCGCCCTTCGTCATGGGAAAGGCTGCCGAAGCCTTCCAGCGCGCGGCGGAGGTTTACGACACGACGATCGGCTGGCGCTTCGTCAACCCGCTGATGAAGGCGCAATACGGCGTCGACTCGATGCCGGAGACGGGCGAGAACGTCGCCGAGGAATTTCAGGTGAGCCGCGCCGACCAGGATTCGTTCGCGCTCCGCTCGCAAGAGCGGGCGGCGAGGGCACGGGCGAGCGGAATTCTATCGGCGGAGATCGTGCCGGCCGAGGCGCCGGCCGGGCGGGGACGGATGGCCGTCGTCGTCGAGGACGAACATCCGCGGCCCGACACGACGCTTGCGGCGCTGGCGAAACTGAGGCCGATCGTGCGCGAGGGCGGCAGCGTGACCGCCGGCAACGCCTCAGGCGTGAACGACGGCGCGGCGGCGATGATTCTGGCTTCGGAAGCGGCGGTCGCGCGGCATGGGCTCGCGCCGCTCGCCCGCGTGCTCGGCATGGCCTCGGCCGGCGTTCCGCCGCGCATCATGGGGATAGGCCCGGTGCCGGCGGTGCAGCGGCTGGCGGCACGGCTCGGCCGGAGCATTTCGGACTTCGACGTGGTGGAGCTGAATGAGGCCTTCGCCAGCCAGGCGCTCGCCTGTCTGCGGCAGCTCGGCATTCCGGACGACGCCGCGCACGTCAATCCGAATGGCGGGGCGATCGCGCTCGGCCATCCGCTCGGCATGTCGGGGGCGCGGATCGCCGGCGCCGCGATCCGCGAGCTTGACCGGCGCGGCGGACGTTACGGCCTTGCCACGATGTGCGTCGGCGTCGGCCAGGGGGTCGCCATGGCGTTCGAACGGGCCTGAACGACAGCGCAAGCGGCGGCGCTTGCATTCCTCAACGGCTCCTGGGAGGGAGGCAGCAGGTGGTGGATTTTCCGATTGTCGACAGCCATGTGCATCTCTGCGAGCCGAGGCGCTTCGGCTATGCCTGGACGACGAACGCGCCGTCGCTCAAGCGGCGGGTGCTGCCGGCCGATCTGACCGAGGCCGCGGGGCCGGTCGAGATCGAGCAGTTCGTCTTCGTCGAGGTCGACGTCGATTTGCCGCAGCATCTGGAGGAAGCCGCCTGGGTCGCCGGGCAGGCCGAGGCCGACAAGCGGCTGACCGGCATGGTGGCGGCGCTGCCGCTCGAACGCGGCGCCGCGATCGAGCCGGAACTCGAGCAGCTTCGCCGGCACGACATCCTGCGCGGCATCCGCCGGCTGATCCAGACACAGCCCGATCCGGAATTCTGCATCAGGCCCGACTTCATCGCCGGCCTGAAGCTGCTCGCGCCGCGCGATCTCGCCTTCGACATCTGCATCCTGCACCACCAGATGCCGAACGTGATCAAGATGGTCCGCCAGTGTCCCGAGGTTCGCTTTGTGCTCGACCATATCGGCAAGCCGGGCATCAAGGCCGGCATCTTCGATCCCTGGCGGCAGGAGCTGAAGGAGCTGGCGTCTTTCCCAAACGTGCACTGCAAGATCTCGGGCGTGGCGACGGAGGCGGACCACAAAAACTGGACGCGCGAGCAGCTGAGGCCCTACATCGCGCACGCGATCGAGAGCTTCGGCTTCGACCGCATCATGTTCGGCGGCGACTGGCACGTTTCGGAACTCGCGACGACCTACCCGGAATGGGTGGAGATCGTCGACCGGGTCACCGACGGCTGCACGCGGGAGGAAAAGCGAAAGCTTTTCCGTGACAACGCCATCGCGTTCTACCGGCTGAGCGCCTGAGCCTTCGCATGCGAGCAGTCGACCTGAAGCGGCGCGGTTTCAGCATCGCGGAGATGCGGAACCTCGCGCGAGCGGCGCTGCCGCGCATGGTCTTCGATTTCGCCGACGGCGCCGCCGAGGACGAGCGGACGCTCCGCCGCAACGAGGCGGCTTTCGACGGCATCGAATTGCTGCCGCGGCCGCTCCAGGGCGCGGCGGAGCGCGACCTGTCGATCACGCTCTTCGGTCAGCGCCTGAGCATGCCGGTGATCGTCGGGCCGACCGGCCTTTCCGGCCTGTTTTGGCCCGGCGGAGAGCGCTCTACGGCGCTGGCGGCCGCCGCCGCCGGAACCGCCTTCTGCCTCAGCCACGGCTCCGTCTGCACGCTCGAAGACCTCGCCGCATGCGGCGCGTCGCCCCGCTGGATGCAGGTCTTCATCTATACGGACCGGGGCTTCACGCGCGAGCTTGCGGAGCGCGCCAGGGCGGCGGGCTACGATGCGCTGGTGCTCACCATCGACAACCAGCTCCTCGGCAACAGAGAGCGGGACCTTCGCAACGGCTTCACGATACCGCCCCGCTTCGGCCCAGCCGCGATCGCCGGAATGGCGCTGAAAGCGGGCTGGCTGTGGCGCATGCGCAAGGAATTGAGGCGCATCACCTTCGGCAACTACGTCCGCCCGGGCGAGACGGCCGAGCTGACGACGCTCGCCGCGCGCATGAGCGCGCTGCTCGACCCCTCGATGTCGTGGGCCGATGTGGACGAGCTTCGCCGCATCTGGTCCGGGCCGCTGATTCTGAAGGGCGTCCTGCATCCGGCGGAGGCGCGCGAAGCGCTCGCGCGGGGCGTCGACGCCATAATCGTCTCGAACCACGGCGGACGCCAGCTCGACGGAGCGCCGGCGACCGTCGATGCGCTGCCGCCGATCGTCGACGCGGTCGGCGGGCGCATGCCGATCCTGCTCGACGGCGGCGTGCGGCGCGGCGTCGACGTCGTCCGCGCGCTCGCGCTTGGCGCGCAGGCCTGTCTTATCGGGCGGCCGCAGCTTTGGGGCCTGGCGGTGGCCGGCGAAGCCGGCGTGCGCCACGTGCTCGAAATCTACCGGCGCGAGATCGACCGGGTCATGGGGCTCTGCGGCGTTTCCCGGATCGCCGCCATAGGCCCGGACCTGTTGTTCCCGCCGACGCGGCCCGGTTAGCCGCCGGCGACTGCTCAGTCAGCCGAGCAGCACGGCTTGCTAATGCGATAAAAGGACGGCGCGGCCGGCGCACGTTGTCAGATGCCGCGTAACGCCGCCGAAGATCCATTCGCCGAGACGGCTGTGCCCGTACGCTCCGGCCACCAGGAGGTCGCTGTCGAAATCGCGCGCCGCGGCGTCGAGATCGTCCGGAACGCTCCCTTGCGACCGAGCCGTGCTGGTAGATGCTTCGATGCCATGCGTTCTGAGCCAGGTGGCCACGTCGTTCACCCGATCTCTCGCAGCAGTCTGACTTCCCTCTCCCTCGACGATCTCTATGAGCCGCACCGCGCTCGCCCGCGACAGGAACGGCAATGCGTCCCGCACCGCGCGGCGGGCCTCGCGCGCGTCCTTCCATGCCACCAGCACCCTGCCGGCTAGCGGCAATGCCTTGTCATGCAGAAGGAGCACCGGCCTTCCGGCCTTCAGCACCAATGCTCCAAGGTCCACGTCGTCCGCCGTGCCGGGTCCGACGAAGGATACGATCAGGTCGGCCGAGCGAGCCTCGCAAAGGGCGAAGTCCGTCGGCCAGTCCACCGCCGAGCGCCACTCGATCGACGCATGCCCGGGACCAAGGACGGCGCGAAACCGCTCTTCCTCCGCAGCCATCAACGCGCTCAGCCTTTGCCGGTCTTCCGCAATCGGGTCATAAGCGAGCACCCCCGTTTCATAGTAGAGGGCGGGCGAGTGCTCGCAGGCGATGACGCCAACGATCCGGGCGCCAAGCTGACGCGCCAGGTCCCCCGCCAGTCGAAGCTGTTCGTCGCTGGTGCGGTTGCGGTCGACCGGAATCAGGATGGTCGTCAAGTCGTTGTCATGGCGCCTCGCGAACTGGCGCCGAGGACGCGACCATGGCTCGGCGCGCGGCGCCTTGAGCCAGATCAACAGGCCTCACCCGCACCGCCCCCGGCTTCCACCCATAGTGCGATCGCCGCACCTTTGATCTGAGTCAAAGACCTCCCCGATCCGGTCTGAGAGACGCCCCGAGGCAAAGGCCGGGCATTCGTCCGGGCGGGGGAAATCCAAATGCCGATGGTGCGGGCTTGGATATTCGGGGCAATCGCGCTTGTCGCCCTCCTCGCATCGGCGAAGGCGCACGACCCGCTGTTCGCCTTCCACATGGGTCTGATCGCGGTCATCGGTCTCGGCGCCATGGCGTGGCGGATGAAGACGATGGACGTCTCCGGGAAGACGATACCGCTTCGCGAACGGCCGGCCGGCTACATGGACGACGTCATTCGGGCCGGCGTGATCGCAACGGTCTTCTGGGGCATCGCCGGTTTTTCCGTCGGCGTCTACATCGCGCTCCAGCTCGCCTATCCGACACTCAATCTCGATCTGCCGTGGACGACGTTCGGGCGGCTTCGCCCGCTCCACACCTCCGCCGTCATCTTCGCCTTCGGCGGCAATGCGCTGATCGCAACCAGCTTCTATGTCGTGCAGCGCACGACCGCCGCGCGCCTCTGGGGCGGCAATCTCGCCTGGTTCGTGTTCTGGGGATACCAGCTCTTCATCGTGCTCGCCGCGACCGGCTATCTCCTCGGCGTCACCCAATCGAAAGAATACGCCGAGCCGGAATGGTACGTGGACCTGTGGCTGACCGTCGTCTGGCTGGCCTATCTCGCGGTCTTCCTCGGCACGATCCTGAGGCGGAAAGAGCCGCACATTTACGTCGCCAACTGGTTCTACCTCTCCTTCATCATCACCATCGCCATGCTGCACGTGGTGAACAATCTCGCCATGCCCGTCTCCTTCCTCGGGTCGAAGAGCTACTCCGCCTATGCCGGCGTGCAGGATGCGCTGATCCAGTGGTGGTACGGCCACAACGCGGTCGGCTTCTTCCTGACCGCCGGCTTCCTCGGCATGATGTACTACTTCGTGCCGAAGCAGGCGGAGCGCCCGATCTATTCATACCGGCTCTCGATCGTCCATTTCTGGTCGCTCATCTTCCTCTACATCTGGGCCGGACCGCATCACCTTCACTACACGGCGCTGCCCGACTGGGCGCAGACGCTCGGAATGGTCTTCTCGATCATGCTGTGGATGCCCTCATGGGGCGGCATGATCAACGGCCTGATGACGCTGTCCGGCGCTTGGGACAAGCTCCGCACCGACCCGATCATCCGCATGATGGTGATCGCGGTCGCCTTCTACGGCATGTCGACCTTCGAGGGGCCGATGATGTCGATAAAGGCGGTCAACTCGCTTTCGCACTACACCGACTGGACCATCGGCCACGTGCACTCCGGCGCGCTCGGCTGGGTCGGCATGATCACCTTCGGGGCGATCTACTTCCTCGCGCCGCGGCTGTGGAACCGCGAGCGGCTCTACAGCCTGCGCCTGGTCAACTGGCACTTCTGGCTGGCGACGATCGGCATCGTCCTCTACGCCTCGGCGATGTGGGTCTCCGGTATCATGCAGGGGCTCATGTGGCGCGAATACGACGAGCTCGGCTTCCTCGTCTACTCGTTCGTCGAGACGGTCGCCGCCATGCATCCCTACTACCTGATCCGCGCGCTCGGCGGCCTGTTCTACCTGACCGGTGCGCTGCTCATGGCCTTCAATGTCTGGAAGACGATCCAGGGCGAACTCCGTATCGAGCGTCCGATGGGCGCCGTGCAGCCGGCGGAGTGACAGCATGATCAACCACGCCACAATCGAAAAGAACGCCACGCTGCTGCTGGCGCTGAGCCTCGCGGTGGTGACGATCGGCGGCATCGTCGAGATCGTGCCGCTCTTTTATCTGGAGAATACGATCGAGAAGGTCGAGGGCGTCCGGCCCTACACGCCGCTCGAGCTAGTCGGCCGCGACATCTATGTGCGCGAAGGCTGCTACACGTGCCACAGCCAGATGGTGCGTCCGATGCGCGACGAGGTGGAGCGCTACGGCCATTACAGCCTCGCCGCCGAGTCGATGTACGATCGCCCCTTTCAGTGGGGATCGAAGCGGACGGGCCCGGATCTCGCGCGCGTCGGCGGCCGCTATTCCGATGAGTGGCACGTCGAGCATCTGATCGACCCGCGCGGCGTCGTGCCGGCCTCGATCATGCCCGGCTATCCCCACCTCGCGGAAAGCGAGCTCAGCCCGAGCCGCATCGCCGATTCGCTCAAGGCGAATGCCGCGATGGGCGTGCCTTACACGGGTGAAATGCTCGAGAACGCCACAGCCGATCTCAGAGCCCAGGCCGACCCCGCTGCGGACGCCAGCGGGCTCAGACAGCGCTACGGCGATAAGGTCGAGGTGCGCGCCTTCGACGGCGATCCGCGCCGGCTGACCGAGATGGACGCGATGGTCGCCTACCTGCAGATGCTAGGCACGCTCGTTGACTTCACCAGCTACGAACCCCGCTCGGAAGCCAATCTCAGGTGAACGGGATGCACTACGATCAGCTCCGCCACTTCGCCGACAGCTGGGGACTTCTGCTCCTTACACTGATCTTCTTTGGCGTCGTTCTCTGGGTGGTCCGACCGGGTGCGCGCGGCCGCTACCGCGACCAGGCGGACATCCCCTTCAAACACGACCGGAAGACGGACTGAGCCATGGCCGAGCAACGACGCGCCGGAGTTCCCGAACGCGATCTGGCGACGGGAGAGGAGACCACCGGCCATGAGTGGGACGGCATCCGGGAACTGAACACGCCGCTCCCGCGCTGGTGGCTCTGGACCTTCTACGGCACGATCCTCTGGGCGCTTGTCTATGTCGTGCTCTACCCGGCCTGGCCGCTGGTCGACTCCGCGACCCGGGGGGTGCTCGGCTACTCGACGCGCGGCGAGGTCGAAAATGCGATGGAGGCGGCGAAGGAAGCGCAGGCCGAGAATCTGCAGCTGGTGGCGACGCTGCCGCTTGAGGACGTCGCCTCCGACCCGGCGCTTGCACGCTTTGCGATCGCCGGCGGCCGCTCAGCCTTCCTGGTCAATTGCGTGCAGTGTCACGGGTCGGGCGCCGCCGGATCGGAGGGCTACCCCAACCTCAACGACGACGACTGGCTCTGGGGCGGGACGCTGGACGACATCGAAACGACGATCGCCCACGGCATCCGCTTCGCCCAGGATCCCGAAACGCGGGTCTCCGAAATGCCGGCCTTCGGCGCTGACCGCATGCTGACGCGGCGCGAGATCGAAGCCGCGGCTGAATTCGTGCTCCTTCTCTCGGGGGCTGTACACGATCCGAGTCTCGCCGCCGAAGGGGAGAAAATCTACGCCGACAATTGCGCCGCCTGCCATGGGGAGACGGGCTCCGGGGAAGCCGCGCTCGGCGCGCCGGCGCTCGGTGACGCAATCTGGCTCTACGGCGCGGATCGGGAAGCGATCGCGGCTCAGATCCACAAGCCCCGGCACGGCGTCATGCCCGCATGGAGCCATCGTCTCGATCCGGTAACGATCAAGCAGCTCGCGATCTTCGTGCATTCGCTCGGCGGCGGACGCGTCAGCGCCGGGCTGAGCGATGCCCGATAGCAGTCCGGAGACCAGCACCGTTCGGCGGGGGCGCCGCCCTGCGGCCCTGCGGCTTGACCTGAATCAAACCAACATTGCCGGCTGGCACATATCAGGGCGCGGTGCAAAGGGAGCGTGTGCGGCCGCCAGATGAACCAGACCGTCACATCGACGAGCGTCGACCGCATCGACGTCGAAGCCGTCAACAGCAGGATTCGCCGCCCGCTCTACCAGGCTCGCATCAAGATCTTTCCGAAGCGGGCGGAGGGGTTCTACCGGCGCCTGAAATGGTGGGTCATGGCCGTCACGCTCGGCATCTACTGGGTGACGCCGTGGCTTCGGTGGGAGCGCGGGCCCGATGCGCCCGACCAGGGCGTGCTCGTCGATCTCGCGCACCGGCGCTTCTACTTCTTCTTCATCGAGATCTGGCCGCAGGAATTCTACTACGTCGCCGGCTTGTTGGTGATGGCCGGACTCGGCCTCTTCCTGGTCACCTCGGTGATGGGCCGGGCCTGGTGCGGCTATACCTGTCCGCAGACCGTATGGACCGATCTCTATATCGCGGTCGAGCGGCTGATCGAGGGCGACCGGAACGCCCGCATGCGTCTCGACAAGGCGCCGTGGACATTCGAGAAGCTGGGCAAGCGCGCCGCCCTCTATTCGCTTTGGCTGTTGATCGCCGTCGCGACCGGCGGGGCCTGGATCTTCTATTTCGCCGACGCTCCGACGCTGCTCGGCGACCTCGTCACTCTTGAAGCGGCGCCGATCGCCTATACGACGGTCGCGATTCTCACCGCCACGACCTTCGTCTTCGCCGGCTTCATGCGCGAACAGGTCTGCACCTATATATGCCCGTGGCCGCGCATCCAGGGCGCGATGCTCGACGAGGACTCGCTCACCGTCACCTACAATGCCTGGCGCGGCGAGCCCCGATCGCATGGCCGGAAGAAGGCAGCGGCGTCCGGGCTCGACGTCGGCGACTGCGTCGACTGCAACGCCTGCGTCGCCGTCTGTCCGATGGGTATCGACATCCGTGACGGCAGCCAGCTCGAGTGCATCAGCTGCGCGCTCTGCATCGACGCCTGCGACGACATCATGCGGAAAATCGGCAGGCCGGAGCGGCTGATCTCCTATACGACGCTTCGCGACTACAACACCCATGCCGCCGTGGCGAAGCATGGCGGCCGGGCCGAGGCGACGGCCGGTCAGCGGGTGATCGGCGTCTCCCACATCGCCCGGCCGCGGACCATCGTCTATGCCACGCTGCTGGCGCTGGTCGGCCTGTTCATGCTGGTCATGCTCACGACGCGCGCTCGGCTCGACATCAACGTCCTGCCCGACCGCAACCCGATCTACGTGATGCTCTCCGACGGCTCGATCCGTAACGGCTACACCGTCAAGATCCTGAACATGCGGCCGGAACCGCGCAGCTTCACCCTTTCGATGGAGAATCTGCCAAGCGCCGAAATCTGGCTCGCCGGCGAGGAGCCCGACGGCAGCACGACGCTCAAGGTCGAGGTGGATGCGGACCGGCTGCGCCAGATCAAGGTCTTCGTCCGCCAGCCGCGCGAGGCGCTGCGGCCAGGCTCGACCCCGTTCGCTTTCCACGTCACGGATGAGGCGGGCGAACACGCGAAGGAAAACACCGAATTCTTCGTACCGGAGGCCTGAGATGCGCCTCCTCCGGCTCGACGACGCGCATCCGCTGACCGGCTGGCACATGCTGGCGATCGTGTCGGTGTTCTTCGCCGTCATCATCGCCGTCAACGTTGTGATGGCGTTCGCCGCGACCGGGACCTTTCCCGGCCTGGTGGTGCAAAACAGCTACGTGGCGAGCCAGCGCTACAACGAACTGCTCGCCGATGCCCGCGCGCAGGACGCGAAGGGCTGGCAGGCGCGGCTTTCGCCGGACGACGGCATCCTTCGCTTCGCGCTCTCCGACCGCGGCGGTACGCCTGCGCGCGGCCTTCGCGTGAAGGTTCGCGCCGGACGGCCATCGACGACGCGCGAGGACCGAAGCCTCGATTTCGCTCCTCTCGCCGACGGCTCGTACCAAGCCCGCGAAAGGTTGCCGGTCGGCCGCTGGGAAGTCGATTTGGAGGCGCGGCGCGGCGACAGGCTGCTGTTCCGCCGCACGCAAGCCATCACAATTCCCGCCAGGGAGGCCGGCAAATGAGCGGCTGCGGCTCGGCGGTGTCGACCGGCTGCGATAATTGCGGCGCGTGCAAGCGGGCCCTCGACCTGCATCCGCCGCGCGTCGACCCCGCCTTCCTTCGCGAAGGGACGGACGGAGCGGCGCATCTCGATCTTCTGGTGCCGGACATGCATTGCGCCGGCTGCATCGCAACGATTGAACGCAAGCTTCAGCAGGTTCCGGGCATCGTCGCCGCGCGCGCAAACCTGACGGCGCGCCGGGTCGGCGTCGACTTCGAGCCGACGCTTGCGTCGCCCGACGCCGTTCTGGAAGCGGTGGAGCACCTCGGCTATGCGGCGCGGCCGGTCGACGCGACGGGCTTCGATGCGGCGGAGTCCGACGGGACCGGGAGAGAGCTTGTTCGAGCCCTGGCGGTCGCCGGATTCGCCGCCGGCAACATCATGCTGCTCTCCGTCTCGGTATGGGCCGGCGCGGCCGACGCCACGCGCGATCTCTTCCACTGGATCTCGGCGCTGATCGCGTTGCCGGCCATCATTTATGCGGGGCGCCCGTTCTTCCGTTCCGCCTTCCGGGCGCTTCGCGTGCGCACCACAAACATGGATGTGCCGATCTCCATCGGCGTCCTGACGGCGGCCGGCATGAGTCTTTACGAGACGGCGACGCATGGCGAGCACGCCTGGTTCGACGCATCCGTGGCGCTGCTCTTCTTCCTGCTGCTCGGCCGTTTCCTCGATCATCGCATGCGCGGCGTGGCGCGATCGGCGGCGGCAAGGCTGATATCACTCTCCGCCCGCAGCGCCGCCCGCATGGCGCCGGACGGGACGGCGAGCTACGTCGCCATAGAGCGGATCGTCCCGGGCGACGTTGTGCACGTCGCGGCCGGCGAGCGCATTCCGGTCGACGGCGTGGTGCTCGAAGGCGCGAGCGACCTCGACCGCTCGATACTCACCGGCGAGGCCGATCCAGAGCCCGTCGGCGCCGGCGCAGGGGTATTTGCCGGGACGCTCAATTTGACCGGCCCGCTGCTGATCCAGGTGGCGGCCAGGTCCGGCGATACGCTGCTTGCGGAGATCGTGCGTCTGATGGAGGCTGCCGAGCGCACGGGCAGCCCCTTCGTCCGCCTCGCCGATCGCGCCGCCCGCCTCTATGCGCCGGCGGTTCACCTGCTCGCTGCTCTGACGTTCGCCGGCTGGCTCGGCGCCGGCGCGGGCTGGCACGCCGGGCTCTCCGCCGCCGTCGCGGTATTGATCATCACCTGCCCCTGCGCCCTTGGTCTTGCGGTTCCCGCGGTTCAGGTGGTGGCGAGCGGTCTGCTGCTCCGGCGCGGCATTTTCCTGAAGGACGGGGCCGCCCTTGAAAGGCTGACCGGAATCGACACCGTGATTTTCGACAAGACCGGCACCCTGACCGAGGGCGAACCGGTCTTTGTCGAGGGCCCGGCGGCGGATTCAAGCGTCTGGCCGGTGGCCGCCGGTCTTGGCCTCGCGAGCCGCCACCCCTTGGCCCGCGGCGTCGCGCGCGCCGCCGCCGGGCGGGGCGTCGAACCGGCGCCGCTGTCCGGCATCACGGAATTTCCAGGCTCGGGAATGGAGGCGCAGTGGAGCGGCGTGCCCGTCCGGCTCGGCCGCCGCGAATGGGTCGGCGCCATCGAAGAAGGGGAAGAGGGGGGGCAAAGCGAGATCTGGCTGAAGGTCGGCAATGCGCCGGCGCTGCCTTTCCGGTTCGCGGATGCGCTGCGTTCCGATGCGGTGGCGACCGTGGCGGCCTTGAAGTCCCTCGGGCTCGATATCATGCTCCTTTCCGGCGACCGCGAGGACGCCGTGGCTCTGGCCGCGGCGAGGATCGGCATTCGGAACTGGCGCGCGCGTTGCCTGCCGGCCGACAAGGCCGGCTTCCTCGCCCGCCTGCAGGCAAGCGGCCATAACGTGCTGATGGTGGGCGACGGCATCAATGACGCCCCGGCGCTCGCCTCCGCCGCGGTCTCCATGTCGCCCGCCACGGCATCCGACATCAGCCAGACGGCGGCGGCGATCGTCTTCACGGGCCGCCGCCTTGCCCCGGTCGTGACCGCGCTCAGAACGGCGCGCGCGGCGCGACGCACCATTCTGCAGAATTTCGGCCTTGCGATCGCCTACAACGCGCTCGCAGTC
>DASWJZ010000353.1:0-2000 GCA_036396875.1 Propylenella sp.
CTGAGTAATCGGCTGGTAGCCGCGGCTCCGAAAGAATCTCGTTCAAGACGACGGGCGGAAGGGATGGTGCCATCGGCGAGACCGGCGTCCAGCCGATCGACGTCGGCTCGGTTCTCTTCCTGGATATAGGCGATCAACGTAGACGCATCGGACGCGATCATCCACGGTCCTCGCGGAGCTGATCGAGGTCGATTGTGAAGCGGAACGTGCCGCGAAGCTTCCGGAGTTCCTGCTGCGCGCGCATCTGGGCGAGCCGCTGGAGGGCGGTCCGCACGGTCTCGGTAACGCCTTCGCCGGTCACCTCCTGGGCGAGCTGAAGGTCGCGCCCCGGAACCTGGACGGTGATCTTGCGCAGTTCGCTCATACGGAAAAGATACCAGACAGGGGACCTTAATTGGGGCTGGCATATGAGGCCAGTACAGGCTGGGGCAAAGGCCACCCGGCCAGCCGCGCGCGTTTGGCTCGCCAGTCTCACTGCTTGCGTATTTGCAATTGATGCGTTAGCATCCGATGCATGCGCACCACCTTGGACATCGAGGACGACGTTCTTGAGGCGGCGAAGGAGCTCGCGCGGCAAGAGAAGACGACCGCCGGCCGGGTCCTGTCCCAGTTGGCGCGCAGGGGACTGACGGCGGCTGCAACGCCAAGCGCCGCACGCAGCCTTCAGATCGTTGACGGGATCCCCATCCTTCCCTCGCGGGGCACGGTCGTGACCAAGGCGCTCGTCGACCGGCTCATTGAGGAAGCCGATCTCGAAGACGGCGGTCTCAGCCTTGGTCGGTAGCCGGTGCGCGCGCTGTTTGATGTGAATGCTCTTCTGGCTCTCTTCGATCCCGATCATGCATCGCAGTCGAAGGCCCGTACGTGGTGGGCCGCCCATGCCGACGGTGGGTGGGCGACATGCCCCCTTACGCAGAACGGATTCGTGCGGATCATGTCGCAGCGGAGCTATCCGGGAAATCGTCCTCCGGCGGAGGCGATCTCGGCGCTCCATGCGGGTGTCGTCGACCCCAGTCACGAATTCTGGCCAGACGACATCTCTGTCACCGATCCTGATGTTTTCGACCGGAGCCGGGTTCTCGGTCCGACACAGCTTACCGACATCTATCTCCTGGCACTGGCGGTGAGGCATGGCGGCCGGCTGGTGACTTTCGATCGAGGAATACCGATCGCCGCGGTGCGGCGCGCCGAGACGCGGCATCTCGTCGTGCTATAAGCGCTGCTCCTGGCTAACGAATTCCGCTTCGGGTGGAGGCGAGGGTGCGGGCGGCTCCGTCCGTCTCGATGATCTCGGGCAGGCAGCGGAGCGCGTTGCAGAGGAAGAGCGCCGCGTCTCCCGTGGTCGGCCGCTTGCCGGCCGCCGGGTGACCTTCCGGCAGGTCCAGCCCGCGGCTGCTGAGTGCCAACAGCGCGGGATCGCCCTCGGCAAGCGCGGCGGCGAGCAGGGCATTGGCGGCCGGCCCGGATCCCGCCACCACGGCGAGGCGGCCGCGCAGGAGCGTGTCGAGCGCGCTCTGCAGGCTTGCCGATCCCGCCACATCGGAACCCGGTCGCGCGGCCAGATGCCCGAGAATGTTCGTGGCATGGTCGCGATAGGCGCCGTCGCCCGTCAGCATGAAGAGGGTGGCGGCGTTCCCGGCCATCGTGCCGGTCGCCGCCGGCGTCGCCTCGTCGGCAAGCGAGAGGGAGGGCGCGATCAAGGGAAGCGCGTCGTCCGCCGCAAGCGAATAGGCGGCTGATTCGGCCACGAAATGATGCTGGCGCGCCGCCTCGAACCATGTCTTTGCGCGATCGATATATTGCAGTTCGCCCTTGACCGCGAACAGATCCAGCGCGGCGCGGATCATGTTGGCGTAATCGGTGGCGACCCCCGGAAAGACGCGCTCGTCCTCCATGCAGGAATGCGCAAGCCGGTCGCCTTTGCTCATCGATTCGGAGACAAAGCGAAAGGCCCGCCGCGCCGCTTCCAGCGCATCCCGATTGCCGGTCGCGCGCCCGGC
>DASWJZ010000354.1:0-4318 GCA_036396875.1 Propylenella sp.
GTTCAGGAACGCGCGCACATCCGGCCCGCGCACGTCGATCTTGCCGAGCGTGGTGGCGTCGAGCACGCCGATCGCCGTCCGCGCCGCCTTCGATTCGCGCTGCACGGCGTCATGAAACGTCTCGCCCGGCTTCGGATAGGCCCGCGCCCGCAGCCAGTCGCCGACCGGTTCGAATACGGCGCCGCTCGCGCGGTGCCAGTCATGCATCGGGGTGGTACGGCGCGGGGCAAAGAGATCGCCGACATGCTGGCCGGCGAGCGCGGCGAACGTCACCGGCTTGTAAGGCTGGCGGAACGTCGTCGTCCCGATCGCCGGAACCGCTTCACCGCGCACCGAAGCGAGAAAGCCGAAGGCGTTCAGATTGGCGACTTTGCCCTGGTCGGTGCCCATCCCGGCGGTGGTGTAGCGCTTGGCGTGCTCGACGGATCGGTAGCCCTCCTGCACGGCAAGGGCGAGATCCTTCGCCGTCACGTCGTCCTGCAGGTCGATCCAGGCCCGCACGCGGTGTTTCGGCCGATGGTTCGGGAGTTCGACGACGGCGCGGATCGGCCCCTGCCCCGTATCGCCGCCCTCGACCTGCGGGGCCGCCGGCACGCCGGCGTCGAACCCGGAGGCGCGTGCGGCCTCCGCGC
Source organism: Propylenella sp. (assembly GCA_036396875.1). GTDB lineage: Bacteria > Pseudomonadota > Alphaproteobacteria > Rhizobiales > Afifellaceae > DASWJZ01. Next base: position 633 of record DASWJZ010000354.1, read on the forward strand.
CGGCCCGCGCGCCCGACGCCAGGCAATCGGAAGTCCCGAACGCGCCGGCGGCGCCGCCGGCCGAGCGCTCCCGCTGCCAGGAGCGGCCGGGCCGGAACGCTTCGATCGCCTCGTCATAGACGAGCGTGCCGCGCGACTGCGCAAAGAGTGCGACGTTCGGCGCCCAGCCGCCGGAGACGGCGAGGAGGTCGCAATCGATCTTTACCGACCGGCCGCCGACAGCGTCCCCCGCCAGCGGCCGCACCTCGACCCCGTCGATACGGCGTCGGCCGCTCGTGCCGACGAGCGTGGCGTTGCCGTAGATGCCGATGCCGCGCCGCGCGGCTTCGGCAAGCTTCGGTGCGTCGATATCGGCGCGGAGATCGACCACCGCCGCGACATCGCCGCCCCTCTCCGCAATGTCGAAGGCCGCGTCCCAGCCGGTATCGTTATTCGTGAAGACGACGGCGCGGCGGCCGGGCAGCACGCCGTAACGGTGCATATAGGTGCGGACCGCGCCCGCCAGCACGATTCCCGGCCGGTCGTTCTCGTGGAAGGTGAGCGGGCGCTCGATTGCGCCCGTCGCCAGCACAACCTCCCGCGCTCGCACCCGCCACAGCCGCTGCCGCGGAAGCCGCGGATCGCGGGAGGCGTCCGGCAGATGATCGGACACGCGCTCCCAGAGGCCGACAAAGTTCTGCGCGTAGTAGCCGAACGCCGTCGTGCGGGTGAGCGCCGTCACCTCCGGCATCGCGGCAAGCTCCGCGCGGATATCCGCGATCCAGTCGGCCGGCGATTTTCCGTCGAGCCGCAGCGTCTCCGGGTCCCGCGACAGGAGCGCGCCGCCGAGTTCCGGCGTTTCTTCCGCCAGGATCACGCGTGCGCCCGATCGGGCGGCCGCCAGCGCGGCCATCAGTCCCGCCGGCCCGCCGCCGGCGACCAACACGTCGCAGTGGCGGTTGACCGCCTCGTAGCGGTCGGGGTCCGGCGCCGCCGGCGCCCGGCCGAGCCCGGCGGCGCGCCGGATGAGCGGCTCGAACGTCATCCAGCCGCCGGGCCCGCCCTTGAAGGTCTTGTAATAGAAGCCGGCCGGAATGAACGGGGCGATCAGATCGTTCGCCGCCCCGAGATCGAAGCCGAGCGTCGGCCAGCAATTCTGCGGATGCGCCGCGAGCCCCTCGAAAAGCTCCTGTTCGGTGACGCGCGTGTTGGGATCGGTGCGGGCCGGATCGCCGCCGAGCTGCACCAGCGCCGCCGGGTCCTCGCTGCCGGCCGCCAGGATGCCGCGCGGGCGGTGGTATTTGAACGAACGCGCCACCATGTGCTCGCCGTTCGCCAGCAGCGCGGAGGCGAGCGTGTCGCCGGGGTGGCCTTCATAGGCCCGCCCGCCGAACGCGAAGCGGATCGTGCGCGACCGGTCGATCAGGCCCCCCGTCGGCAGGCGATAGGGCTGATCGCTCATGCGCGTTCCCGCGTTCCGCTCAAGCATCGCGTTCGAAGCCGTGCTGAACTGGGCGCGTCCCCCCTCCCCCTTGCGGGGAGGGTGGTCTGAGCAAAGCGAAGGCCGGGTGGGGTGGTCGGGCGTGGAGCGCCGCCTGGAGAACCCCACCCGTCATTCGGCTCGCGCTGCGCGCCGCATGACACCCGTTCCCCCTCCCCCTTGCGGGGAGGGTGGCCTGAGCAAAGCGAAGGCCGGGTGGGGTGGTCGGGCGTGGAGCGCGGCATGGAGAACCCCACCCGTCATTCGGCTCGCGCTGCACGCCGAATGACACCCTCCCCGCAAGGGGGAGGGATGATGGCGCCATGTCCGGCCATTTCATTCGATTCTGCCCCCGCCCGGCGCCACCACTTTCACCGCATCGTTGCCGGAGCCGAAGGCCTCGCCGCTCGGCGTCGCCGGCAGGTCGGCGGCCACGTTCGGCGGCGGCTCACCGATCCGGTAGACCGCGAGGATGTCGTCCGTCGCGGTGTTCCGAAGCATGTTGAACCAGCGTCGGCACCCGGCCTGGTGATTCCAGCGCTCGGCAAAGACCCCCTTCGGATTGCTGCGCAGGAACACGTAGTCCGCCCATTCCGCGTCGCTCATCGATTCGGAGTTTGCCGGCCGCGCGATATGCGCCTCGCCGCCATAGGCGAACTCGGATGCGTCGCGCTCGCCGCAATTCGGACAGCGGATCAGGAACATGGGATGACCCGATGACGCGCGCCCGCCCTCTCCCCTCGCGGGAGAGGGTGGCCTTCGGCGTCAGCCGAAGGCCGGGAGCGGGGGTCATTCCGGGCGCAGTTCCAATCCCCCTCTCCCGCCCCTCGCGCAAACGCGAGGGGCACCCTCCCCCGCCAAGGGGGAGGGCACGCGCCCATTCCTGCGCTCGCGCTCTCTTTCATCTTCCCCTCAATGCGCCACGGCCGCAGCGCCGTGCTCGGCGACCAGTGCGCCGGTGACGAAGCGCTCCAGCGTGAACGGCGCAGCGATGGCGTTCGGCTCGTCGCGCGCGACGAGATCGGCGAAAACATGGCCGGAGCCGGGGGTCGCCTTCCAGCCGCCCGTCCCCCAACCGCCGTTGATGTAAAAACCCTTCACCTCCGTCTTCGAGATGATCGGGCTCGCGTCCGGGCAGACGTCGACGATGCCGCCCCATTGCCGCATCATGCGGAGCCGCGACACGAACGGGAAAAGCTCCACCAGCGACGCCATCTGGTGCTCGATGATGTCGAGCGAGCCGCGCTGCGTGTAGGACACGTAGGGGTCGATGCCGGCGCCGATGACAAGCTCGCCCTTGTCCGACTGGCTCACATAGACGTGGACGGCGTTCGACATCACGACGCATGGGATGACGGGCTTGATCGGCTCGGAAACCAGCGCCTGCAGCGGATGGCTTTCGATCGGCAGCTTCAGCCCCGCCATCCTGGCGATCGCGCTCGTATGCCCCGCCGTGACGCACCCGACTTTTCCGGTGCGGATCGCGCCTCTCGTGGTCTCCACGCCGGCGACGGCGCCGGCTTCGATGAGAATGCCGGTCACCTCGCATTGCTGGATGATGTCGACGCCCATCGCATCGGCGGCGCGCGCATAGCCCCATACCACCGCGTCGTGGCGGTTCACCCCGCCGGAGCGCTGCAGCGTGGCGCCGAGGACCGGATAGCGCGCCTGCCGCGAAATGCTGATCGGCGGGCAGAAATCCTTGACCGCCTCGGGCTCCAGCCATTCGGCGTCGACGCCGTTCAGCCGGTTGGCCTCGACGCGGCGCTTCAATTGCCGCGCCTCGCCCTCGTCGTGCGCGAGATTCAGAACCCCGCGATGGCTCATCATGATGTTGAAATCGAGCTCGCGGCCGAGCGTCTTCCAGAGATTGAGCGCGAGGTTGTAGATCGCCGCGCTTTCGTCGAAGAGGTAATTGGAGCGGATCACCGTCGTGTTGCGGCCGGCATTGCCGCCGCCGATCCAGCCCTTTTCGATCACGGCGATGTCGCGCATGCCGTGCTCCCTAGCGAGGTAGTAGGCGGTCGCCAGCCCGTGCCCTCCCCCGCCGATGATCACGGCGTCGTAGCGCGCCTTCGGCTCGGGAAAGCGCCACGCCGGCCGCCAGCCGGAATGGCCGCGGAGCCCTTCGCGGATCAGCGAGAGGATGTTGTAGCGCTGCACGCCTGCGGGTTTAGGGGCCCCGCGCCGGAGGGGCAATCGCGGAAACGGCAGTCGAGTGTCGCAG
>DASWJZ010000355.1:0-18708 GCA_036396875.1 Propylenella sp.
CTTGTTCACGGGCGCAAATGTAGGTGAAACTCCACGGCGTTCCTACAGAGCACGGCGCTTCATCGATGCCCTTGACCGACGCGGAGCGGCTCACGATAGAGTTCGGCGATGCCGAGCCGGTCTCCGGCCTGCTCATTTCGCCGCCGGGCGCACGGGCTTGCTGCGTCCTCGCGCATGGCGCCGGCGCGGGCATGACGCATCCCTTCATGGCGGCTGCCGCGGCCGGTCTCGCGCAACGCGGGGTCGCTACGCTGCGCTACCAGTTCCCCTATATGGAGAAGAAGGCCAGGCGGCCGGATCCGCCGAAGCTGGCGCAGGCCGTGGTCCGCGCCGCCGTCGCCGCCGCCTCGGGCCGGTGGCCGGACCTGCCGCTCTTCGCCGGAGGAAAATCCTTCGGCGGCCGCATGACCTCGCAGGCGCAGGCGGCGGAACCGATGCCTCTGGTCCGCGGCCTCGTCTTTCTCGGCTTTCCCTTGCATCCAGCGGAAAGGCCGTCGGACGAGCGGGCGGACCATCTGCTTGCGATCCGGATACCGATGCTCTTCCTGCAGGGCGACCGGGACGCGCTTGCCGAGCCGTCGTTTCTGCGGCCGGTCGTGGACCGGCTGGGCGATCTCGCAATGCTGGAGCTCTTCGCGGACGCCGACCATTCCTTCCATGTGCCGGCACGTTCCGGGCGGACGGATCGGGAGGTCCTTTCCGACGCGCTCGACCGCCTCACGGCGTGGATGGATGCCACGCTCGCCGCGGCGAGATAAGCGGCGTTCAGCGCGCCTTGCGCGCCTTCGGCTTCCGCACCTCTTTGGCCGCCGCCGGCTTTCTGCTCGGCGCGCGCGGCCGGCGTGCGGGAGGAGCGCCTCCCCCTTCCGCGGCAAGGCTCCGCTTCAACGCGTCCATGATGTTGACGACCTTGGTCGGAGCGGGCGGTTCGGGCACCGCGAATTCCTCGCCCGCCTGCTTGGCCTTCAGGAGGCTCACCACGGCCTCCTCGTAGCGGTCGCTGAACTTGTCCGGCGTGAAATGGCCCGACTTGCGGTCGATGATGACTTCGGCAATGTCCAGCATCTCGTCCGGCATTTCGACATCGGAGATGCCGGAGAAATATTCCGCGTCCTGCCGCACCTCGTAGGGATAGCGCAGCGTGGTCGCCAGGATGCCCTTGTCGCGCGGCTGCAGCATGAGCATCCGTTCGCGCCGGTTCAGCACCACGCGCCCGACGCCGACGACGTTCTTCCGCGCCATCGCGTCTCGGATAACCGCAAAGGCCTCCTCCCCCACCCGATCGTCGGGCGCGAGATAGTAGGAGCCGTCGAAATAGACCTGGTCCACTTCCGAAGCGGGCACGAAAGCCTCGATGTCTATCAGTTTGGTGCTCTCGATCTTCAGCCCCTCGAGCTCCTCGTCCTCGACGACGACGTATTGCCCCTTGCTGACCTGGTAGCCCTTGACCCGGTCGGAGGGATCGACCGGCTCCAGCGTGGCGGAATCGATCATCTGCTGCTTCAGCCGGTTGCCGGTCGCCCGGTTCAGCGTGTTGAAAGAAACGCGTTCGGCGGTGGACGTCGCGTTGTAGAGGGCAACGGGGCACGAGACGAGGGACAGCCTCAGATAACCCTTCCAGGTCGGGCGCGGCATTTGACGAAGCTCCGGTACGCTGAGCGAAAGCTTAGCGGGATGTCCGTTAACCTGCCGCTAACGGTAGAATCTGCCGGGCGGAGAGTCCACGCCGGCGAGTTGGCCGCCGGCAAGGCGGCGCGCCGAAGTCAGCCGGCGCTCGCTGTTTTGCGCTGCAGCTCCATGCGGCAGAGCGCCGCCGCCCGCCTGGCGACGGCCGCATGCTTCGACTTGGGCTCCAGCTCCAGAATCTCCCAGAGGGGCAGCGCCTCGGCGCAACGGTCGAGCCGGGTCAGGAGCAGTGCGAGGTTGAACTGCGCATCCGCATAGTCTGGCTGCGCCTTCACGGCCCGGCGGTACTCCGCCACGGCAAGGTCGGTCTGGCGCTCGTCCTCCGCCGACAGTGCCAGATTGTACCAGGCTTCGGCGAAGCCCGGGTCCCTGGCCACGGCGATCTGCCAGGCGACCTTCGCTTCGGCCGCCCGCCCTTGCGCATCGAACACGTTGCCAAGATTGAAGGCGAGCACGGGGTCGCTCGCATCCGCTCTGAGCGCGGTGGTGTAGAGGCTCTCGGCGGTCGCCAGGTCATCGGCCTCCTCGGCCCGTTCGGCCGCCGCCACCAGCTCGTCGAGGTCGGGTGCCTTGCTGTCGAGCGCCATTGTCAGCTGGCCGTTGATCTCCGCCATCCGGCCGGCCATGTCGCGGACGAGAGCGCCGCCCGCGCCCTCGGTCAGGCGCGTATCGGACAAATGGTTGCCGCGACGGCGCAAGGCGATCGAGGCCTCGAGGATGCGCGCCAGCGGAACGCCGCGCGCCAAGAGCCGGCCCGCCTCGCGAGCCGCCACGAGATCGCGATAGCCGTAGCGGCCGTCGACCGGCTCGAGCACATCGAAGAGGGCAAGGCACGACACCAGCGTCGAAGTCAGCCCCGCCAGGCGTTCAAGGTCCGCCGGCTGGAGCTTGCGCTCGACACTCTCGGGCGGCCCCAGCAGGCCGAGCCTGCGCCGAAGCTCGCGTTCGCTGAGCAAGGCGGCTTTCTCCGGCATTCCTGCCGGCAGGCGCACCTTTCCGTCGGAGAGCGCGCTGGCGACGGCCGAGTGGGCGACTGCGATCAGGCTGGCCCGGCCGCTTGGCCTGCCGAGCAGCCGGCCGCCCCGCGCCCGTACCAGCTGGTCCAGCCGCCTTCGCGTGAGGCCGTGCACCCGGCCCACGATAAAGAGCGTCTCGCCGTCGAGCGGCGATCGCCCGGGCAGTGATTCGTCGCGACCAGGCATGCGTCGCATTCTGCCTCAACAAAGGGCGCCGCGCGACCGCCCCGTCCTTCGGAGGCGAACGCTACTGGCGCGAGACGGCGTAGTCGCGCAGGACGTTCGCCTCAAGCTCCAGCTCATCCAGCCGATGCTTGACCACGTCGCCGACGCTCACGATGCCGGCAAGTTCTTGTCCTACCGTCACCGGCAGATGCCGGATGCGCCTCTGCGTCATCACCCTGGCCACATGGGCGATCGTGTCGTCCGGCGAACAGGTCACCACGCCTTTGGTCATCAAGTCGGCGACCGTCATGTTGGTGATGGCTACGCCGTGCACGGCGAGGCCATGGGAAACGTCACGTTCCGATATGATGCCGTCGACCGTAGCGCCGTCCTCGCTAACGATGGCGGCGCCGACGCGCTCGGCCCGCAAACGCTGGGCCAGGTGCTCGATGCTCTGGTCGGGACGCACGGTAATGACGGCGGTCCCTTTCCGCTTCAGGATATCGGCAACATGCATGGCACGACCTCGCTTTCCGGTGTCTGCCAAAGACGGCCTTCAATCGAGGCCGCCGATGTAGCGAGTTTCCCGCGAAGCCGGGCTCGCGCACCGCAACCCGATGCCTCGCAATAGGAATGATAGCACAAAATGCGCGCCGGTCGCGGGCGGCTTTTCCGGTTTGATGAAGCTCCGCCCGATTCCTCCATGTCCGGATCATCGGCCGGTCATGGTTCAAATCGCTTGCCGAAATGCGGGGCGCAAACGATGATCGGACGACAGGAGGGAGTACGGCCGATGACCCGTTTACGCGCACTGCAGGAACCCGGGGACAAGGCGCCGGTGGACCGCCTCAGAGCAGGCCATGCGCCTGCAATCGCCTGCGCCCTGCTCCTGTCAATTGCTTCCGCCGCGCCCGCGGCCGCCCGCTGCAGCGATCACGCGGGGCCGGGCGTCGACTGGTCTAAGTGTGACAAGATGCGTCTCATGATGGGAGGGTCCGACCTTTCGGGCGGCGCCTTCACGCAGACATTCTTCAGTTCCACCGACCTGCATGGGGCGAATTTCGCCGGATCGGACCTGACGCGCGCGGAGCTTTCCAATGCACGGCTGTCCGAGGCCAACCTTGCGGGCGCCGTGCTTCAGAAGGCGACCGCCAGCCGGACCGATTTCTCCGGCGCCGATCTGAGCAATGCCGACCTGAGCGGAGCCGAGTTCTCGCGCTCGAAGTTTCACCGCGCCAATCTCGCCGGCGCCGACTTCAAGAACTCCGAAATGAACCGCTCGGACTTTACCGAGGCCGATCTCACCGGCGCCAATATGTCGAAGGCCGAGCTCGCCCGCGTCATCTTCAAGGACGCTGTGATCCAGGATGTAAGCTTCAGCTTCTCGAACCTTTCGCGGGCCGATCTGATAGGGACCGACATCGGCAACGCGGACCTGAGCGGAGCCTATACGTTCCTGACCCGGCTCGGCGGGACGGACCTCAGTAAGGCGAAAGGTCTGACCGAAGATCAGCTTGCCATGGCGTGCGGATCGGAAACGACCCTCCTGCCTGCGGGGATGAGCGCACCGCCGAACTGGCCCTGCCCCGACTACGACGACGACTGAGCGGCATTGCGGCGCACAGGGTGCGCGCGCGCCGGAACTGTTCTGCGCCTCCTTGACGCCGCGGCCATCCGCATAGAGAGCGGTTAGCGCACATTCTTCGCGGGAGAGACGATGACCATCAATGAGGGCCGCTTCGCAGGAAAAAGAGCGGTGGTAACGGGCGGCGTGTCGGGCATCGGCTGGGCCGTGGCCGAGCGGCTGGCGTCGGAGGGCGCGCGCGTCGCGGTGTGGGACCGCGAGGCGGTCCCGCACGACAGGGCCACGGTGGCGGGCCGGCCGATCGGCAGCGACCGGCTGGACATTACCGATGCGGGCGCGGTCGAGAAGGCGGCGGCGCGCGCCGCCGAGGCGATGGGCGGAATTGACATTCTGGTGTGCAGCGCCGGCGTCGCCGGCCTCAATGCGCTGGTCGCCGAATACCCCCTCGACGAATGGCGTCGCGTCTTCGACATCAACGTCCACGGGCTTTTCTACTGCAACCGCTTCGTCGTCCCCTTCATGCAGAAGGCGGGCTACGGCCGCATCGTCAACATCGCCTCGATTGCCGGCAAGGAAGGCAATCCGACGGCCTCCGCCTACAGCGCCTCGAAGGCGGCGGTGATCGGGCTGACGAAATCGCTTGGCAAGGAGCTCGCGAAGACCAAGATCACGGTGAACGCCGTCACGCCGGCCGCAGTGAGAACCCCGATCTTCGATCAGGTGAGCGAAGAGCACATCAACTACATGCTCGCGAAGATCCCGATGGGCCGGTTCGGAACATCGGAGGAGATCGCCGCGCTGGTCTGCTGGCTGGCGAGCGAGGAATGCTCCTTCACCACCGGCGCGGTATTCGACGTATCGGGCGGGCGGGCGACCTACTGAGCCTGCCGGTTCTGCTCAGAGAGCCTTTTCCGTCTCTGCGTCGAAGATCGCTGCCCGCTTCAGGTTGACGTCGATCGGAATCCGCTCGCCCGGCCGGCTCACGTCGTGCGCCTGCAGTTCGGCGATGACCGGCTCCCCACCCATCCTGAAGGTCGCATAGGTACGCGAGCCGGTCGGCTGCACGAGCTCGATCAACGCATCGTAGCGAATGGTCCCGTCCGCCGGTGACGCGCGGATGGCCCGCATCATGTGTTCCGGCCGCAGCCCGACAACGAGGCGACGGCCGTCGGCTGAATCCTTTCCGAGGCGGTTTGGCGGCAGGGGTACGCTGGTCCCGTCGCCATCGATCCGGATGCTGTCCCCCTCGGACGTCCGGCTTAGCGTTCCCGCGAGGAAGTTCATCTTGGGGGAACCGAGAAACCCGGCAACAAAGCGACTGGCCGGCCGCTCGAAGAGATCCAGCGGCGCGCCCTCCTGCTCGATCACGCCGTCACGCATGAGCACGATCTGATCGGCGAGCGTCATCGCCTCTATCTGGTCGTGCGTCACATAGATCATCGTCGTGGCGATCTCCTTGTGCAGCCGCTTGATCTCGGAGCGCATCTCGTCGCGGAGCTGGGCATCGAGGTTGGAAAGCGGCTCGTCGAAGAGGAAAAGCTTCGGATTCCGTACGATGGCGCGGCCGATCGCGACGCGCTGGCGCTGCCCGCCGGAGAGCTGGCGGGGGTAGCGCTGCAAAAGGTTCGTGATGTCCAGCATCGCGGCGGCCTTCTTTACGCGCGCGTCGATCTCCGACCTCGGGAACTTTCTCGCGCGGAGGCCGAAGCCGATGTTCATCTCCACCCGCATGTGCGGGTAAAGCGCATAATCCTGGAACACCATGGCGACGTCGCGGTCGCGGGGGCGGACGTTGTTCACCAGATCGCCGCCGATCTCAATCGTCCCGCCGTCGGCGTCCTCGAGTCCGGCGATCGTACGCAGCAGCGTGCTCTTCCCGCAGCCGGAGGGACCGACCAGCACCGTGAACTGCCGGTCCGGTATCTGCAGATCGATGCCGCGCACCGCATGCACGCCGCCGGAGTAGCGCTTGTGCAGGCCGCTGATCCTCACATCCGCCATGCCGCCCTACCCCCGCACCGCTCCGAGCGTCAGCCCACGCACGAGATGCCGCTGAACCAGCACGCCCAGCGCGATCGACGGCACCAGCGATACGATCGACAGCGCGCTCGCCTCGCCATACTGGGCCCCCTGGAACCCGATGAAGGCGCGGAAAATCGTCGGCAGCGTGAAAGCGTTGCGGCTCGTCAGTATCAGCGCGAAGAAGAATTCCGTCCAGCAGGCGATGAAGGCGAAGACCGCCGCAGCGACAATGCCCGGCATGGCGAGCGGCATCGCGACCTTCCAGAGAGCCTGCCAACGAGTGCAGCCGTCGACCAGCGCCGCGTCCTCGAGCGACCGCGGCAACTGGCGGAAATAGGCGAACATCATCCAGACGGAAACCGGCAGGGTGAACACGGTATAGGCGATGATCAGCCCGAGATGCGTATCGTTCAACCCAAGCACGCGATAGATCAGGAAGATGGGCAGGATGATCGCGATTGGCGGAAGGAAGCGCTGCGACAGAACCCAGAACGAAAGATGCTGGCCGCCGGTGTTGAAGCGGGCGAGGCTGTAGGCCATCAGCGTCCCGAAAATGGCCGAAAGGACCGTTGCGGAAATCGAGACGATCAGGCTGTTCACCAGCCCGTCCAGCCCGCGATAGGTGAACAGGGCAGCCGTGTAATGAACGATCGTCGGCTCGTCGGGAAACCACACGGGCGGCACCGCGAGGTAATCGTCGCTGGGTTTGATGGAGGTGATGAACATCCAATAGAGCGGCACGAACAGGAAGAGCAGCCAGAAACCCAGAAAGGCGAACTGCACGACCGTGGCGATACGCGGCGAGCGGCTGGGTACCCGCGCTGCCATCATGCCGCCTCCGGCTTCAGCAGCCGCCGCACCAGGAAGGTGATGACGATCAGTGTGAGGACGAGAAAGATCCAGCTTCCGGCGGTCGCGTTTGACAGATGAAACTGCGTGAAGCCGATCGTGTAGAGGTAGAACGAGCTCGAGTAGGTGTTCGTGCCCGGCCCGCCGCCGGTCATGATGAAGATCGTGTCGAACAGCTTGATTGCATCGAGCAGGCGGAATGTGAGCGCGAGCAGCATCATCGGCGCGATGTGCGGCACGGTGATGTACCAGAACGTCTGCCACGGCCCGACGCCGTCGAGTTCCGCCGCCTCGTAGACATGCAGAGGAACGGCCGTCAGCCCGGCAAGCAGGATGACGAACATGAACGGCGTCCACTGCCAGACGTCGGCAATGACGATGGCAACGAAATTCCACGGCGCCTGGGTCAGCCAGCTGATGGTCACGTCGTAACCAAGGAGCTGGCTCAGAACGTAGTTGGTCGGTCCGAACGGCCGCTGCAGCAAGAGCGCCCAAGCCTGCCCGACGATCACCGGGCTGATGAAGAGCGGCATGATCACCAGCGACATGACAAGGCCGCGGCTGCGGAATGTCCTCGTCATTACCAGCGCCAGGGCCAGCCCGAGCAAGAACTCGATGATGACGCTGCTCCCCGACAGTATGACGGTGACGACAAGCGACCACCGGGCCACGGGATCGCTCACCACCTGTTCGAAATTCTTCAGCCCGACGAAGGCGTGACCGGGAATCTGGAAGTCGTAGTTGACGAAAGAAACCCACAGCGAGAACAGCAGCGGAAAGATCGAAAAGGCGAGGATCAGGAGAACCGCGGGCGCGATCAGCAAATACTTGAAGTTGCGGTCGCTCCATTCCGACAAGGCCAACCGCCGCGGTTTTAAGTCTGCCGCCGCCATGGCGGTGCCGGCGGCGCCCTCAGCCATGCCCGCACGCGCGGCGCCTTCCGCCCGCCGGGGTTGCAGCGAACATCCCGATGAGGGGACAGCCAGAGGACATGCAGAGGCTTCCAGATGATGGAAGGGTCGGCCGGCTGAGCGCCGGCCGGCTCTTGTCAAACGTCGAGCGTCAGAGCGTGACCGCCATCCCGAGCTTTTCGACGGTGTTGTCCGCGGTGGCGCCCGGGAGCTTCAGGAACTCCGTGTAATACGCCTTTTGCGAATCGACGCCGAGCCGCTCGGTAGTCGCGTCCCATTCGGCCGCTGCCGTCTCCAGCGACGCCTTCGGATCGGCGCCCGCCCACACCGCCGTGCACATGCGGTCGATGCTCAGGAAATAGTCCTGCGCGCCGGGCATGATGATGTCGAGCAGGCCGACATTGGCGGAGTTGTTGAGGTTCAGGAGATAGTCCTTGGCGGTCGGGAAGAGCTGACCGTAGAGATCGGACTTGAAGTGCGACAGCCGGTACGGATCACGCAGCGCGTAGGGCAGCATGCAGCGTGCCAACGAGACCGGCGGCGAGCACGCCCACTGCATGAAGAGATAGGCCGCCTCCGCGTTCGCCGAGTCGGCGGAAAGCGCCTTGTTGTAGCCGGTCGCGTGCTCAGGATTGCCCGGCACGACAGCATAGCCGACCTTGTCGGCGATGGTCGATTGCGGAACGAAGTTAATCGCCTTGTCGCTTTGCGAGTAGCCGGCGGTCATGCGCCCTGTCGGCGGCCACGAATAGATCATCGCCACCTTGCCTTGCAGCCACGCCGCCCAGAGCGAGACGGCGTCGAGCTCGTTGTTGCCGGGGATCGACGCGGCATTTGCGGCGACCATGTTCAGTAGCGTCTTCACGCCGGCATCGGAGGCAAGCTGCGCCTTCATGCCGTCGTCGAAGAACTGCCCGCCATTGGCGCGGTACTGCTGCAGGAAGTCGAACTGATTGCCGGGACTTCCCGCCTTGCGGAAGTGCCCCGCGCCATAGATGTTCGGCGCCAGGTTATCGGTGATGAACTGGGCCACCTGGGCATAGTCCTCCCAGGTCTTCGGCACTTCGAGCGGCTTGTTGAACTTCGCCTGGTAGGCCTCCATGAGCTTCGGGTCTTCAAAGACGTCGCGCCGGTAGTAGAGCGCAAACATGTCGCCGTCGTCGAAGAAGCCCCAGATTTTGCCCTTGTAGGTGGGCAGCGCCTTGTAGAGCGGATGGTAGTCGTCGAGGTCCGCCATGTTCATGTATTGCGCGATGTAGTCGTCAAGCGGGGCGATCACGCCGCCGTCGGCAAGCGACGGCGTCCATGCCGGCGAGATATCGAGCACGTCGTAGGCGCCGGATCCGGCAATGTGCTCGGCGACCGCCTTGGAGTACTGATCGGGGTTCGACAGTTCGACCACGTTGGACTTGATGCCCGTGATCTGCTCCCAGAGCGGCCCCGAGAAGTTTCTCGGATCGAGCGCCTGCAGCCCGGCCTCGTAGGTCATGTTGATGGTGATGCCGGAATATTGCTTTGCCGCCTGTGCCGCACGGTAGGCGGAGCCCTCGGCCGGGCCTTCGGTGGAAGCCTTGAGGGCGGCCGCCTGCGCCGCGCCGAGCGGTGTCGACGGGTCGGCGAGGTCCAGCGAAGCCTGCGCCAGCGCCCAGCTTGTCAGCGGCGACAGCGCGGTGCCGGAAAGCGCCAGCATCCCGGTCGCCTGACCAAACTTCTTGATGAATTCCCGCCGGGTCGGCTCTCCCCTCAGCCAGGCGTCCACCTCGGCGGCGAGCCCGGCTTCGAAATCACGCCGTTCATGACCGTTCATGTCGAATCCCTCCCTCAAGCGATTGCTCGCTTTCCTCTTTTCCACGAGCCCTTCGGCCCGGTAGCGCCGGCGACGCTTCCCTGGATGACCGCTCCGGTCCTTGCAGCCTATTCTCGGGTCAAACTTATCTCAATCGCCAAAACGCTTCTTGAATTCCGCCAAGCGCTCGTTCCATCGCGCCGTGGAGAGCACGGCGCGGTTGACGACGCCGCGAGGCTCGCGCCCATGTTGCACCTCAAGCACCGCCTTCACGTCCGCTGCACCGTTCCCCGCGAAGCATTGATCGGTCCAGCAGAGCGCGTGCGGCGCCAAGATTACGTTGTCGAGCTCAAGAATCGGGTCGTCCGGCTCGGGCGGTTCCTGCTCCAGCACGTCGAGCCCGGCCCCGGCGATGCGCCGCTCCCTGAGCACTTTCGTCAGCGCCTCCTGGTCGACGATCGGCCCGCGCGCGGTATTGATCAGGTAGGCGGTCGACTTCATCAGCGCGAGCCGCTCGGCGTTGACGATGTGCCGGGTCTCCTCGTTCAGCGGCACGCTGACCGACAGGATGTCCGACCGCCGGAAGAGGTCTTCCAGACCGACCAGCTCGATCCCGAGCTCCGCCGCCACCTTCCGGTCGGCGTACGGGTCGTGGGCGAGGAACTTCATGTCGAACGGCCTTGCGAGACGGAAGAGCTCCGCCCCGATGTTGCCGATGCCCAGCGAGCCGAGCGTGCGGCCCACAAGCCCCACGCCCATGTAGTCGGAGCGCTGGGCATAACCGGGGGCGGCCTCGCGCGTCAGCCGGTCCTTCACCATCAGCTTGCCGGTGAGCGCCAGCATCAGCGTCACGATCGACACGGCGACCGGCCGGCGCACGCCGTCCGGCGTGATGCAGAGCGCAATGCCGGCATCCGTGCAGGCTTCGACATCGACCGAGTCGTAGCCGACGCCGAAGCGAGCCACGACGGCGAGTCGCCCGCTCTTCGGCACGCTCTCGTTGGCGAAACGATGGGAGAGAAGGATCAGGGCGTCGACGTCCTCGAGTTGCTCGCCGCGGATTGAGCCGGCCGATTCGAGGAAGCCAAGCTCGCCGCGGATCGGGCGTGGCGACTCAAGGAAGACTATCTCGACGCCGGGCGCGTTTCTGAGTGGCGCGAGATCGAAGTCCGGATAGGTCGGCGACCCATCCGGCTTCTTGAAATCGCCGGAGAGCGCCACGCGGAACGCGTCGGCCATCGTCAGCGCCCTTTCCGCGTCTTGCAGCCCTTACGCAGCGCCGCAACCGCTTCGGCGAGCGCATTGTGCAGCACCCAGACGTCGCCGGAATAGCAGATGAAGTCGAAGCCAAGCCCGTGGATCTCGATCCCCTGCTCGACCGTCGGAACAAGCCTGCCGTACGCCTTCTTGTGCCTGCGCGTTGCCTTCGCCACGCGGGCGATCGCGTCGGTGAAACGCTTGTTGTCGAACTGCCCCGGTATGCCGAGCGACGAGGAGAGGTCGAAGTGGCCGACCCAGAGGCAATCGACGCCGTCGGTCGCCGCGATCGCCTCGCAGTTCTCGACGCCTTCCGCCGTCTCGATCTGGCAGAACAGCGTCGTCCGTTTGTTGGCCGCGGTCAGCTTCTCCGACACGGTTCCCGGCCGGTAGCGGTCATGGGCCACCTGCAGCGCAACCCCCCGCTTGCCCACCGGGTGATATTTCATGGAATCGATGATGTGACGGACCTCGTCGACGTTGCCGACCATCGGCAGCATGATCCCCTCGGCGCCCATATCCATCGCGCGGGCGATGTGATGGTATTCTTTCGAAGGCACACGGACGATCGCCGGCAGGTCGGCCGCCTCGAAATACCGCAGCGCGCTCTTCACCGTTTCGAAGCTGAAGCCGGAATGCTCGAGATCGAAGAGGACGAAGTCGCATCCCGCGGATTTCAGGATGTGGCCGATGCCCGGCGTTGCAAACTCGACGATGAAATGCCCGAACTTGGGCGTCCGCACGCCCGCCATCTCCTTGAGGCTTCGCTCCGCCATTCATACCCCCCACGTCGCGCCGGCTCTGACTCGGCCGGCTTTCGGCCGGGCGATCGCGCTCCCCGGCCCCGCCTGCACCGACAACAGATCGTAGCGGATGGAGAAGAGGGCGCAAGACGCTTCGATCGGTAGCCCGGGTCTGACGCGACCCGACGGCTGTCGCTGCCGTGTCAGGCCGCGGGGTCTGGCGCCTTCGCAATTTTTCCTCAGGGATTTCGCCGCTTCGCTGCAGGCGTGACATCCCTGCATCACAGAGGCAAAAACCGGCGGGCACAACCATGGACCCGTTGAGGGCCAGTCTTGCCAGTGCTGTTATGGTCACAAGAAGTCTCTGTTCGACGGGGGGTCGGGGGTGAATGGCGTAGCGGGTTGGTTCGAGAGGCGCGGGGAGATTCCGCTTGTTCCCCCGCAGGGCCTTCGCGAATACGGCCCGGTATTGGACGACCCGGATCACCCGGATGAGAGTTTTGTGGATGACGGCGTTCGCGGCGCTGCTTTTGCGCTGGAGTATTGCGACGCTCACGGGTGGGCAAGCACCCGGACGGTTCGGTGTCTCGCCGCCGACACTCGCGGCCCCGGTTTCCTGAAAGCCTTTTGCAACGTGCGCCGGACAACGTGGACGTTTCGCGTCGATCGGATCATCTCCATCCTCGACCTGCGGAGCGGGCGCGTTCTTTCGGCCGACGAGCATCTGGCTCTGCTGGCGCTTCATCTCCCCCGCGACCACGCGGACGCCAGCGTGCTTGCGCTCCGCCAGGTGCAGAACGTTGCGCGCGATGGCGTTTTTGCGCTGCTGCAGCTTGCCATGCCGGAGGGCAGGCTGCCCGGCAAGGCCCGTGACATCGTGGTCGACTATGTCCGCGCCGAGGCCGGGGCGGCGGGATGCGATATGCCATCCGCCCGGTCGGTTTCCCTCTGGATCGACAACCTCGCCCCGCCGCTCGATGCCGTCGTTACGTCGGTAACGAACCTGCTCGGAGAGAAGGACAAGTTTGTCAGGCTGCTCCCGTGGTTGCTCAAGATTGTCCGAAGCCAGGATTCCTTCGCCGTTCAGGAGGAATCCGTGCGCGAACTTATCGCCGAGATCCGCCAGCATTTCCGGCGGAAGCTTACGGAGTGGCCCGCGCACCGGCGAGCCACGAGCTAGCGCCAACCCCGGAACGCGTTTCCAGACCGCGATCGCGCGTCTACCATGACTGCCCGGCACCGCGGCAGGCGACGATCGCGTGACTATGGCGAACGACGACCCTTCAACCATCGGCATCGAAGAAGAGTACCTTCTCGTCGACCTGGAGAGCCGCGGCGTTTGCGCCGATCCGCCGGAGGCCTTCATGCGCGCATGCCGGGATTTGCTGGGCGACCAGGTGACCCCGGAGTTTCTCCGCTGCCAGATCGAGGTCGGAACGCCGGTCTGCGGCTCGGTGGGCGAGGCGCGGAGCGTGCTTGCCCTCTTCCGGCGCACCATCGCCGCCGAAGCAGCCCGCCACGGCATCGGTGTCATGGCAGCCTCGACCCATCCCTTCGCCGACTGGAGCACGCAGGTTACCACTGACAAGGAGCGCTATACGAAGCTCGCTGCGGATCTCCGTGCTGTCGTACAGCGAATGCTGATCTGCGGAATGCATGTGCACGTTGCGGTTCCCGACGAGGACCTGCGCATCGACCTGCACGGGCAGCTGGTGTATTTCCTGCCGCATCTCCTTGCGCTCTCGACCTCCTCGCCCTTCTGGCGCGGCCGGAGCACCGGACTGAAATCTTACCGTTCCTCGATCTCCGTCGAACTGCCGCGGGCGGGATTGCCGCAGCTTTTCGGCAGCGCGGGCGAATATCGCCGCGTGGTCGACCTCCTCGTAAAGCTCCGCCGGATCGAGGACGCCTCCAAGATCTGGTGGGACCTGCGGCCATCGGCGAACTTCCCGACGCTCGAGATGCGGATCACCGACGTCTGCACGCGCCTGGACGACGGCATCGCCATCGCCGCGATCTATCAATCGCTGATCAACATGCTTATCACGCTGAAACGGAAGAACCTGCGCTGGCGGCAGTACCTTCCCGTGCTCATCGCCGAGAATCGGTGGCTGGCGCAGCGCCACGGCGTGAGCGGCGAGTTGATCGACTTCGGCCGCGCCGAGACGGTTCCGTTCCGCGATCTGGTCGAGGAGATGATCGCTCTCCTCGCGGAGGAAGCGAAGGCCCTAGGCTGCCTGAGCGAAGTCGAGCGCGCCCGCCAGATCGCGGCGGAGGGGACGAGCGCCGACCGGCAGCTTGCCGTGTTCTACAACGCGCTCGAACAGGGCCACAGCGAGGAGGCTTCGCTGCGCGCGGTCGTCGACCATCTGGTCAAGGAAACGCTCGAAGGCTGCGAGGCGGCATAGGACCGAAGCCGCTCAGGCAGCCAGCGTCTCTCCGCCGCGGATGCGCTCGGTCGGCTCTCCAAAAGTCACCAGTTCCTCCGCGGCGGTCGGATGCACCGCCATCGTGGCGTCGAAGTCGGCCTTGGTCGCGCCCATCTTGACCGGAATGCCGAGCAGCTGCGCCATCTCGCCGGCGCCGGGTCCAAGGACATGGACCCCGAGAACGCGGTCGGTGTCGGCGTCAACGACGAGCTTCATCAGCATTCGGTCGGAACGCCCGGTCAGCGTGCCCTTCAGGGGGCGGAACGCGATCTTGTGGATGTCGAGGTTCGGGTGGCGTTCCCGGGCCGCATCCTCCGTCAGGCCAACGGTGCCGATCTCAGGCTGCGAGAATACGGCCGTCGCCACGGTCGCATGATCCGGCTTGGTCGGGCGCTGACGGAACACGGTTTCGGCAAAGCACATCGCCTCGTGGATGGCGACCGGCGTGAGCTGGATACGGTCGGTCACGTCGCCGATTGCCCAGATGTAGTCGACATTCGTGCGGGAATAGTCGTCGACTTCGATTGCGCCCTTCTTGTTAAGCCTCACCCCCACCGTTTCAAGACCGAGACCTTCCACATTCGGCAGCCGGCCTACCGCGAGCATGACTTGGTCGGCCTCCTCGATGCCGCCTCCCGAAAGATGGGCGAGCAGCCGGCCGTCGGGCCGCTTCTCCACCTTCGTGAAAATCTCCCCGCACAGAATCCGCATGCCCTTGTTGGTCGCCTCGGCGTGGAAAAGCCGGCGGAGATCCATGTCGAACCGGGACAGCACTTCCCGGCCGCGATAGACGATCGTCGTCTCCACCCCCAGCCCGAGAAAAATGCCGGCGAATTCCACGGCGATATAGCCGCCGCCGCCGATCACAATCCTCTCCGGCAGTCGCCCAAGGTGGAACGCGTCATTCGAAGTGATGCAATGCTCATGTCCTTCGAGCGCCGCGTGCGGGTTGGGCCGCCCACCGGTGGCGATCAGGACATGTTCGGCGCTGACCGAACGGGCAGGCGTCGCCAACCGGATGCGATGGTCTCCCGCCAGCACCGCGCGCGTCTCGAAAAGCTCCGCGCCGGCCTTTTCGAGACCGGCGCGGTAGACGCCTTCGAGGCGCGCGATCTCCTCATCCTTGTTTGATATGAGCGTCGGCCAGTCGAATGCGATGGAACCGTATGTCCAGCCGTAGGCGGCGCTGTCTTCGAACGACTCCTGGAACTGCGATGCGTAGACGAGAAGCTTTTTCGGCACGCAGCCGCGGATGACGCACGTCCCGCCGACCCGGTCGGCCTCGGCAATGGCGACGCGCGCACCGGCCGCCGCCGCCTGCCGCGCAGCCCGGACGCCGCCTGACCCGGCCCCGATGACGAAGAGATCGAAGTCGTATGCCATGCCCGCTATTGCTGCGGCGCCGTCTCCTGCGCCGGGCCGGCGATGTCGCTTTGCAGCGCCTCCTGCTCGGCCGCGAGCGCCGCGCGAAGCTCGTTGGCGACCCTCTGCGACAGGTCGGCGTTCACCGACTTGCCCCATTCCTGCGCCGCCGCGGTCTGCACGGCCAAGAGTTCCGGCAGCGTCTCCGCGAACTTCTTTCCCGTCTCGGAGCTGTAAAAATCGATCAGGTCCTGCATCTCTTCGTTCGTGAACGCCGAGGCCCAGACGCGCGCCAGATATTGATCGAGCTCTCCGCGCCTGCCGACGAGCGACAGCGCAACCCGGTCGACCATGTCGATGATGCCGAGCTGCATCTGCGGATTGGCTCTGATGAACAAGTTCTTCGCCTGGTCGGCGACCATCGGCAGAACCTCGTCGTACATCCGCGACGTGCCGCTTAGTCGGACAAGCTGCATGGCGAGTTCTTGCGTGTCAGCCGGCAACTCCGTCGTGATGATCCGCTGCAGGGCCGGCCCCTCGGGCGCCTCGGCCGTCTGCGCCAAGACCGGGGGAGCGCCGATTGTTACCGCCAGGACGACGAAACGGGCGGCGTACGAACGTATCATGTCAACCTCCGTCGGGCGGTGGTGCGCCGCCCCGATAGTGCAAGAATAAGAGTTAAACCCCGATCTCCGCCACCCCCATGGGTGAAGCGACGAGGGCAAGGTCGGCTAAACCGAGGAAAAGCCCGTGCTCGACCACCCCGGGAATCCCGTCAAGTCGGCTGGCCAGGGCTTCTGGGTCGGGAATGCGGCCAAAAGATGCGTCAAGAATCCAGTTTCCGCTCTCCGTGGTGACCGCTTCATCTCCCCTGCGCCGGAGATCGAGCGCACCGCTGAGGCCCATTTCGATCGCGGCGCGCTCGACGGCGAGCGCCGTCGCTGCGAGTCCGAAAGGAAGCACTTCGATCGGCAGCGGGTGAGCGCCGAGCGCGCTCACGCGCTTGCTCTCGTCCGCTATTACGATCATGCGCTCCGCCGCGTTCGCGACGATTTTCTCCCGCAGCAGCGCTCCGCCTCCCCCCTTTATGAGCGCCAGGCCCGGACCGATCTCGTCGGCTCCGTCGACATCGAGGTCGAGTTCCGGCGTTTCGTCGAGGGTGGTGAGCGGGATGCCGGCCTGCCGCGCCAGCCGCTCCGTCGCCTCCGATGTCGGAACGCCGACCACGTCGAGACCCTCGGCGACCGCCCGCCCGAGCGCGATCACGAAGTGCGCCGCGGTCGAGCCGGTCCCGAGGCCGAGGCGCATGCCGCTCTTCACGTAGGCGAGTGCCGCCTGCGCCGCCTGGCGCTTCAGCTCTTCCGACATCCCGCAGCACGCCGTCTCGATTGGACCGCGCGCCTTAGCACGCGCTTCGGGGGCGACCAAGACCGGCTTACCGGGCCCCCTCGGCGACGCGCTTGATTTCGCCGTTGGCGGCACCTATTAGACCGCACCGGCTGACGGGCGCGTAGCTCAGCGGGAGAGCACTCCCTTCACACGGGAGGGGTCACAGGTTCAATCCCTGTCGCGCCCACCACTCCAAGCACCAGAAAGTGTTAAGCTTTAGCTTTGAGTGCTGTGGGGGGTCAATCTGAATGCCGCGCTGACGGGCAGCACGTGGGCAGCACGCTGATCGCCTATGTATGATGACGGCCAGTCGGCAAATCAGAATTAGGCGCCGGCCGCAGGACTATAATCGGTCGCGTGATAGCGATTCTCCAACCCGGCGAGATGAAACTGTCCGCGGGCCTAAGCGGCCCCGCCGAAAGTGTCGGGAAGCTGGTTGCCGAGCTTAAAGATGTTGCCGAGAATTGCGAATACATTTCCCGCAGTCATTGTTAGTATCGACGCTCGCGCGCCGGCGTACTTCATACCTCCGGTGGTCGCGGTACTTGGAGCTGGACGAATGAAGCGGGTCGCACGGGTTGCCGTACTTGGCATTGTAGGGGTGGTCGCTGCCGCATATTCACCCGCAGCCGCCGATGTCATCAGGAGTCAGCCGCCGTGCACTCCGGAATCCGGCGAGCGGTACTGCGTTCGGTTCGATAGCGACGACCCAATCCCGGTCTTGCGCACTTTCGAATTCAATGCGCCCAGTCCCGGGCGGGCTCAGGTGACCTTCCACGGGACGATGATGTGCGGGAACAGCGAAACGGCTCGGCGCTTCTTTCAGTTCGTAAGCCAGATCGTTCGCGACCCCTCGGCGTTCGCTAACAGCACCGGCCCGGGGGCTCAGTCATGACGGTAGTCTTGAAGCTGCGTCAGGAGGTATCGGGCCGCGGCAGTTCTTTAACCTGGCGTCCACGCGAGTATTCAGGATCAGAGCGGCGGGACAACAGGTTTTCCATTTCAAGCTTGATAAGCTTCGAATGGACTCCGGAATCGAGTGCCTGGGCTTCAACGCGACGTTTTCGATAATATTCGCCTCTTCCCGATGAGAAGGCAGCTCCCCGCCGCGATGCGACGGGGCGACTTATTATTCCATGATCTCGACGGTTGTCGTGTAGGGGCCGATCTCCGCGTTTGAAATCGTGTTGCCTGTCTGAACCTTGATGCGAATGATCTGCTTGCCGGGACCAACGCGCCCGGCCCACTCGAACGAATGGGCAGATCCGCTGTTGGTGGCGTCCTGGCTGAAACGCAAGGGGTTCGTCACCCACGCCGGGTTGAGCTCGGTGCTGTTGGCGAAGGCGCGTAGAAAACAGGCGTGAGGACAGTTGGCGATGGCGCTGAACCGAACCCTGACACACCGGCTGGCGCCCGCCGGAACGTTGAAGCTGACAAAAGTGCCGGAGAGGGTCACAGGGCTTTCCGAGTTCGTCGTGAAGAAGTCGATTTCTGTTTTCACGACGCTC
>DASWJZ010000356.1:0-2645 GCA_036396875.1 Propylenella sp.
CATCCAACGGCGGCCCTGCGCCGCCGAGCGGCGGAAGAAGATACGCCCATCGTCGAAAAACCGCTGCTCGGGGATGCGCTGCTCGACGCGATTCACGCGGTGTTTGGCGTCCGCGGCGCTATCGCTTCATGAAGCAGATCAGTGCGGCTCCCGGGCCCGCAAGTAGCAGGCCGAACAGGTTGCGGCGACGCCCGCCGGCCCCGCGGATGACGTTCCCGATCGCTACGATCGCATGCTTCCGGCAGTGGAACGAATTGGCGCCGCGCCTTCGCCACGCCGGCGTCCCTGCACCGGCGGTTTCCGCCGGCTTGAATACCCCGAGGCAGGGTTTGCGGCCCTTCCCGGTCCAATTGTTCGAGAATGCATATCACATTGGGATCGGGCGCGTCGCGGGCGCCTCATCCCGGCTTGGCGGAGGACGACAATGATCGGCGCCTACTCGCTCATCCGCAAATACCTGCCCGACCTGATCTATGGAGCCAATGACGGGATAGTCACCACCCTCGCCGTTATTTCGGGCGTCGTGGGCGCGTCACTTTCGACCCGCGTGATTCTGATCCTCGGCTTTGCGAACCTGCTGGCGGACGGCTTCTCCATGGGTGCAAGCAACGTTCTTGCGCGCCGGTCGGAGACCGCGTCCGAGATCGCGCCCCTTCTGCGCTCCGCCCGTCACGGCGTCGCGACCTTCCTCGGCTTCCTGGTTGCGGGCTTTGTTCCGCTCGCCGCCTACGTCGTCCCCTGGGGTCCGTCCGACCGGTTCCAGTTCGCCGTCGGCATGGCCTTCGTGACGCTCTTCCTGGTCGGGGCCGGCCGCGCCGCATTCACGAACCGGAGCGCGCTTCGCGCCGGAATCGAGATGCTTTCGATCGGAGCCTTCGCCACTCTCCTGGCATACCTGATTGGCGCCATCGCGGCTCGCCTGGTCGGGTCCGCAAGCTAGCCGGAAACGTTGCTGGCAGCCTTCTCGCCCCCGCCGTCACGGGACCTGGACAGACTCCAGATACGCGATGATCGCGCCGACATCGTCGGGCTCGAACACGAATTCGGGCATGTCCGGATGCGCGGTGACGATGCCCTCCGCAAGCGCCTCCTCAAGATCGGTGATCGCGAAGCGCTGGCCGAGGATGCGGAATGGGGGCGCCGCATCGAGCGGGCTGTCTCCATCCGCGCCGACGGCGTGGCAGCCGGCGCAAAGCCGCTCTACGATCGCCTGCCCGCGCGCGGCATCGTCCTGCGCCAATGCCTGCGTCAGCAGGACCGCGGGAAGCACGAGCAAGAGTCCAAATCGGATCATCGGCGACCCCTCCCCAACCGCAACCATAGCGACCTGACGGCGCGGGCGGTTGATCTCCCTCAAGGCTGGACCAACCCACCGCGCTAAAAGAATTCCAGCATGGGAAAACATATCGTCATCATCGACGGACATCCGGATCCCGACGAACGGCGCCTGTGTCATGCGCTCGCCGCCGCCTATGCGCGTGGCGCGGAGGCCGGAGGGCACACCGTCGAATCGGTCGTCCTCGCCGCGCTCGATTTCCCGCTGCTTCGGACCCGGAAGGAGTGGGAGGACGGCGCCCTCCCCGCATCCTTGCGGCAGGCGCAGGAGGCGATCGGCCGGGCAAACCATCTCGTCCTCATCTACCCGCTCTGGCTCGGTTCGATGCCGGCGCTCACGAAGGCCTTTCTCGAACAGGTCCTGAGGCCGGGCTTCGCGATAGATCCCGGCCGCCGCTCGCTGCGACCCGGACTGCTGCGGGGCAAATCCGCCCGCATCGTGGTCACCATGGGCATGCCCGCCCTCGTCTATCGCTGGTTCTTCCTTGCGCACAGCCTGAGGAGCCTGGAGCGCAACATCCTGAAGTTTTCGGGCATCGGCCCGATCCGCACCACGCTGATCGGAAGCGTGGAAGGCCCGGCCAAGACGGCGCGCGCGTGGCTTGAAAGGATCGGCGCCCTTGGACGGGACGGGCAGTAGAGCCGGGGCTGTCGCCCAAGAGCCGTCCGACGCTTCCCGGGGGCCCGAACGCTTCGCGTCGTAACCGCAGTTCAGGCGTTGTCCCACCCCGCGCGGATATGGCGAAAACCGTCGCGATAGACGGCTTCCGGGCTTTCGGCAAAGTCGCGCCAGACGCGGGTGGCGGCGGCGAGCTCCGGCAGGCCGCGGCCGAACGCCTCGATGGTCAGCCAGCCGTCATAGCCGCTGCCCTTCAGCGCCCTGAACGTCGCTTCCCACGGCACGTGCCCGCGGCCGGGAACGCCGCGGTCGTTCTCCGAAATATGGACATGAGCGACATGGGCGGCGTTGCGGGTGAAGGCGGCGACCGGGTCCGCCTCCTCGATGTTGGCGTGGAAGGTGTCGTACATCGCCTGGATCGCCGGGTGGCCGACGGAAGCGACGTAGGCGCAGAGGTCGTCCATCGTGTTGGCAAAGTAGCATTCGAAGCGGTTGACCGCCTCGAGCGCCACGACGACGCCGTTCGCCCTTGCGATGTCGCCGGCCTTGCGGTGAACGTCGCGGGCGCGCTCGCGCTCCGCTTCGGTGGGCGCCGTGCCGGAAAAATGCCCGAGCGTCTGGTGGAGAGGACCGGCCAGCTGGTTCGACCCGAGCGCCGCCGAGCAGCCGATCGCCCAGGTGAGATAGTCGA
>DASWJZ010000357.1:0-2830 GCA_036396875.1 Propylenella sp.
GTCGGTGACGCGGCCCCAGAGTTCGCCGTTGACGAAGTTGGCGAGGCGACCGAAGAAAAGCCCGAAAGGCACCGATGCCGCCGCGACGTCGAAAAGCGAGAGCATCGGAAGATTCCGCATCCGCGCGAAGACCGCCATGGCGAGGATCGTGCCGAGCAGGCCGCCGTGGAAGGACATCCCCCCTTCCCAGAGGCGCAGGAATGCAAGCGGGTCATCGAGGTAGTGGCCCGGCTGATAGAAGAGCGCGTAGCCGATCCGGCCGCCGAGCACGATCCCGAGGACGAGCCAGACGAGAAAGTCGTCAATGTCAGTGCGCGTGATCGGCGGCGGCCGGCCCCACAGGCGCTCGTTTCCGACCAGACGGCGCGCGTACCACCAGCCGACCAGAATGCCGGCGAAATACGCAAGGCCGTACCATCGCACGGCGAACGGCCCGAAGGCGAAGGCGACCGGATCGATGTCGGGAAGGCTCATTTCGGGCAATGAACGCGGGCGGCCGGGCGGGCCGGACCTTCGCCCCGCAGGCGGACGGGGTCAACCGGCTGCCTTGCGCGAGGGGGGTGCGGCATATATCTATGGGTCCGGATTGTGCAGAGCACAAAAGTGCCGCTTTGCGGCAAATTCTCCAATCGAAAGGGGCGCCTTGCGCCCTCCGAGAGGCGAGATGACGCAGACTTCCAACCGCCTGCTCGACGAATTTGCCAAGCTGATGACCGACGCGGCCGGCGTCGCGCAAGGCGTCCGTCGCGAGATCGAGACGGTCGTCAAGACGCAGGGCGAGCGGTTCCTCGCCGAGATGGACGTCGTGCAGCGGGAAGAGTTCGAGGCGGTGCGCGAGATGGCGGCGCGGGCCCGCGAGGAGAATGAGGCTGCGAACCGGCGGGTCGAGGCGCTGGAACGGCGCCTGGAAGCGCTGCAAACGCGTCTCCAGCCCGGGGGTTCGGCGCCCGCCAAGACCGGCGCCCGGAAGCGCACCGGCTCCGACGCATCGCCCGGGAAGGACGGCGAATCCTGAGAGGCGATCGGGTTTCCCCGTGGAAAAGCCGCCGCGGCCGGCGGCACGGCTATCGCGCCGGACTCGCTTGCTTATAGTGAGGTCTAGAGAGATTCGAGCTTGCCACAAAAAATCTGCGCGAAAAGCCAAGCGGCCGGTCGGTGCCGGCGGCTGCGGCCGGCTCGCGCGCCCAGGTCGGCAGGACGACCTGGCGCAGTTCCCTGTTTCATGGCGAGGAGAAGGACATGAGTCTGGTTGATTTCGAGCTGCCTTCCCCTATCAATCCCGTCGATCTGATCGAGCAGATTGCCGCCTCGCACGATTGGGCGTTCGACCGCTCCGGCGACGACGAGATCACCATTTCGGTCGCCGGCAGCTTCTGCGACTACAATCTGTCGCTCTCCTGGATGGGCGCGCTCGAGGCGCTGCACCTCGCCTGCGCCTTCGACTTCAAGGTGAACGAACGGCCGAAGAACGAGGTCATGCGGCTGCTTGCGCTGGTCAATGAGCAGCTCTGGCTCGGCCATTTCGATCTGTGGCAGGCGGAAGGGGTCATCATGTACCGCAACGCACTGCTGCTGACGGAGGGCATCGAAGCCGGCACCGGCCAGCTCGAAGCCATGATGGCCGCCGCGGTGGAAGCCTGCGAGCGCTACTACCAGGCGTTCCAGTTCGTGATCTGGGCCGGCAAGACGCCGGAAGAGGCGCTGGCCGCGGTTCTCTTCGAGACGCATGGCGAAGCCTGAGGCAGGGCTTCGGGGCGCGGCGCCCCTTCTCCTCGTCGGCGCCGGAAAGATGGGCGGCGCCCTGCTTGACGGATGGCTGGCCCGCGGGATCTCCGCAAAGGACGTCGGAATCCTCGATCCATACATCGACACGCCGCGCGCGACGGCGCTGGCAGGCGCCGGGGCGGCGGTCGCGCGCGCGGCCGCCGAAGCCGCGGGCCGCGCCTATCGTGTCATTGTCCTTGCCGTAAAGCCGCAGTCGATGGCCGACGTGCTTTCCGAGGTCGCGCCGCTTGCCGGCCGCGAGACGGTGATCGTGTCGATCGCCGCTGGCGTGCGGCTCGCCCGCCTGGAGGCGGCGTTTGCCGCGGGCCAGCCGGTGGTCCGCACGATGCCGAACACGCCCGCGCAGGTCGCCCGCGGCGTCACCGTGTCGATCGCCAATCCGCACGTTTCCGGCGCTCAGCGGAGTGTGGTCGACGCGCTCCTCAGCGCAGTCGGAAAAACGTCCTGGATCGAGGACGAGGCGCTGATGGACGCGGTGACGGCGGTGTCGGGCTCGGGGCCCGCCTATGTCTTCCTCCTCGCCGAGTGCCTCACCGAAGCGGCGCGGCGGGCGGGTCTCCCCGCCGACCTTGCCGAGCTGCTCGGGCGCGAGACGGTCGCCGGGGCGGGGGCGCTGCTTGCCGCCAGCCCGCTCGCGCCGGGCGTCCTGAGGGAGAACGTCACGTCGCCCGGCGGGACGACCGCCGCTGCCCTTTCCGTCCTCATGGCAGAGGACGGTCTGGCCCCGTTGATGGCCCGCGCCGTCGAGGCGGCGAGGAAGCGCTCGGCCGAATTGGGCTAGGGCCCGTTCGCCTCCGACCCCACATTCCGGATCAAGCGCCGCCCTTGACCGGAAGCCGCGCGCTGGCGTTCGATAGGGCGCTCGCGGAAGGGATGAAGCGTTGGTCCAACCGAAGACCCGGACCAGAATTGTCGATGCGCTGATGCGGCTGGCGGCCGAGCAAGCGTGGGAGGAGATCACGCTTCGCGCGGTCGCCGAGCGCGCCGGCGTGACGCTTGCCGCGCTTCGCGACGCCTATGACGGTCGTGTCGGCATCCTCGCCGA
>DASWJZ010000358.1:0-20090 GCA_036396875.1 Propylenella sp.
TAACCCGGATCGCGGGGGCGGAAATGGGAGGAAGCCGTGAAACGTCGTGATGTCCTGAAAGCAGCCGGGCTTGGAATCGCCGGCTCCGCAACGCTTGCCATGCCTGCGCTGGCCCAGTCGGCGCCGCAACTCAAATGGCGCATGGGGTCGAGTTTTCCGAAGAGCCTCGACACGCTCTACGGCAGTGCCGAGACGTTCGTCAAATACGTGTCCGAGGCGACGGACGGGAACTTCGAGATCCAAGCTTTCCCCGGCGGGGAGCTGTTTCCCGCCCTTCAGGTCGCCGACAAGGTTCAGGACGGCACCGTCGAGGCGGGCCACACCGCGTCCTATTATTACTGGGGCAAGGATCCGACGTTCGGATTCGGCACCTCCGTCCCCTTCGGCCTCAACTGCCGGCTGCAGAACGCTTGGTGGTTCGCCGGCGGCGGCAGGGAAGCGCTGAACGAATTCTACGCCGGCTACAACATCTACGGCATCGCCGCCGGCAACACGGGCGGACAAATGGGCGGCTGGTTCCGCAAGGAGATCACCGGCCTCGCCGACATGCAAGGCGTCAAGATGCGCATCGGCGGGTTCGGCGGGTTGGTGATCGCCAAGATCGGCGTGGTGCCGCAGCAGATCGCCGGCGGCGAGATCTACCCGGCGCTTGAAAAGGGCACGGTCGACGCGGCGGAGTGGGTCGGCCCCTATGACGACCAGAAGCTCGGCTTCAACAAGGTGGCTCCCTTCTACTACTATCCCGGCTGGTGGGAAGGTGGCTCCATGCTGCACGTCTTCGTAGGCCTCGACAAATGGGAGGAACTGCCGAAGAGCTATCAGGCGATCCTCACCGCGGCCGGCGCCTATGCCAATGACGAGATGATGGCGAAATACGATGTGCTCAACCCGAAGGCGCTCCGCGAGCTGGTCGCCGGCGGCGCGCAGCTTCGGGCCTTTCCGCAGGACGTGATGGAGGCCTGCTTCCAAGCCGCGGCCGACACCTACGCGGAACTCACGGCGTCGAACGCGAACTTCAAGAAGGTCTATGATTCGATGGCGGCCGTGCGCGGCGAGGGCTATCTCTGGTGGCAGCTCTCGGAGAACGCCTTCGACAGTTTCATGATGGGCCAGCAGCGCAAGAAGATGCTTTGATCTGCGCTCATCATCGGTTGCCGAAATGCCCGGAGCCTGCTCGGCGCCGGGCATCTTTTCATCTGTTCCTCAGTCGAACGACGGCGGCTGCGAGAAATCCGGCAGTTGGTCCGTGCCGAACTCGCCACCTGCCTGCGGAATCGTGATCTCGAGGGTGGAGGGGTCGACGCCGGTGCCGGCGCCCTTGTAGTGCAGGATCATCTGCGGGAAGGCGATCGCAAGCCCCACCATAATCACCTGGATCACTACAAACGGCACGGCTCCCCAATAAATCTGACCCGTCGTGACCGGCTCCGTCGTCTCGCCGGTCACCCGGTCGCGGTAGCGCTCGCGCGGCGCCACCGAGCGGAGATAGAAGAGGGCAAAGCCGAACGGCGGATGCATGAAGCTGGTCTGCATGTTGATGCCGAGCAGCACGCCGAACCAGATGAGGTCAATGCCGAGAATCGCGGCCGGACCGGCCAGGAGCGGGACGATGATGAAAGCGAGCTCGAAGAAGTCGAGGAAGAAGGCGAGCACGAAGACGACGGCGTTGACGACCACCAGGAAGCCGATCTGGCCGCCGGGAAGCGACGTCAGAAGGTCCTCAATCCAGACGTGCCCGTCCACGCCGTAGAAGGTGAGCGAGAAGACGCGCGCGCCGATCAGGATGAAGACCACGAAGGCAGAGAGCCTGGTCGTCGATTCGAGCGCTTGGCGCATCAGATCGAAATTGAGCCGTCGGCGAAGCGTCGCGAGCACCAGCGCGCCGACCGCACCCATGGCGCCGCCCTCGGTCGGCGTGGCGATTCCCTGGAAGATGGTGCCGAGCACCAGGAAGATGAGGATGAGCGGCGGCAGGAGGTCGGCAACGATCTTCCAGACGGCGCCGGAGACCGGCTGCGAAGGCGCCCGCATCAGCGAGAATATGGCTCCGCCAAGCGCGAGCAAGGCGAAGACGTAAGCCCATTCTGCGACCGCCCAGACGAGCACGTCGAGCAGCCAGGCCGCGCCGCGCTCGCTGATCGGCGGGAGCGCCCTCGCGCCCTCGATCCAGGCGACGGCGGCCTGCCAGGCGACGAACACCGCGGCGAGGATAAGGAGGAACGCCGTGGCGTTGGCGGCCGTTCGCGGCACAAAGCGGAGCAGCCCGAGATACGCAAAATAGACCGCGGCGAAGCCCGCGAGCATCGTGAACAGGGTTGCCGTCTCTTTCGCGGCCGCGGCATCGAGCCATCCGGCCGAAGGGGGCACAAGGTTGTGCAAAATCTCGACCGCCAGCGCCGGATGGAAGAGGACGATCATGCCCCACAACACGAGCCCCAACGGCAGCAGGATGGCCGCAAGCACGGGACTGTATTCGGCGCCCTCGCCGAAGGAGCGCGCCTCGGCCGGCAGCGCCGGAGCCGACTTCGGAAATATCATCGTGACGAGGAACACATAGGACATGTAGAGCCCGGTCAGCACGAGTCCCGGGATGATGGCGCCCTTGTAGATATCGCCGACGGAGCGGCCGAGCTGATCGGCCATGATGATCAGCACCAGGCTCGGTGGGATGATCTGCGCGAGCGTCCCCGATGCGGCGATCACGCCGGTGGCCACGCGGCGGTCGTAGCCGTAGCGGATCATGATCGGCAGCGAGATGAGCCCCATCGCGATAACCGAGGCGGCAAGAACTCCCGTTGTCGCGGCAAGCAGGGCGCCAACCACGACTACCGCATAGGCGACGCCGCCCCTGACCGGGCCGAACAGCTTGCCCGCCGTGTCGAGAAGCTCCTCCGCCATGCCCGATCGTTCGAGGATCAGCCCCATGAACGTGAAAAAGGGGATGGCAAGCAGCGTCTCGTTGGACATGATGCCCCAGACCCGGTCGGGAAGCGCCTGCAGGAAGGTCGGGTGGAAGAGATCGAGCTGGATGCCGAGCATTGCGAAGCTCAGGCCGACGAAGGAAAGTGCGAAGGCGACCGGGTAGCCGAGCAGCAGGACGACGACGAGCGCCACGAACATGATCGGCGCCATATTGTCGATGAGGAAGCCGGTCATCCCGCCGCTCTACTCGATCGGGATCTGGTGGCGCGGCTGATCGGGGGACGGATCCGGCATGGCGCCGCGCATGATGGCGATCCGCTTGATGAGCTCCGAGACGGCCTGGAAGAAGAGCAGGACGAACCCGACCAGTATTGCGAGGCGTGCCGGCCAAATGATGAGACCGCCGGCGCTGCCTGACATTTCACCGGAGCGCCATGTACGGAAAAAGAACGGCCAGCTCAGGTAGACCATGAGCCCCGTAAACGGAAGCAGCATGAACACGTGGCCGAATATGTCGATCCAATGCCGGACGTTCTTTGGCAGGGTGTTCCAAACGATATCGATCCGGATGTGCTCGTTGCGCTGGAGCGTGTAGGACGCCGCCACCAGAAAGGCCCAGCCGAAAAGGTACCACTGCAATTCGAGCCAGGCGTTCGAGCTCATGTCGAACGCTTTACGCATGATTGCGTTGCCGGCGCTCACCAGGATGGCGGCGAGGATCAGCCAGATCACGGTGCGGCCGAGAAATGCACAGACAGCGTCGATCGCTGCGCTCAAGCGGAGCAAGAGGTTCACGTCGGCGGCCACAAATGGATCAACCGGCCCGGCACGATTCCCCCCTCGGTCGACTGTCCCTTGTCAGTCTTATCGTGCGGGGCCGTGGCTTGTGAAGCCGAACGCGCGCCGAGAACGCTAGCGATCCGGCGGCGCGTCGACGCTGTCGAGCCACGGCTTGATGTCGAGGACCGGCGTATCGTCGAGGCAGTCCAGCGCATCGACTTCGAGCACGCCTTTTTCCGCGTCGCAGCCGAGAAGCCGAACGACGTGCATGCCGATCGGGTTCGGCCTGACGGGCGAGCGGAGCGAGAACACGCCGGTCGCGCCGCCGCGATGGCGCGGCGCCTGAACGATGAGATCGCGTCGGGCGCGATCGAGCCAGGTCAGCACGACCAGGGTGTCGCCCGGCCCGAGGTCCTTCAGTCCGAGCCGCCAGGCGGCGTCGATCTCGATGCGCGCCTCGCCGCCACGCTCGCGCGCCTCGCGCACGTTCTTCGGGCAGTCGTCGCGGTCGCGCCATGGCGTCCGCGCCCGCCCGATGAAGACGAGCTTCGCCGCCCCCGCCATGGAAGCCGGGTCGCTCGGCGCCACGATCTCGCCGGGGCGGATCGAATCCTTCATGGAAAGGGTGCCGCCGCGCCGAAGTCGGAATGCTTTGTGGTCATGACCGGACGCATCTTGCCGAATGACCGGCGAGGCATCCAGCGTCATGCTTCGCCGGCGGCGCCGGACATGAACAAGCGTGAGACGATGCAGTTCGACGTGTCGGAGATAACGCCATCCTTCCCGGCGACAAGGTCCTCTGCCGTCGCTTGAACTGGCGCCAGGACGCACGCTCCGTCATCCGGCTTGGCACGCGGCGCGCGGTCGCCACCCCGCAGTCGAACGGCGAGGGCGATCCGGCGGAGGCCGCCGCCGATCTGGCCGGCCACCTCCGCCGCGAATGCGGCGGCCGCTGCGCCTTCGGCATCTTCGACGCGAACCGCCCGGGTGGCGCGCCTCCGACGCCGCCCTGAGGAGCTATCACCCCGCCGCTTGACGAATTCGCGTAAGGATATAAAGATATGCGCATATCAATAGCGTGGTGGTGCGCGTGGGCTCATCCGTCGGCCGTCTTGTCAGCCAGTTGAAAGCCGCGGGCGACGAAACGCGCGTCCGGCTGCTTGCGCTGCTTCAGCACGGCGAGCGCACGGTGAAGGAGCTGACCGAGGTCCTCGGCCAGTCGCAGCCGCGCATTTCGCGGCATCTTAAGGTTCTGACGGAGGCCGGGCTGGTCTCCCGCAGCCCGGAAGGCTCCTGGGTCTATTACAGGCTTGCCGACGAGCAGGCCGGGCGCGAGGTCGTTACGGGCATCCTCAAGGGGGTCGACGCGGGCGACGCGACGCTCCGCCGCGACGGCGACCGGCTTGCCTCTCTCAAGCGCCAGAACCGGGAGGCGGCGGAGCGGTATTTCGCCGAACATGCGCAGCGCTGGGACGCGATCCGCTCGCTGCATGTTCCCGAGCAGGAGGTCGAGGCCGCGATCCTCGCCCGGGCGGGGGAGGGGCCCTTCCGCGCCCTTCTCGATATCGGCACGGGAACCGGGCGCATGCTGGAGCTGTTCGCGCCCTACTACGAGCGCGCGCTCGGCGTCGATCTGTCGCCGGCGATGCTTGCCGTGGCGCGCGCCAATCTGGATCGCGCGGGCGTCGGCCATGCGCGCGTGCGCATCGGCGACGTGGCCAACCTTCCGGTCCCGCGCGACAGCTTCGATCTGGTCGTGATCCACCAGGTCCTGCACTTCCTGGAGGATCCTGGCCTGGCAATCGCCGAAGCCGCCGGTGCGCTCGCGCCCGGCGGCCGGCTTCTGATCATCGATTTCGCGCCGCACGATCTGGAGCACCTGCGCGAGACGCAGGCGCATCGCCGGCTCGGATTCGCCGGCGCCCAGATGCAGCAATGGGTGGCCGCCGCCGGGCTCGATCTGGAGGCGGCTGAGGACCTGGTGCCCCCGGCCGGATCCGGCGGCCTGACCGTCACGATCTGGACGGCGCGTGACCGGCGCAAGGCCGGCGCGCTGGAAAAGAGCGAGGCGCGCCGGTGACGGAAACGGAATTGGCGGGCGCGGCGCGAAGCGGCCCTGCGATCTCCTTTGAATTCTTCCCGCCGAAGACCGAAGAGCAGGCGGCGGCGCTGGAGGCGACGGTGCGCCGGCTCGCACCGTTCCGGCCCCACTATGTGTCCGTAACCTACGGCGCGGGCGGCACCTCGCAGGAGCGGTCCTGCGGCACGGTGCGGCGGATGATCGAGCTGGAGCTCGCGACGGCCGCCCATGTGACCTGCGCCGGCGCCAGCTCGGAGGCCGTGGAGGCGGTTGTCGCCCGCTTCCGTGAGGCGGGAGTGGAGCGCTTCGTGGCGCTGCGCGGGGATCCGCCCGGCGGTCTCGCGGTCCCCTACGTCCCGCATTCCGATGGCTTCAAGGATACGGCCGATCTCGTCCGCCTGCTGAAGCGGTCCGGCGCCCGCGAGGTGTCGGTCTCCGCCTATCCGGAGCGGCATCCGCAGAGCGCCGATTGGGAAACCGAGATCGCGACGCTGAAGCGCAAGGTCGATGCCGGCGCCGACCGCGCCATCACGCAGTTCTTCTTCGACAACGATCTCTACGAATCCTACTTGGAGCGCGTCCGCAGGGCCGGGATCGATATCCCGGTCGATCCCGGCATCATGCCGATCCACCGTTTTGCGGCGGTGTGCACGTTCGCGAGCCGCTGCGGGGCCAGCATCCCGCAGGCTCTGGCGCGCCGCTTCGACGGGCTTGAGCCGGAATCGGAGGGGCACGCCTCGCTCGCGGCGACGGTCGTGGCGGAGCAGATTGGCGACCTCATGCAGCGGGGCGTCGACACGTTCCACATCTACACCCTGAACCGCGCCGAACTCGCGGAGGCAATCTGCCGGCTCTGCGGAATCGTTCCGCAGGGCCGCCTCGCTGCAGCCTGAACTGCCGCAGCGACGATCGCGCGCGATGAGCGCGGCCTGCTTCAGGGGAAGCTGGAACTGGAGCGGGCGGTCAGAGCACGCCGAACACGATGGCTCCGAGGAACACAAACGTGGCGCATAGGGCGATCAAGTTCAGCCGCCTGATCAAGGTCATTGGGATGGCCTCCCGCTGCTTCGCCCGGCGATTCTAACCCGGAAGCGGCAAAGCAAGAACCCATTTCTATGCTGCGGCGCAAAATCGGGCCGCCGACACTGGAGTTAGATTTGAGTTTTAACCAATATTATGAATAACTTAACCATGAAGCTCTGGAGAATGCCGTTCATCCACAGCGGTCATCTCCAGGTCATCGATCGTTCACCCTGGCGGCGGGGGCGTGCCGGGAAGGCCGCCGAGGCCGGAAAGTCGCTGCACGTTGCGAGGCATCCATTTCCCTCCGACTCGATTTATGGCAGGTCGGGCGGCGCGGGCTTGGGCGTTCAAATCCGACACATTCCCGGACGGTGCGCAGGCTGCCCGGAGCGGCGGACGGAGGTCCCGATCGACACGTTCAAGACCGGCATGGATGCCGCGCTCGCGATGCGCCCGGACGCGCCCGTCTATTGCTTCCGCCCCGGCATGCTGGCGGCGGACGCGAAAAGTTTTATGGCCGCTTTCCCGGGCAAGACGGCCTACGCGGTCAAGACGAACGGCGAGCCCTTCGTCCTCAGCCGGTTGGTGGAGGCCGGCATCCGCGCCTTCGATGTCGCAAGTCCGGGCGAGTTCGCCGCCGTCCGTGCCGTCTCGCCCGACGCCGAGATGCTCTACATGCATCCGGTCAAGGCGCAATCGGACATCCGGCTCGCGCTTGAGCACTATGCGGTCCGCACCCTGGCGCTCGACCATGAGGACGAGATCGCCAAGATCCTCCGAATCGTGCGGGCGCTGGATCTGGACCCGGCCGACATCACGCTCTTCGTGCGGCTGCAGACGAAGGGCGCGGCGGCCTATGAGCTGTCGAAGAAGTTCGGCGCGGCGCCCGCCCACGCGGTGGAGCTTCTCCAGCGGATCGACCGGATCGGCTTCCGCGCCGGGCTTTGCTTCCATGTCGGCAGCCAGATCGAGGATCCGGCCGTCTATGAGCGCGCCTTCGCCTCGGCGGACTGGGTGCGCAGCCGCGCCGGCGTCACCCTCGCCGGACTCGACATCGGCGGCGGCTTCCCGGCATCCTACGGCCACGATCCGCGGCGCAAGGCGGCCGACCTGCCGGGCATCGCCGAACTCATGGCGAATGTGCGGCAGCAGATCGGCGAATGGGGCTTTGCCGATCTGCCGCTGATCGCCGAGCCGGGGCGGGTCATCGTCGCCCGCGCGCTCTCGGTGATCGTGCGCGTGCTCCTGAAGAAGGGGCGGCGGCTCTACATCAATGACGGCATCTGGGGGTCGCTGTCGGATTCCTGGACCGGCAAGATCACGCTGCCGGCCCGGTTCATACCGGACCCGGCGCGCAAGCGCCGGAGCGGCCGCACCGACACGCTCGTGCCGTTCAAGGTCTGCGGCGCCACCTGCGATTCGGTCGACATCCTGTCGCGTCCGTTCTGGCTGCCGGAAACGGTCGACACCGGCGACTGGATCGAGATCGGCCATATCGGCGCCTACAGTCTCGGACTGCGGACCCACTTCAACGGCTTTTATCCCAATACCTTTGTGGAGGTCGCGACGCCGTTCGAAGACGAAGAGGGCGCTACGGCCTACGCGGCGATCGAGACGATGGCGGATTAGCGCCGGCCGCGCGGTTTGAAGGTCGCGACGCGCCAGAGATAGATCGCCGCGATCAGCACGAGCACGCCGGTCGAGATCGGATCGACCCAGCGTTCGATGCGGCGGTATTCGCCGCCGAGCCCATAGCCGATCGAAGCAAGAAGCGTCGTCCAGACGAGCGTGCCGATGCCCGAAAAGAGAAGGAAGCGGCCGATCGGCATCTCCGACAGGCCGGCGGGGATGGAGATCAGCGTCCGTACGGTGGGGATGAGCCGCCCGAACAGCACCGCCCAATGGCCATATCGGTCGAACCAGTCGTCCGCCTTCTCGACATCCGCGCGGCTCAGCGTCAGCCAGCGGCTGTAGCGGTCGGCAAAGCGCTTGACGGTCTCGTGGTCGACGAGCCGCCCGAGCCCGTACCAGAAGAAGGCGCCGGCGAGCGAGCCGGCGGCGCCGGCGAGAACGACGGACACGATGTTCGCCTCGCCCTTCGCCGCCACGTAGCCGGCGAGCGGCATGATCAGCTCCGAGGGAAGCGGCGGGAAGAGGTTCTCCAGGAACATGAGCAGGGCGATGCCGAGAACGCCGGTCGCCTGCACCACGCTTTCGATCCACGATGCCACGAATGTCTCCCGTCTTCCGGCCCGAGTTAAGCCGATTCGCCTCGTCGGCGCTTCGCCGGATACTCTCTATCCGGCCGGCTCACGCCTGATGCGGCGCGCGGCTTGCCGCGCCCTTCCGCCTCGGGCAGGCTGCCGCGGAGGGAGGCTTTCACCTGCTCGGCGCCCGCGCAATCACCGCCGGTCTCATCGTCGCCTGGTTCCTGGGGCAGGCGCCGGGCCCCGCCGTGGCGGCGGAGTTCTTCGCCGGCGGCTATTCGTTCAGCGACGAGCTCGGCGGGTTCCGCCTCCTCGCGGCGTCGGGATCGGGGACGGCGCGCGATCCGGTGATCGTTGTGGAGGAGTTTTACGAGGCGGCGCCGGTCACGCTGATCATCCGCCGGCATGACCCGACGACGCTCGGCCTGCGCACCGGCCAGCCGTCGCTCACTTTGGTGAAGAACGTCGTCAACCGGTCGCGGCGCGTGTGGGCGGGGTTCGAGGTGGAGCTGCAGGAGATCCTGAGAAAGCCGAGCGTCTACGGCGACGGGCTTTCGTTCAACCAGTTCGGCGCGCAGGCGCCGGACGTCTCCTCCGATTCCTTCGCCGAGAACAACCGCGTCTTCGAGCCTTACGACCGCATCCAGTTCCAAAGCGGCTTCGTCGATCCGGAAGCCACCGCGCGGTTCAGGATCACCATCACCGATCCGACGCCGGTGCGCGAATTCTACCTGGTGCAGGACCCGAAGCTCCTGTCGGCGGAGCGGGACGGCGCATGGCGTGCCTTGGCGGCGCGGTCAGAGCAGCACGAGCACTGAGGCGGCGAGCAGCAGCGCCATCGCGACATTGAAGGTGCGGAGCGCGGTGTCGGTGCGCAGCACCCTTTGCATCGCCGCCCCGAAGCCGAGCCAGACGAGCGTGCAGGGCGCGCCGACGGCGGTGAAGATCGACGCAAGCAGCGCCGCCTGGAGGACCGCGGGCGCGCCGTCCGCCTGCAGAAAGCTCCCGGCCGCGCCCGCGCAGATCAGCCACGCCTTCGGGTTGACCCACTGGAACGCGGCCGCCTCGAAAAACCCGACCGGCCGCCGCCGCGCGGCCGCCTCGCCGCGGCCGGCGGTCGCGATCTTCCAGGCGAGCCAGAGAAGCACCGCGATTCCGACGATGCGCAGCGCGCCCATGAAGGCCGGATTGGCGAGCAACGCCGCGCCGGCGCCGGCGGCGAAGACGAACAGCATCAGCGCAAAGCCGAGCGCGACGCCGAGCACATGCGGCAAACCTCGGCGGATGCCGACATTCGCCCCCGTCGCCGTCAGCATGACGTTGTTCGGCCCCGGCGTGATGGAGGTCACGACGGCGAAGACGACGAAGGCGATGAGCTGTTCGAGCGGCATCGGCGTTGATAAGTCAGCTATGCTGACCTTCCTACGCTGGTTGGCCCGGCGCCGCAACTCGGGGCGAGGCCCGACGCCCTTCGTCAGCGCCCCTGCGCGCAGGCCGCTCAGATCACATAGGACGCCAGCGGCGCGAAGCCGTTGAAGGCGACCGCCGAATAGGTCGTCGTATAGGCGCCGGTCCCCTCGATCAGAATCTCATCGCCGATCGTCAGCGACAGCGGCAGCTCGTAGGGCGTCCGTTCGTAGAGCACGTCCATCGAATCGCAGGTCGGCCCGGCGACGACGCAGGGGCCGGTGGCGCCGCCGTCGTGCGGGGTTCGGATCGGATAGCGGATCGCCTCGTCCATTGTCTCGGCGAGGCCGCCGAATTTTCCGACGTCGAGATAGACCCAGCGCACAGCGTCGGCGCGCGCCTTTTTCGAGACGAGCACCACCTCCGCCTTCAGGACGCCGGCGTCGCCGACCATGCCGCGCCCCGGCTCGATGATCGTCTCCGGGATGCGATTGCCGAAATGCCGCCGGAGCGCGTCGAAGATCGAGCGGCCGTACTCCTCCGCCGCCGGCACGTCCTTCAGGTAGCGGGCGGGAAAGCCGCCGCCGAGATTGACCATCTGCAGCTCGATGCCGCGCTCCGCCGCCGCGCGGAAGACCGACGACGCGTCGGCGAGCGCGCGGTCCCACGCCTCCGGATCGGTCTGCTGCGAGCCGACATGGAACGAGATGCCGTAGGCGGCGAGGCCGAGCCTGCGGGCATGCGCGAGCACGTCCGCCGCCTCGGCCGCGACGCAGCCGAACTTGCGGCTCAAGGGCCATTCGGCGCCCGCCCCGTCGGTCAGGATGCGGCAGAAGACGCGTGCGCCCGGCGCGGCGCGGGCGACCTTCTCCACCTCCTCCTCGCAGTCGACCGCGAAGAGCGTCACGCCGAGCGCATGGGCGCGGGCGATGTCCGCCTCCTTCTTGATCGTGTTGCCGTAGGAGATGCGGCCGGGCGCGGCGCCCGCCGCCAGCGCCATCTCGATCTCCGGCACCGAGGCGGCGTCGAAGGAGGAGCCGAGCCCGGCGAGAAGTTTTAGGATTTCCGGCGCCGGATTAGCTTTCACCGCATAGAAGATGCGGCTGTCGGGGAGGGCGCGCTCGAAGGCGCGGTAGTTTTCGCGGACGATGTCGAGGTCGACGACGAGGCAGGGGCCGTCGGGTCGTCGCTCGCGCAGGAATGCGCGCATGCGGTCGGTGATCATCGGAAGAGCTCCCGTCTTCCAAGCGTTGCAGCCCGGGAGTCCTGCGCCGGTTCTCGATCCCGCGATGGAGACGGGCCGAAAACCCCTGGATCCCCCAACCGGCGAAGGGCCGGGTGGTTCGCGCCGAACGGCTCTTGGGAAACGGACTGTCCGTGTCCGTGCCTGTGAGCTTTTCGCTTGGAACGGGAAAATCCAGATCCGCACGTCCGGCAAGGATAGTGTGTGCCTCTTCAGTGTCGCCGGCCTTTGGAGGGCCGGCAGAGACCAAAAAAGCCCGCCACCGTCGTTGCTTTAAGCCGCCCGTCCAAACCTTTGGGCGACCACAGGCACGTGCGAATTTGGGCAAGCGGAGATGTATGTGCTTCGCCCCGCCGGCGCAAGGGAAAAGCGCCGGGAGGATAAGCGCAAAAAGAAGGGGCGGCCCGGGCCGCCCCTCCGATCGCCCCCCGATCGGGTTCAGTCGAAAGAATTTTGGTTCAATCCCGCGCGCCGGCAGGCGCCGCGTTGGTAAATCTCTACAACGCGTCTTTTCAGCTGTCGCGCCCATCTGCCCGTTTCGAGAGCATTCTTCGGTGTCTGTGCCTGCGCCGCAACACCCGCTCACGCCGCCAGGCCGGCGAGCGCACGCCCGATGCGCAAGGGCGAAGGCTTTCCGGCCGGTAAAGGGCGCCGGCTGCCGCTGGCCGGTCCGGTTCACGCTTCGATCAGGACGCGAACGAAGCGGCGACGAATCAGCGAGCCTGTGGATATTCCCCGCCCGTTCTCACAGCATCTGGTATCGCCTCTCGGGCGGGACACAAGCTTTCCCCCGGCTTGCGGGTCGGGGACATCGCTTTGGCGCTCCCTTCGTTAATGTCGGCGTCCCGCTTCGGCACAGATCGGCGCGTCGGCCGCGCTCCGCCGCTCGCCTCCGCGAAGCGCGGGCGAAAGCGGGCGGGCTATTTCGGCGCGAGGCTGACGCCGTTCAGGGCGGCCACGTGGTCGGACAGCATCGGCAGATAATCGCCGCCCTTGCCCATCGCCTCCGCCGTCGTCAGATAGTTTTTCGCGACCGCGTGAACAAAATTCGCCGCGCCCGCCTGGGTGAACAGATTGGCGAGATAGCGCATGTCCTTGTGGGCGTTCTGGAGGGTGAATTTGTGCGCGTCGCGGTCGCGCTCCACCACGTATTTCATGAACGTGTCGTAGAACCCGCAGCTCATCCGGCCGCCGCCGATCACCGCATGGAACTGCGCCGGACTGATGCCGACGCGGGCGCCGAGCGCCAGCGCTTCCGAATAGATCGAGGCGTAGCCGATCGAGACGAAATTGTTGATGAGCTTCATCGTGTGACCGGCGCCGACCGGCCCGACATGCACGATCTTGGCGGCGAAGCATTCGATGACCGGCTTTGCCCTCTCGAAGGCCGCCGGGTCGGCGCCCACCATGCAGTCGAGCGTGCCGGCCTCCGCCTCCTTCGGCGTGCGGCTGAGCGGGGCGTCGACCAGCGTCACGCCGGCCTCGGCGAGCTCCTTGGCGAGCGCGGCGGTGGAGACCGGGTCCGAGGTCGAGGCATCGATCACCACCAGCCCCTTCCGGGCGCCGGCCTTGATGCCGGAGGCGCCGCGGACGACCTCCTCCACCTCCGGGCTGCCGGTCACGCAGATGACGATGAAGTCGGCCTCCGCCGCCATCGCCTTCGGCGATTTCGCCTCGCGCGCGCCGCGGCCGAGAAGGTCGTCGACCGGCGCGCGGTTCCTGTGCGCCATGACGATGAGATCGTTGCCCTTCGCCAGAATGTTCTTCGCCATGCCGTGGCCCATCAGGCCAAGGCCGATGAAGCCGACTACCTTCTTTGCCATGTCGGTCCTCTCAGGTCAGACGAATCCAAGGACGGGCGTGCCCGGGGGGCGCCGCACGCGCGCGCCCACCTTCCGGCGCAAACGACGATCGGGCAAGCGTGAAGCGGTCGGTTCAGGCCGTGCGCCGCAGCTCGAAGCTTCCGCCGCCGGTCTGGCTGCAGCTGACGGTGTCGGCGCCGGTGATGATGCAGTTGGCGGAGCGCTGCTGCTGCGCCTGCACCGAAATCCATTGCATGCTGACGTTGCCGCCGCTGACCGTGTAGGTCCCCTGCGCCAGGATCTCGTTGGTCTGGGTGAAGCGGGAGGTGAAGCTGCCGCGCTGAAACGTGGCGCGGAAGACGCCGTCGGTCGACGCCCAGTTGCCGTCCATCGCCGAGGAGCGCGGCGCCATGCCTCCCGGCATCGATACGGTCTGGCAGGCGGCGACGAGGGCGGCGCCGGCGAGAAGAACGGCGGCTTTGAGCGGTCCGCGAATCATTGAAGCCCCCCACGAAGTTCGATGGCAATCATACCGGCTCCGAAGGGCCGAGGTCCAGAATTCCGGCGATCTGATGCGCGCCAGCCATCGGCAGGACAGCTAGGGCGGCGAGGGGCGGGGGCCAGGGGATCGGATCGCGCCCGCCTCCGGGTCAATCCTTGGTCGTCCGACGCTGCCAGTGATCGAGCGACCAGGCGCCGGGGCCGAAGGCAACCAGCGCCAGGAAGCCGCCGGCGATCGCCAGGTTCTTCAAAAAGTGCACCGTCTGCCCCGGCTCGGCGAAGTCGCGATGAAAGAAAAGCGCGGCGAGGAGGCAGAAGCCGGCAAGCGCGAGCGCGGCAAAGCGCGTCAGCAGCCCGGCCGCGACCAGGACGCCGCCGCCGAGCTCCGTCAGGATGACGAGCGGCAGCAGCCCGGCGGCGACGCCATGCGCCGTCATGTAGCTCGCCGTGCCGCCGGGATCCTTCACCTTCAGCCAGCCCTCGAGGACGAAGATGGCGGCGAGAAACAGGCGGCCGGCGAGGGCGATGGGGGCCTGGAGCGCGTGCATGGCGTGACGGCGCGAGCTTAGGCTCGCGCCCCCCGCGCCGTCATGTCACCGATTCGTGCGTGCGCAGCCGGCGTACCGGCTTCGCTCGGCTTCGCCTCAGACGTAGCGGAATCGCGGCGACCAGCCGGCCGCCCCGTCGGGCAGCATGTCGAGGAAGTGCCATACGGAGCAAAAATCGTCGCCGGGGCCGAAGGACGTATCGGAGACGCGCTGGATGGCGCCGTTCCGCCGCTTGAAGACGGAGACGCCGGGCATGCAGCCGCCCCTCTCGCTCACATAGCCCATGTCGCTCGCGAAGCTGGTGCCGGCATGGCTCACCATCGGAAAGCGCCAGCCGCGGCTATCGGCAAAGCTTTTTTGGACGTCCGGGGTGTCAGGGCTCGACAGCGCGAAGCCGGCGCGGTTTTCCAGATGGTCGTAGACGCCGTTATAGCCGTCGGCCCAGAGCGTGCAGTAGGGGCAGCCCGTCCCCATGTTGTGGATCACGAAGAGATCGGCCTTGCCGCCGAACAGCTCGGACAGCCGCACCGGCCCGGCGGTCGTCGTGAATGTGTAGTCGGCCACCGGCTCCGGCTCGACCGCCTTCTGCACGGCGCGCATCTTCTCCCGCGTCTCGGCAATCTGGCGGCGATAGTCGCTGAGCTGCGCGGATGCATCGCTGTAGTTCATGACGCCATCTCCATCCGGCCGGCGCCCGCATATTCGTCGTTGAGGCGCACCCACGCCATGGCATAGGGGAGGCCCGCCTCGTCGCGGCCCTTCGGCGCCAGGTCGAGGAAGTTGTAGGCGCCGTTCAGCATGTCGATGCCGCGCGCGAAGCAGGAATAGGTATGGAAGATCGTGCCGCCGGCGTCCTTGTAGAAGACGCTGACGCCCGGCATGTCGGAGCCGTAGGCCTTGTGTGCGCTGTTGTAATTATAGGTGACGCGGCCGCTCGCGATCTCCTCCGGCGTGAAGGAGACGCCGAAATCGTAGTTGAAGTCGCTGCCGCCCGACGACACCCAGCGGAAGCCCCAGCCGAGCCGCTGCGCCGTTTTCTTGAGCTTGTCGAGCGGCGCGCGGGAGATCGCCGCGAAACTCACATCGCGCGCGGCAAGATGCGGCTCGATGCCGTTGAAACTGTCGGCCCAGAACGAGCAGCTCTTGCACGGCCCATCCCAGTCCGGCGCAAACATGAAGTGATAGACGAGGAGCTGCGAGTGCCCCTCAAAGAGCTCGGCCAGCGACCTCTCGCCCTCCGCGGTGCGGAAGCGATAGTCCTTCTCCACCTTCCGCCAGGGGAGGCGGCGCCGCGCTTCACTCAGCGCGTCGCGGGCGCGGGTGAATTCCTTCTCCCTGGCGAGCAGCGCCTTGCGCGCCGCGAGCCATTCATCCTGCGAAACGATGGGGTGGGCACTCATGGTTTCCTCCTGCGTGTGCATCGCGAAAATCAGCGCCGGCGCGGCGAGCGTTTGGCGCGCGGCGGGCGCTTCGCCCGGCCGGGGCCGCGTCCGCGCTTCCGCTCGATATCCTCCAGCGAGGCGGCGAGGACCTCGAACTGCGCCTGCCAGTATTTCGTGTAGCGGTTCATCCACACGGCGGCGGCGAAGATCGGCCCGGCCTCCAGCCGGCAGCGGCTGATGCGGCCGGTGCGCTCCTGCCGGACCAGCCCGGCGCGCACCAGCACCTGGATGTGGCGCGACACCGCCTGCAGCGAAATGTCGAACGGCCTCGCAAGCTCGGAGACGAGCAGCGGACTTTCGTCGAGCCGCGCCAGGATTTCCCGCCGCACCGGATCGGACAACGCGAAGAACACGCGGTCCAGCGCTTGCGCCTCGTCGTCGGGGGCGGGCGGGGCAAGCAGCGGAACGATCTCGGCGGCTTTAATCATCATGCCGGTTGAATATCATCCTAGAAGTTGATTGTCAACTCAGCGATTGATGATCCACAGGATGAGCGACAGGAGGAGGCTGACGAGAATCGCGGTGGTGATGGGGAAGTAGAGGGTGAAATTGTCGCGCTCGACC
Source organism: Propylenella sp. (assembly GCA_036396875.1). GTDB lineage: Bacteria > Pseudomonadota > Alphaproteobacteria > Rhizobiales > Afifellaceae > DASWJZ01. The sequence goes on from DASWJZ010000358.1 coordinate 16,520, forward strand.
ACGATATCGCCGGGGAGGCGGCCGAGCCCGAGCCGCCCGAGCCATGGCCACATGAGGCCGGCGAGGACGAGCAGCAGCCCGAGCAGGATGAGCGTGCGCGACATCGGCGCTCCGACGCTTTGCCGGAAGATGGTGACCCGGCGGCGCCGCGCAAGCCGCCGCCGCAATCAGGCCGCAACAATCTCATCCGATCGTCATCGGGGCGTTGTCGTTTCGACTCGATCCGCCGGCAATATCCTTCGCGTGGGCGGAAGGGCGAGGAGTCCTGAGATGTCGAATGCGTCGCGCTGCCGCGCAAGGGCGGCCCAGTTTGCGAGGCTCGCGGAGAAATCGCCGGAGATGCGCGAGCGGCTCGCCTACCGGAAGCTCGAGCGGCTCTGGCTGGAGATGGAGCCGCTTGCCGAAAACTTCGACCGCGACCCCGACGGGAGCGCCAAGCAGCGCATCTACGAGATCATCGGCGCGGTCGAGGCGGTGCAGCGAAAGGTCGCGTGAGAGAAGGCGCGCGGCGGAAAAGTCAGCCTGTCACCTCTTCCGCGATCACCTTGAACCCGACGAGCGTCGAGGGGCCGAAGCTCGTGGAGATCGCGACGTCGGTGGCGTCGCGTCCGCGCGCCATCAGGATCCGCCCGATGCGCGGAATGTTGTGGCGCGCGTCGAACGTGTACCAGCGCCCGTCGAGGAAGGCCTCGAACCAGGCGGAAAAATCCATCGGCGCGGGGTCGGGCGGGACGCCGATATCGCCGAGATAGCCGGTGCAGTAGCGCGCCGGGATGTTCATGCAGCGGCAGAGGGTGACGGCGAGATGCGCGAAGTCGCGGCAGACGCCGGTGCGGTCCGCATGCGCGCCGGCGGCGGTGCGCCGCGGATCGGCGTTCTGGTAGTTGAAGGCGATGCGGTCGTGGGCGTAGTCGCAGATCGCCTGCACGCGGGGCCACCCCGCCGGCACGCCGCCGAAAAGCGACCACGCGAACTCGGAGAGCGTGTCCGTCTCGCAATAGCGGCTGCCAAGCAGAAACACGATCGCATCTTCCGGCAGGTCCTCGATCGGGACCTGCTCCGCCTGCGTCGGCACCGCGTCGGGGAGGCCGGTATCGCTGATCTGGAAATCGGCGAAGATGCGGAGCCGCCCCGTCGGCGCCGTGATCCTCGAGCAGATGTTGCCGAACCCGTCGCTGTAGTTGCTCGATGGGATCGGCGGATCGAACCGGATCGCGTGCGGCGTGGAAAGGTCCGCGAAACGCGAGGGATGGATGGAGAGGGCCAACAGCATCGGCGTCGGCTGCGGGCATTCATACGCGATGTCGTAGCCGGCTCTGATCTGCATGGCCTGCCTCAAGCGCGAAGCCCGGTGAACGGTTCCACCGCAGCATCCTCCTCCCGCACGACTTTGACCATCACCTCCATCCCGAGATCGTCGGAGCGGGAGCCGGAATAGGAGCCGTAGAGCGGCAGCGTCTCGCTCGGCTCGCGCGCCACCGCGACGCGGATCAGCCCCTCGTTGCCGAGGATTGCGTTGGTCGGGTCGATGTCGATCCAGCCCGCCCCCGGAAGGTAAACCTGCACCCAGGCGTGCGTCGAGCCGCCGCCATGCACTTCGGCGCGGTCGCGGTCCGGCACGTAGAGATAGCCGGAGACGAAGCGCGCCGGCAGGCCGAGGAGCCTTAGCGCCTCGATCATCAGCTCGGTGAAGTCGCGGCAGGTGCCGGAGCCGCGCCTCAGCGTCTCGCCCGGCGTCTGGATGCCCTTCTCGTGCCGTCGCACATAGGTGAGCCCGCGGCGGATGCCGTGGATCATGCCGGTCAGAAGCTCGATCGACCGCGTCGCCTCGTCGACACGCAGGAAGCTGCGCGTCCAGGCGTCGAGCGCGCCGTCCGGATCGGGGTGGCGGCGGATGAGGAAGGGGCGGAGGTCGGACAGCTCCTCGGCCTCGAAGCCGACGGGCAGTGTCATCGCGCGGTCCTCGATGTTGAAGCCGGCCGGATGCGAGCGCCATTGCTCCACCCGGATGCGGCTTTCGAAGACGAGCGAGGTGGCGTGGGCGGAGAAGTGCGCCACGCCGACGCGGTTGCCGAGCGCGTCGTCGCTGAAGCGGAGCGTCGCCGGCTCCGGACTGATTCTGAGCGTCGATTCCAGGAGGTGCTGGTCGTGGCCCTCGCGCGGGGAGAACATCATGCGGTGCTCACCGAAGGCGACCGGCTGCAGGTAGCGGTAGGTGGTCAGGTGGTGGACGCGGTAGATCGTCATGTTTGATCGATCGGATTTCTTGTCACTTCGGCATTCTTCATTGAACTGGAATTCTCGCGCGCTTGGCAGGGCTGGGTCAGCGCGCCACGCTAACCGAGCAAGAACTGCGCCAGAAGCTAAACGTGCATTCCGCGCAAGCGCGTAACCTCCCCCTTGGGGGGGAGGTCGGAAATTCGGCGAGCGTCAGCGAGCCAGAAATTTCGGGAGGAGGGCGTGCCGCGCCGGATCGTTCCGCTGCTATTTCAGGGTAAGCGTGCCCGCATAGGCGATGACGCTGCGGTCGGGGAGGCCGGCATCGTACGTCGTCGTGCCGGAGCCGGTGATCCCCTCGTATTTGCCGGTCCCCATGATGGCGCCCCAGGTGCCGCCAGTCGCGGCGTCGGACGTCCACCACAGCCACCATGCATCGCCGTCCTTGTCGACGGCCACGCAGTAGCCGGCGCCCGATGCTCCGGCGCCCTCGCCGCCGGAGACGAGCGTGCCGGTACAATCGTGGGCGCTGAGATTGAGCGGGCTCGCGGGATCGGAATCGTGGATCATGCCCTTCTGGGTGAAGGTCGTCGCCGTGCGTCCGCCGGGGAGCTGCGCGGTTTCGCTCGAGACCATGACATAGGTCACGGCCCCGCTCGTATTCATCTCTGCGGCGAGCCCGGCAGGTGACGATGCAAGAACGGCGATCATCGCGACAGGAAAGATCGACCTCATAGCGTATCCTCCCTCGCGCGCGGCGAGCGGCTGATGGAGGCCGGGCGCGCTGCGTTCCGGCAGAGTGGGGCAAGGGAAACGCCGGGGCAAGTATCGCTGCTCTCTAAAACCTTCCCCACGGAGAGAAGGCTGCGGGCCAAGTGCGGCCGGGCCGGCAACCTACGATCCGGGGTCACCATAGCCACCCCCCGTCGGCGTCCTCACGATCACCGCCTCGCCCGCCTCCAGCACCGTCTGGTCCGCGCCCTCTAGTTTTTCGAGCCGGCCGTCGTTGCGGCGAATCCAGGTCGCGCCGAGTTCTCCGGGCTCGCCGCCGAAGAGACCGTGCGGCCGCACTTTTCTGTGCGAGGCGAGGATGGCGCAGTCCATCCGCTCCAGAAACCGGATGGTGCGCACCGTCCCCGATCCGGCGCTCCATTTTCCCCGCCCGCCGGAGCCGGTCCGTGCCGAAACCCTCTCCCCGTGCGGGAGAGGGTGGCCTTCGGCGTCAGCCGAAGGCCGGGTGAGGGGGTCTGTTGTCGCCCCCTCGGTCACGTCCCCCTCATCCGCCGGCACCCTCGCCCGCAAGGGAAGAAGGGAGCGCTTCCCCCTGTTGGTTTCAAACGCCTTCGCGCCTTGG
>DASWJZ010000359.1:0-2250 GCA_036396875.1 Propylenella sp.
GAACCGCAACGCCGGCCGCGAACTGGGCGTCAGCTGGCGTTTTAGAGATCAGGACGTCAGAAGCACAACTGGCGGCTTTAATTTCCCGCCGTCCGAGGAGCCCGACCGCATTCTGCCGAGCGGAAACGAGCCGTTTGGAACAGTGCTGGCAAACATCATCGACGCTGGCATCAAGGTCGATTTGCTCGTTCAAGCCCTCGAAGGTAAAGGCCTTGCGCGCCGGCTGGCGGAGCCGAACCTCGTCGCGCTATCCGGCGAATCGGCGAGCTTTCTGGCGGGCGGCGAGGTTCCAATCCCCGTTCCGGGAGACGACGGAAGGATCGCGATCGAGTACAAGCGGTTTGGCGTTCAACTCATCTTTACGCCGGTGGTGATCGGCGACGGCCTGATCAATCTGCGGCTGGAGACGGAGGTGAGCGAGGTCAGCTCCGCCACCCCGGTCCTCATCGGTGGCGTCCTTGCTCCGAGCTTCACGACCCGCAACGCCGTGACGACACTCGAGCTGCGCGACGGTCAGAGCTTCGCCATGGCCGGCCTGCTGCAGACGTCCAATCGCAAGTCCCAGCAGCAGATCCCGTGGCTTGGTCAGATCCCGGTGCTCGGCGCCCTCTTCCGCTCCTCCGATTACCAGAAACAGGAGACGGACCTTGTCATCATCGTCACCCCTTCCCTCGTGCGGCCCGCTGCGCCGGACGAACCGCTCGCGACACCGCTCGATTCGGCGCGCCCCTCAAATGACGTGGAATTCTTCCTGCTCGGCATGCAGGAGGTGAACGACGATATGCTGCGCCGCTTTGCCAAGGGCGAGGGCATCTACGGGCCCTACGGCCACATCATCGACCTTCCTGCAGGGGCCTACGATGCGCCAAAGAAGCCATAGTACACAGGCTGCTGCGTTTTGCCTGGCCCTCGCCGCCCCGCTCCTTGCCGGCGGCTGCGCCGATTATTTGAACCATCGCGACGGCGTCACGCTGGCGGCCGGCGATGCCGTGCATTGGAACCAGGCGGTTCATACGGTCGAGCACCTGCCGCCGGAGGCTTATGCCACGCGCATCGGCGGGCATGGCAAGCGGACCGCCGTCGTCTTCGAGCGCTATTGGAGGCCGCCGCCACCGCCGCAGCCGGTGGTGAACGTCACCGTCAACACGGGCAATTAGGAGGGAGCGATCGAGGCGGCGGGACGATCGAATAGGCAAATGTGGTGCAAGAGATTCTCTCGGTCCGAAGACGGCGTTTCGCTTGTCTTCGTCACCGTCGCTCTGCCCGCGCTCGTCGGCTTCGCGCTCCTCGCCGTCGACGCCTCGCGCGTCTACAATCTCCACTACGACCTGCAGAAAGGGGCGGATGCGTTTGCCCTTGCCGCCGCCGCGGAGCTCGACCGCTCGGGCGATGCGTGCGAGCGCGCCGAGCGGGCCATAGCGAATCTTCTGGCGAACCGTCACAGTCTTTCCGACCTCGGCATACACACGCTCGTGCCTGGCGACGTCACCCCGCATTACCTCGACGCCCTGCCGCCCGACGACGATGATCCGATCGACGCAGCCTATCTGGCGGCGCATGAGATACCTAATTGCGACGAGGACACCCCTGCCGCCGACCAGCGGCGTGCCCGCTTCGTCGAGGTGGTGATCAACCCGACGCAGATCACGTCGATTTTTCCGGCCACCTTCCTCGGGGCCGCCAGCGACTCGCTTCAGATGTCCGCCTCGGCCGTGGCGGGCTACGGCCAGAACGTGTGCAAGTTCACTCCGCTTTATGTCTGCAACCCATGGGAAGAGACCGGAATATCGCTGGAGGACGCTGCGAATGACAGAACGGAGCGCCGGAAGCTCATCGAGCTCCGACCGAGCGGCGGGACGAACGACTTTCCCGGCAGCTTCGGCTACCTCGAGGCACCCGGAGGGCCGGGCGCGGCCGAGCTTCGCGACTCCATCGGGCGTGTTAACCCGGGGGCGTGCTTCGCGCAGGATGACGGCGTCGAGATACAAACCGGGGCGGTGATCGGCCCGGTTCGCGAGGCGATCAACACCCGGTTCGACATCTATGAGGGCAGCTACAACAGCAAAAAGAGTGATCCGAATTTTCGACCTGCCCGCAACGTGCGGAAGGGCTACGCCAGCTCCACGCCGCCCGTCAGCGCGTGCAATCCCGACAACGATCCCGGGCCGGGTTTCATGGGCCTGCCGCGGGATAACTGTTTCCTCACCGACCCCGCCACCTGCGGTCGGGACGTGACCGACCCCCCATCCT
>DASWJZ010000360.1:0-3880 GCA_036396875.1 Propylenella sp.
CGGATGGGGCGGGAGTCGGCGTCGAGATAGCGAAAGCCGCGTCCGCTCTTCTGCCGCGTCAGGCAGAGGTCCGGCGTCGTCACATAGCGAAGTCCGCTCCGCTTCGCGCGGCGTGAGAGATCGTCGTGCACGGCTCGAGGCTCCTGCCGGCACTCAACGCGGCTGCATGACCGGCGTTCCCCGGCGCGGGTTGTGGCTGGCCGGCAGGATGTGCCAGAAGAGCGCTCGCAGGCGGCCTGTTCCCGGCGTTCGGAGCGGCTAGGCCCCGCGATCTGATTGTCCCCTCAGTCAACCGCTCAGGATCCGCAGACATGGTTCGTTCCGCTCCGCCAAAGTTCGGAATGGGCGCCGCCCCGCGCCGCATCGAGGACGGGTCGCTGATCCGGGGCGCGGGCCGCTACGCGACCGACGTTACGCCGGACGGCACGCTCACGGCCTTCGTCCTTCGCTCCGCCGTCGCCCATGCGCGCATCAGGCTTGGCGATCTCGCGGCGGTGCGCTCGGCCCCCGGCGTTCACCTCGTCTGGACGGCCGACGATGTCGCCGATCTCGGGCCGATGCCGTGCCTCGCGATGGGCATCACCAAGACGCCGGTCGAAGCGCCGCTTTATCCGGTGCTCGGCGGGGACATGGTCCGGCATGTTGGCGATGCGATCGCCTTCATTGTCGCCGACGACATCGACAGCGCGAAATCGGCGGCCGAGCTGATCGAGGTCGAATACGACCCCCTGCCGGCCGCCGCCGACACGGGACACGCGCTCGACTCCGACGCCCCCCTCGTCTGGCCGGAGCGCGGCTCGAATCTTGCGTTCGAATACGAGATGGGAGATCGGGACGCGACCGAAGCCGCCTTCGCCGCGGCCGAAAGGGTTGCCGAGATCACGGTGGTGAACAACCGGCTCGTCTGCAACTACCTGGAGCCCCGCGCCATCGTCGCCGAATATGACGAAGCCGCCGCGCGCTACACGGTGACGGTCGGATCGCAGGGCGTCCACAGCATGCGCGACGCGATCTGCCAGGTCCTGAAGATCGACCCGAAGTCGATGCGGGTAATCACCCCGGACGTGGGCGGCGGCTTCGGCACCAAGGGCTTCAACTACCGGGAGTATCCGCTCACCGTGAAGGCGGCGCGAACGCTCGGCAGACCGATCAAGTGGGTGTCCGACCGCAACGAGCATTTCCTCGCCGATGCGCACGGCCGCGACAACGTCACGACCGGCGCCTTCGCGCTCGACGCCGAGGGCCGCGTGCAGGCAATGCGCGTGCGGCTCATGGCGAATATCGGCTCCTACTTCAACCAGGCCGGGCCCTTCATCCCGTGGGTCGGCATGACCATGGCGACGGGCGCTTACGACATCCAGACCTTCAGCGTCGTGTGCAGGGGCGTCTTCACCAATACGGTGCCGACCGACGCCTATCGCGGCGCCGGAAGGCCGGAGGCGGCTTACCTGATCGAGCGGCTGATGAACGAGGCGGCGCGGGTCTGCGGGCTTTCGCCGACCGAGATCCGCCGGCGCAATTTCATCCGTCCGGATCAATTGCCGTACCGGACGCCCACCGGGCGCAAATACGACACGGGCGAGTTCGCGGCCCATATGGACCAGGCGCTTTCGGTGGCGAAGTCGGACACATTCGAGGCCCGTCTGTCCGAGAGTAAATCGCGCGGCCGGATTCGCGGCCTCGGCTTCGCCAGCTACATCGAGGTCTGCGCCTTCGAGGCTCCGGAACCGGCGAAAGTCCTGCTCACCGCCGACGGTACCGTCGAGGTGCATATCGGGACGCAATCGACCGGGCAGGGTCACCAAACCGCCTACGCCCAGTTCGCCGCCGGGCCGCTGGCGCTCGACTACGACCGCGTCCGCGTCGTGCAGGGCGACAGCGACGCGCTGGAGACGGGGGGAGGGACGGGCGGATCGCGGTCGATCCCGCATGGCGTCCCCTCCGTCGACCGCGCGTCGCGGATGCTCGCCCTTCAGCTGAAGGAACTGGCGGCCGACGAGCTGGAGGCGGGAATCGGCGACATCGAGCTTGTCGAGGGAACGGCGCGAGTGGTCGGGACCGACCGCAGCATCGGATACGCCGACCTCGTGGCGCGCGCCAGGGACAAGGCGAAGCTCCAGGCGGTCGCGGTCGTCAAGAGCGAGGAGAACACCTATCCCAACGGCACGCATGTCTGCGAGGTCGAGATCGATCCCGAAACCGGCCAGACGGAGGTTGTCGCCTACACCATCGTCGACGATTTCGGCGTCGTCGTGAATCCGACCCTGCTTGCCGGACAGATCCACGGCGGCGTGGCACAAGGGCTCGGGCAGGCTCTGCTTGAGCACACCGTCTATGACGCCGACGGGCAGCTCCTCACGGCAAGCTTCAACGACTACACCATGCCGCGCGCCTGGGACCTGCCGTTCATTCACTTCGAGACCCGCAACATCCCCTGCAAATGGAATTCGCTCGGCATCAAGGGGGCCGGCGAGGCCGGCACTATCGGCGCCGCCCCGGCGGTGATGAACGCCGTCCAGGACGCTCTCGCCCGTGCCTACGGCATCCGCCACATCGACATGCCCGCAACGCCGCTGCGGGTCTGGCAGGCGATACAGGCGGCGCAGTCGTAGGCTCTCCTTCGCGCGCTCTCGATCGGGAACCTGTGCCGCCTTTGCCGGTTAACGGCCTCTATAGTCTCGCCGAGGCGCGCTATCGCGAGACATCGCCAGGCTGGGCTGCGCCGGCCGCGCTGGGCAAGCTTCGAGCGGCATGTTAGGCCGGGTTCCATCGATGAATGCCGGCCGCGGAATCGCCCTCAAGATAGCTTCGACCTTCGTCTTCACGCTCATGCTGGTGTGCGTGAAGCTGGTCGCCGCTCGGATTCCGCCGGGCGAAATCGTATTCTTCCGCTCGTTCTTCGCCCTCATTCCGATCGTCGTCATGCTTGTCTGGCAGGGCCTGCTTCCGGGGGCGCTGCGCACCGAACGGCCGTGGGCGCATGTGAGCCGCGGCGCCGTCGGGCTTCTCGCCATGGCGCTAAATTTCACCGCTCTCGCCTTCCTGCCGCTGCCGGAAACGATGATGATCGGCTATGCCGCGCCGCTGATCATCGTGGCGCTCGCCGCCCTCCTTCTCGGCGAGACGGTGCGCATCTACCGCTGGTCGGCGGTCGGAGTGGGTTTCGCCGGGATTTTGATCATCCTGTGGCCGCGCTTCACGGTTTTCGGGCCGGGCATGGACAGGGCTGCGATGGTCGGCGCCCTTCTTGCCCTCGGCAGCGCGTTTTTCTCGGCGTTCGCCGCGGTTTTCATCCGCTCCATGACGCGCACGGAATCGACCGGCACCATCGTCCTCTATTTCGCCCTGATCTCGTCCATCCTGTCATTGCTGGTCTCACTCGCGCTGGGATGGGCCGCTCCTTCGGCGGGCGACCTGGCGCTGCTCGTGGCGAGCGGCCTGCTCGGCGGGGTCGGGCAAATCCTGATGACATCCGCCTACAGAAGCGCGGACGCGGCCACGATCGCGTCCTTCGACTATGTATCGATGCTCTGGGGCGTCGCGTTCGGCTATGTCTTTTTCCGCGATGTTCCGGCCCCGACCGTGGTGACGGGCGGGGCGATCGTCATCGCCGCCGGCATCTTCATCATCTTCCGCGAGCGCCAGCTCGGGCTGCGGCGAAAGCGCCAGCGGAAGGCGACCCCCACCACGCCCGTCTAGCCTGGTCAGGCTTGCTGCCGGAATGCCGCAATTCCGTGGGAGACAGCCTGCGACGGGGCCAAACGGAAGGTCAAATCATGCAAATTCGGATCAGCCGTTCTGCAATCGGCGCCATGCCGGTGCTTGCAATTCTGCTCGGCGGAGCCGGCGACGCCATGGCCGCCATGGCCGCGATCGCCGG
>DASWJZ010000361.1:0-7984 GCA_036396875.1 Propylenella sp.
GGGCGCCGCTATCATGTTTCCATCAGCGGCGTGCCGTATTTCGACAGGAGCGGGCGATTCTGCGGCTACCGCGGCGCGATGACGGACGAAACACTGCTGGTGGAGGCGTATTGGCGGGCGGAGGCGGGTCTTGGAACAACCGCGGATGCGGAGGAAGCGGCGGACTCTACCTCTGCGCCTGGACGAGCCGCTCCAGGCTCGTGCTGAGCGGCGTCGTGGCCGACCAGCCGAAATCGGCCCGGAAGCGCGATGGGTCGAGCACGGAGCGCGGCACGTCCACCGGACGGGCGGGCCTGAAGACGAGGTCGGGCTTCCGCCCCACGGCGGCGCCGACAAGGTCAACCATTTCGAGCACGCTCAGTCCCTTGCCGGAGGCGACGTTCCAGACGCCGCCGAGCGGCCGCTTGCTCGCGGCCACGAGGAGGATCGACTCCGCCAGATCGTCGGCGTCGAGGTAGTCGCGAACCGCGCTGCCGTCGCCGAAAATCTCTAGCGGCGTGCCGCTGCGGATTGCGCGCAGCGCCGCCATGGGTAGCCCCTGCAGCGGATTGCGATGCCAGCGGCCCACCGGATTGGAGACGCGGAGAATGGCATAGCGCTGACCCGCCGCCTCGCCGCAATAAGCGAGGCATTGCTCGGTCAGAACCTTTCCGAGCGCATAAGGCGAGATCGGCCGGAGGGCGGCCGATTCCGGTATCCTGTCGCTGCCGTTCCGGCCGTAGACGGCGCCGCCCGACGACAGGAACAGAATTGGAAGCTCGGGCCGTAGCCGCGACACGCGTAGAAAGGCGCGGAACGACGGCTCGACATTCTCCGACAGCTCGTCGGCGGGGGTGTCCGGGTGCGAGATCGGCACCGAGCTGCTCGCAAGGTGCACCAGCGCGTCGGCCCGCAGCAGAACCTCGCTGCCCTCCTCGCTCTGGAAGGCCTGCAGCGACATCGAACGGGCAGACGGAGCATTGACCTCCAGGAAGCGCGGTTCGGGAGTTCGCGCGACGACGACGGCCTCGATGCCCCGCTCGTGCGCGCGAACGGTCAGGTGCCGGCCGATGAAGCCGTTTCCGCCGAGGAGGACCAGCATGATCTCGAGTCTTCCTTCCTCAGGCGCTTCCGTTCGCGAGCGTCGCGAGGTGCGATCCGTAGGACGTGCCGGCAAGTTCGGCGGCAAGCCGTTTCAGCGCGTCGCGGTCGATCCAGCCATTGCGATAGGCGATCTCCTCGAGGCACGCGATCGGCAGCGTCTGGCGGTGCTGGATCGTGCGAACGAACTCGCCGGCTTCCAGCAGGCTGTCGCAGGTGCCCGTGTCAAGCCAGGCGAACCCGCGTCCGAGCCGTTCCACCTCGAGCTCGCCCCATTCGAGATAGGTTCGGTTCACGTCAGTAATTTCGAGCTCGCCCCGCGCCGACGGCTTCAGCGACGCGGCGATGTCGAGGACGCGATTGTCGTAGACGTAGAGCCCGGTGACGGCCCAGCGGCTCGCTGGCTGGGCCGGCTTCTCGACGATATCGATGGCGCGGCCGTCCTTGTCGAAGCTGACAACGCCGTAGCGGTTCGGCTCGCGCACTTCGTAGGCAAATACAGTAGCGCCGCGCCGACGGCTGGTCGCCTGCGCGAGCATCTCGGTCAGGCTGTGGCCGTAGAAGATATTGTCCCCGAGCACCAGCATGACGGGGCCGTCGCCCACGAAATCGCGGCCGATCGTGAAGGCTTGCGCCAGGCCGCCGGGCTCCGGCTGCTCGGCGTAGCGGATACGCATGCCGAGGCCTGACCCGTCATTGAACAGCTGCCGATAGGATTCGATGTCCTGCGGCCGCGTGATGATCAGAACGTCGCGGATCCGGGCGAGCATCAGCACCGACACCGGATAGAAGACCATCGGCTTGTCGTAGACGGGGAGGAGCTGTTTGTTGACCGCCCGCGTGATCGGGTAGAGGCGCGTCCCGCTGCCGCCGGCAAGCACGATTCCCTTCATGTCGCCTCGCTTCGATCCTCAGTCTTCGGCGCGCGCCAGAGCAGCGTTCAGCACCGCCGGAACGGACTCCTCGAAGCCCGGCAGACGCGGGCCGAAGACCAAGCGGAAGCGCTCGCTCGACAACCGGCTGTCCGGCGGCCGCCGCGCCGGCGTCGGATAATCGACCGTCGTGACCTGCCGGTTGCGCGGCCGCCGCAGGCCGCGTTCGGCGAGCGCGCGGAATATCGTCTCCGCGAAGCCGTGCCAGCTCGCTGCCGAGGCTCCGGCAAGGTGGTAGGTGCCCCATTCCGCGTCTCCCGCAATGACGCGCGGCAGGATGCGGGCGACCGCCCGCGCGAGGTCGGGAGCCGCCGTCGGGCAGCCCCATTGATCCGCCACAACGGAGACGCTGTCCTGCCGGCTTGCGAGCCGCAGCATGGTGCGCAGGAAATTCGCTCCTTCCGCGCTATAAAGCCACGACGTACGGAGGATGAGGTGCCGCGAATTGGCGTGGCGAACCGCGATTTCTCCGGCGAGTTTGGAGCGGCCATAGGCGTTGATCGGCCCGACCGCGTCCGTCTCTTCATAAGCGCTGCCCTTCAGTCCGTCGAAAACATAGTCGGTCGAGAAATGGATGACGGGAATCGACAGCGCAGCCGCAGCCCGGGCGATCGCGGCGGGCGCGTCGGCGTTCACGATGGTCGCCGCTGCTTCGTCGTCTTCCGCCCGGTCGACCGCCGTATAGGCGGCGGCGACGATCACGGCGTCGGGCTCCAGCCGCCGGACCGTCGCGCCGAGCCGGTCAGGCACTGAAAAGTCCGCGGCGTTCCGATCGAGAAACGTGAGGACGGTGCCTTTCGTCCAGACGGTGCCGGCAAGTTCCCGCGCGACTTGCCCCGACGATCCGAACACCAGAACCCGCCCCGCCATCCGTTCATACCCTGGCCGGTGCGGCAGCCCTCTTCGAGCCCAGCCGTTCGCCCCCGTAACGCATGAGCAGCGGCCGCCACCAGGACTCGTTGGCTAGAAACCACGCAACCGTCTCCCGCAGGCCGGCCTCGAAAGTTCGGGTTGGGCGCCACCCGAGCTCCGTCTCGATCTTCGAGATGTCCATGGCATAACGGAAGTCATGGCCGGGGCGGTCCTCGACGAAGTCGATCAGCTCGGCGCGCCTGCGGCCTGACGGCAGCGGTCCGGCCATCTCGTCGACCAGATCAGCGATGCGGGTGACGACGTCGATGTTCCGCCGCTCGGCGCGCCCGCCCACGAGGTAGGTCTCGCCGACACGGCCGCGCTCGATCACGGCTACCAGAGCCGCGGCATGGTCCTCGACGTGCAGCCAGTCGCGGACATTCTCGCCACGCCCGTAGAGCGGAAGCGGATCGCCGCGAAGCGCCTTGATGATAGTGAGCGGGATGAGCTTTTCCGGAAAGTGATAGGGGCCGTAATTGTTGGTGCAATTCGTCAGCAGGACCGGCAGCGCGAACGTATGTCCCCACGCTCTGACGAAATGGTCTGCGGCGGCTTTGCTCGCGGAATAGGGGGAGCGCGGGTCGTAACGTGTGGCGAACGAGAACGGCGGGTCGTCGGGGCCGAGTGCGCCGAAAACCTCGTCGGTGGAGATGTGATGGAAGCGGAAGGCTGCCTTCCCCGGCGCGTCGAGGCCGCTCCAGTAGACGCGCGCCGCCTCCAGCAGGCGATGCGTGCCGACCACGTTTGTCTGGATGAACGCCTCCGGACCGTCGATCGATCGATCGACATGGGTTTCCGCCGCAAGGTTCATGACGGCGTCCGGACGGAAATCGTGGAACGCTTTCCTCAGGGCGGTTTCATCGCAAATGTCGCAGGCCCGAAAACTGTAGCGCGGGCTGCCGGCGACCGCCGACAGCGACTCCTGCGACGCGGCATAAGTGAGCTTGTCCACATTGAGGACGGCGTGCGGCGTATCGCCGATCAGATGACGGACGAGCGCGCCTCCGATGAACCCGGCGCCGCCGGTGACGAGAATGCGCATAAACCCTCCGCGGACCGGCTCCCCAGGGCGTTCGATCGCGCTCAGAACGGCGCTTCGATCTCGGCGAGCCGGGGAAGTTTCAGATCCTTCTCGGACAACACCGGCTTCCTCCCGTCAAGCGGCCACTCAATGCCGATCGCGGGGTCGTCCCAGGCTATGCCGGTATCGTGTTCCGGCGAATAGAATTCGGAGACCTTGTATGCGACCTCCGTATCCGGCTCAAGCGTGCAGAAACCGTGGGCGAAGCCGGCCGGTACGAAGAGTTGCTCGCCGCCTTCGGCCGTGAGAAGCGCTGAGACCGCGCGACCGAAGGTCGTGGAGCTGCTCCGAAGATCGACCACCACGTCGAACACCGAGCCTCGCAACGCGCGAACGAGTTTTGTCTGCGCCCGCGGCGGCCGCTGAAAATGCAGTCCCCGGATCGTGCCGGCCACGCGGGAAAAGGAGGAATTATCCTGAACGTATTCGGAACCGATTCCGGCCTCCTCGAAGGCCTTCCTGTTCCAAATCTCGACGAAGTAGCCCCGCTGATCGGAATGCCGCTGCGGGCGCACCAGCTTGATGGCGCCGATCGCCAGGCTGACGACGTCGAGTTTCCCGCCCATGCCTTCCTCTAGGTTTCGGCCCCCACGATGGCAAGCCGCGCCCGGCCTCCGAAGCTGCCCGGCGCCGGCCCATCGTCACCCGGCGCTTGCCCGGCGCGTGAAAGTGTTGGAATGGAAGCCCGCCCGTCGGCCTGAAAGGCGTCCGCCGGGAAGGAGCGCCATGTCTTGACCGAATTTCCCGTCGCTGGGCGCGACGACCGGACCAACCACACGCTCGGCGTGTCCGGCCGGCGCATCGCGGCTCTCCGCTCCGCCGGGCAGCCCCTCACCCGCGTGTCGAGGCGGGTCCGCCGCCTCTATCGCAGGGGACGGGCGGCCGTGCGAGATCTCATCGTGGCGTTCACCCGCTCGACGGCGCCCGGCGTCGCCGACAGGCGGTTCGGCGAGAGAAACAGCGGCACGATCCTGCTTGTCACACATGACATGGAGGTTGGCGGCGCGCAGCAACTGCTGAAGCTTCTGGCGGCATGGCTGATCAGCCGGACCAAGTACTCGGTGCGCTTCGTCGCGATGCGCGGGGGAACGCGACGCGAAACCTTTCGGCGCATTGCTCCGGTCTTCAACGTGGCGCTGCACGGACGCCGCTACGACCGCGAGACGGTGAAGCGGAAGCTGAGGGAATTTGCCGGGCCCGACGTGAAGGGCATCTTCGTGAACTCGGCCGCAAGCGGTGGATTCTACGATTACTGGGACGAGCGCGAGACGCCGTCAATCGCCTACATCCACGAGCTGCCCAAGCTGATGGCAAGGTTCGCCGACCGTCTCGAAATGATCAAGGCGCGATCGACGTTGATCCTGACCGGCAGCGTGGCCGTGCGCGACGCGCTCGCGCATTCCTACGGCATTCCGCCTGAGCGGTGCGAGGTGGCCTACAGCTTCATCGAGGACATTCCGCCGGCCGATGCGATTGGACGGGAGGACAAGCGCCGGGCGAAGCGGGCCCTCGGCCTCGAGCCCGACGATTTCGTCGTCATGGGTTGCGGCGTGCTGCATTGGCGAAAATCGCCCGACAAGTTCGCCGAGGTCGCCGCCCGCGTTTCGGCCGCGCTCGCTGGCAAGTGTCGATTCCTCTGGATCGGCGCGGGGCCGGAGGAGGACGAGTTCCGCGCCCTGATCAAGGAGCGGAGACTTGACGATGTCGTCACGATTCTCGGTTTCCGCGAGGATGTGTATGCCTGCCTCAAAGGCGCCGACGTCTTCCTCCTCCCCTCCGAAGAGGATCCGTTCCCGCTAGTCGGTCTCTATGCTGCCGCCGCCCGGGCGCCGATCGTATGTTTCGAGGACGCCGGCGGAATGCCGGAGTTCGTGCGGCACGGGCGCGGCGCGGCCGTGCCGTACCAGGACGTCGAGGCGATGGCGGAAGCCGTGCTCCGCTACCACGCGGAGCCGGAGCTGCGCGACCTGCACGGCGCGAACGCGCAGGAGGCCGCGCTCGCCCGCTTCACGATCCGCACCGCTGGTCCGGCTCTGCTTGAAATCATGCGCCGCACGATGCGCCTGAAGCCGCATCTCAGCGTGATCGTGCCGAGCTACAACTACGACCGCTTTCTCGAGGAGCGGCTGCACACGATCCGCGACCAGACCTTTCAGGACTTCGAGCTGATCCTGCTTGACGATGCATCGACCGATGGCTCGCTCGAGCGGCTCCGCCGCTTCGCCGGTGACCGGCCGGGAACCCGCCTGATCGCCAACGAAGTGAATTCAGGCTCGCCCTTCCGCCAATGGCTGAAAGGCATGGAGGCCGCGCGAGCCGACCTGATCTGGGTGGCGGAGGCCGACGATTCCTGCAGCCCGCGCTTCCTTGAGCGCCTCGTATCGAGCTTCGACAACCGCAACATCTTCCTGGCGTGGTCGCAATCGGCTCCGATCGGCGATGACGGGCGTGTGCTCGGCGACTATCAGAAGATCTACCTGAACCGGATCGCCGACGGCCGCTGGTCGAAGTCCTACGTCGCGTCCGATCACCGTGAGGTCGATGCGGCGCTTGGCATCGCCAACAGCATTCCGAACGCGAGCGCCGTCGTCTTCCGCAAGTTCGATCCGGAGCCGGCTTTCGTCGACCGCGTGTCGCAGCTATCGCTCTGCGGCGACTGGCATTTTTATCTGCGTGCAGCCCGCGGCGGCGCCGTCTCATTCGAGGCCGAGCCGCTGAACTTTCATCGCAGGCACGCGGCGACGGTGACGCACGCGACGGAAGGGAGCGAGCGCTATTTCGACGAGCTTGCCGTCGTACGGTCCCAGATCGGCCAATCCTTCCGGCTCTCGGCTGAGTCCATCGCCAAGGCCAGGCGCTTTCTCGAGGAGGACCTCGATCGCTTCGGGATAGACGACCCGCGGCGGCGCGAGGAGATCCGCCGCAAGACGTTTCGGCATGCCGGAGCGCCGAAAGCGAAACCGAGCCTGCTCGTCGTTGCCTCCGATCTGTCCCCGGGAGGCGGCCAGATGTTCGCGATCCGGCTGGCGAACGCCTGGATGCAAGCCGGCGGCCGTGCGTTTCTCCTCAACGCCCGGAAGTATCCGGATCACCGCGCGGTGCGCGCAAAGCTCGATTCTCGGGTAGCCCTCTTTGACGCCGGGCGCGCCGACTTCTCGTTTGAGCGGCTCCTAGCGGATTTCGACATCGACATCGTTCACTCCTCGATCTGGTGGGCGGACAACCTTGTCCTCGCGAACAGCGGGGCGATTCCGGCACATGTGCCGTGGGTCGTCACCATGCATGGCTGCCACGAAACGCTTCTGGCTGATCCGAGCATCGATCCCGGCTTTCCGGGCCGCATGAGATCGATGCTGAAGCGGGTCGATCAATGGGTCTATACGGCGGACAAGAACACGCAGGTGTTCGATGCGATCGGCGCTCCGAAGCGGCTGCTCAAGATTGGCAGCGGCTACGAGCCGGAGCCGGTGCACCCGATCGACCGCACTGCGATCGGCCTGAGCTCCGGCAGCTTTGTTCTTTGCCTCGCGAGCCGCGCGATAAGGGAGAAGGGTTGGCGGGAAGCCGTGGAGGCGGTCGCGCGGCTGAACGCCGACGGCCGGATGGTCGACCTGATCCTCATCGGTGAAGGACCCGAGGCGGATCGACTCCGGACGTCGGGAGCGCCGCCGTTTGTCCACCTCCGTGGCCAGGTGGACAATCTTCAGGACTTTATCGCGGCGGCGGATGTCGGGCTGCTGCCGAGCCGGTTCCTCGGCGAATCGATGCCGCTCGTGATCATCGACTTCTTTGCGCAAGGGAAGCCGGTCATCGCGACGGACATCGGCGAGATCGGATCGATGATCCGCGACGGGGAGGGCGACGCCGGAACCCTCCTGCCGCTGCGGGACGGCCGGCTGCGGGTCGAGGATTTGGCCGAAGCCATCGCCGCCTTCCATGCCGATCGGCCCTTGCTCGAGACCGCCGGCCGCCACGCGGC
>DASWJZ010000362.1:0-8379 GCA_036396875.1 Propylenella sp.
CTTTGCTCCTCGCGATGACGCCCGCACCATCGACTTGTGATTCCGGGTACGAGCGCCAATGCCCACGTCCGTCGCCGGTCCTGAAATCGAGCGCCTGATCCAGTTGCTGGCGCGCCTGCCGGGGCTCGGGCCGCGCTCGGCGCGGCGCGCGGCGCTGCACCTGATCAAGAAGCGCGAGCAGTTGATGGCGCCGCTCTCCGCTGCGTTGCAGAGGGTATTCGAGACCATCCAGGTCTGCCGCGTGTGCGGCAATATCGACAGCCAGAACCCCTGCACGGTCTGCACCGACGGTCGGCGCGATCCCTCGATCATCGTCGCTGTCGCCGACGTCGCCGATCTCTGGGCGCTGGAGCGCGCGCACGCGATCAACAGCCGCTATCATGTGCTCGGCGGCACGTTGTCGCCGCTGGAAGGCGTCGGCCCCGACGATCTCACCATCGATGCGCTGGTGTCGCGCGCGCACGATTCCGTCGTGAAGGAGGTTATCCTGGCGCTCAACGCCACGGTGGATGGCCAGACCACCGCGCACTACATCACCGACCTGTTGCACAATGCCGAGGTCAAGGTAACGCGGCTCGCGCATGGCGTGCCGGTCGGCGGCGAGCTCGACTATCTCGACGACGGCACGCTCGCCGCCGCGATGCGGAGCCGCACGCCGTTCTGACAGACGCATTCCGAGGGTCTTCGCCATGCCGCCAGTCGAAAACGCCAGAATCGCGCTCTTCTACGCGCCGCGGACCCGCGCCTTCCGTGCCCTGTGGTTCCTGGAGGAGCTCGGCGAGCCCTACCGCATCGAGCCGGTCGACTATGCGGGGGCCGGTCACAAGCGGCCGGAGTTCCTGAAGCTCAACCCGATGGACAAGCTGCCGACGGTGGTGGATGACGGCGTCGCCGTCGCCGAAAGCGGCGCGATCCTCGCCTATCTCGCCGACAAATATCCCGGCGTCGGGCTGGCGCCCGCGCCGACCGATCCGCGGCGCGCCGATTATCTCCGCTGGCTGTTCTTTGCCGCCGGCGTCATGGAGCCGGCCTTCGGCGAAAAATTCTTCAAATGGGAAGTGCCGGCGCGTCAGGTCGCCTGGGGTGACTTCGCCTCCATGGAGCGCACCGTGACCGAAGCGGTCGCGGCGTCGCCGTGGCTGCTCGGCGACAGATTCTCGGCAGCCGACGTCTACGTCGGCTCGAATTTGCACTGGGGCGTCCTGTGGAAGCTCTTTCCGGAGAAGGGCCCGGTCGCCGACTACGTAGAGCGCTGCGCGGCGCGTCCGGCGCTGAAGCGCGCGCTTAAACTGGAAGAACGCTTCATCGCCGAGGCGGATGCCGCGGCGACCTAGTCGAAGTTCGCGAGCGTCAGCTGCGGGCGGACGGCGACGGCGCCGCGCGTGACCGACGCGGTGGCGTGATAGCTTTGGATCTGCGCCTGGTTCCAGGCGACCCGCGGGTTCAATTGGTGGAGGAGCAACGCGGTCTCCGAGCCCCCGTTCACATAGACGTCCGAGCCGAACATTACGCCGGCGATGATCAGTGCGTGGATGATGAGGCGCTTCATAAACGAGAATCTGCGCGCCAAGGTCCTGCAGAAGCATTTGTCCCGGCGCTCGGATTTGGCGCAAATCGTCTAAAGCCTGAGGATGCTTCCCGTATAAATTACATCTTCAGGTAGTGTCACTTTTCCGCCTCGAACAGGTCGCTCTCCAAGAGCTTCGTGGCAGGCTGGGCGGGCTCGACCCCGACGCCGACCGATTCGATGCCGCGCCCCCGCTTGGCGATCTTCTCGCTCGATATCAGAACCTGCTCGATATCCTTCTCCACCATCCCAAAATGCCCGGCGAGTTTGCGCACGCGCTCGTCCAGCCGCTCGACGTCGACCATCATCAACCGCACCTCGTCCTGGATGACATGCGCTTGCTCGCGCAGCCGATGATCGCGCAGGACCTGCTGGATGACCTGGATCGACAGAAGCAGCAGCGAGGGCGAGACAATCACCACGCGCGTCCGGTAAGCGCGCTGCACGACCTCGTCGAAGCGCTCGTGGATCTCCGCAAAAACCGATTCCGACGGCACGAACATGAAGGCGGTGTCATGCGTCTCCCCGGGGATGAGGTACTTTTCTGCGATGTCCCTGATGTGCCTGGCCACGTCGTTGCGGAACTGGACCTGTGCCGCCTTCAGCTCCTCCGGGCTCGCCGCCGCCTTCAGGGCGTTGTACGCCTCTAGCGGGAACTTGGCGTCCACGACAAGCGGCGGCGCGTCGTTCGGAAGACGGATGATGCAGTCGGGCCGGCCGCCCGATTTCAGCGTGAACTGGAAAGCGAACGAGCCGGGCGGCAGATTGTCGGAGACGATAGCTTCCATCCGCCCCTGGCCAAAGGCGCCGCGCGACTGCTTGTTGGCGAGGATGTTGGCGAGCGTCGTGACCTGACCCGAGAGTTCGGAGATGTTCTGCTGCGCCGCGTCAAGCACGGCAAGGCGCTCATGCAGGCTCTTCAGGTTCTCATGCGTATTCTTCGTCGCGTCGCCGACCGACTGGCTCAGCCGGTGCGACATGCCGTCGAGCCGCTCCGACAGCGCCTGGTTCAGCTCCGCCTGCTTGCCGCTCAGAAGCTCCGCCATGGCCTGGATGCGGCCAGTCGTCTCCGATTGCGTCTGCCGCAGGGCGCCGACGGCGCTCTGCAGATCGACTGCCTGCGCTTGCGCCGTTTCTGCCGCCCTCAAGCCGGCCCGCCGGGCGGACCATAGGGCCGCAAGACAGATGGCCAGCACGAGCGCGATGACGATGCCGCCGGCGGCGATGAGGGGGCCCGGAATTGCGGCGGCAACCGTTTCCATCGGCACGGCTTAGCTGATTCGGAAGGAGGCGCCGAAGTACGAAGCTCCGGCGCCTCCGGTCGCCTCCGGCGAGCGGCAGGCGGCGCGACTATACCGCTCGCCGCCGGCGATATCGCGAGCGGCTAATTCTCGTCGCCGCGGCCGTCGTCGCCGCGGCCGTCATCACCGCCGCGGAAATGATGGCGCCAGCCGCCGCGTTTGCGGTCGTCGGGCGACAGGACGCCGTCGTCATTGCGGTCAAAGCGCGCCACCATCGAGCCGAAGCGTTCGTCGAGCTCCGCTCTGGCGACGGCGGCGTCGCCGTTCGGGTCGAGGAACTGGAACGCGCGCACCGCCATCGGCCTGGTGATCTCCGCCCACAGCGCCTG
This sequence comes from Propylenella sp., assembly GCA_036396875.1. Lineage (GTDB taxonomy): Bacteria > Pseudomonadota > Alphaproteobacteria > Rhizobiales > Afifellaceae > DASWJZ01. The sequence continues at coordinate 3,198 of DASWJZ010000362.1, forward strand.
AAACTCGTCGAGCGACAGGCTGCCGTCGGCATTGGCGTCGAATTCGGCGAAGCGGGCATCGACCATCGCGTCGATCTCCTCCTGCGACAGGGCGCCGTCCTCGTTGGTGTCGACGCTGGCGAGCATTTCGTGCGCGATCGGCCCGCCGTGTCCGCCCATCATCCCCATGCGGTGATGGCCGAAACCGGCATCCGCCAGGGCGGCGCTCGCCAGAAAACCTCCGCCGAGCACCGCCAGTCCGGCGGCGGCGATCGCAACTTTCACGCTTGTCTTCATCGTCTCAGCTCCATTCGTTCGGTTGGACGCTGCGGATATGGGCCGCGAATGTCGCAGAGATTCGCCCACAACCGGCGTCTTTGTCGCGATGTCTGCCGAAGGGAATGCCGGTTACACTCCGTTACACTTTTGCTTGAGCGCGGTGGCGCGCTTGCGGTTAGCTCCTCCGCATGGAGCGGACGCCGCATATTCTCATCGTCGACGACAACCGCGAGATCCGCGACCTGCTGGCGCGCTATCTCGCCAGGAACGGCATGCGGGCGAGCGTGGCGGAAAGCGCCGCGGCGGCGCGCAGGGCAATGCAGAAGGCGACGATCGACCTCCTCGTGCTCGACATCATGATGCCGGGCGAGGACGGCCTCTCGCTCACCCGCTCCATCCGCGAGAACGAGGGGCTCCCCGTCATCCTCCTGACCGCGATGGGCGAGGAGACCGACCGGATCGTCGGGCTCGAAGTGGGGGCCGACGACTATCTGGCGAAGCCGTTCAATCCGCGCGAGCTGCTGGCGCGCATCAAGGCCGTCCTCAGGCGAGCGGGCCCGCATCACCGGTCGCAGTCGCCCGCCGCGGGCGGGCGGCTCGGCTTCGATCGGTGGGTGCTCGATCTCGCCCGCCGCGAACTGATCGGCGAAGACGGCGTGGCGACCCCGCTGTCGAGCGGCGAGTTCCGCCTCCTCTCGGTGCTGGTCGAGCGGCCCGGCATGGTGCTGACGCGCGACCAGCTTCTCGATCTCACGCGCGGGCGTTCGGCGCAGCCCTTCGACCGTTCGATCGACAACCAGATCAGCCGGCTCAGGAAGAAGCTCGAGCGCGACCCGCGCAACCCGCAGCTCATCAAGACGTCCTGGGGCGACGGATACAGCTTCACCGGCGAAGTGAGGCCGGTATGAGGCTCTGGCCAAGAAGCCTCGCCGGCCGCCTTGCGCTGCTGCTTGTGGTGACCCTGGTGCTGGCGCAGGTCGTGACGTTTGCGCTCTTCGCCGGCGAGCGCGTCTCCGCCTTCCGCGGCGCCTTTCGCGAAGACCTGTTCACGCGCATCGTGACCCTCGTCGAGCTCCTCGACGAATCGCCGCCGGAGCTACACGAGCGGCTGGTCGCCACCGCAAGCTCGCCGATGTTCCGCATTCAGCTGGCTTCCGATGCGATCGCGGAGGCGGGCGAATCCGACGCGATGCGGCTGCGCGAGGGCCTCGCCGCGGCGGTCGGCCGGCGGGTGGAGGATGTGCGCATCGCGCTTTGGCATGCCCGCGCGCGCGGCCGCGACGGCGACGAGGCGGAGGATGACACGCGCGAGAGACCCCGCCGCCTGCACTGGGTCACTCTGTCGATCCGGCTGCAAGACGGCATCTGGCTCAATGCGGCTGCCGATCATCCGCCGGTGCCGCCGCTCGGGCGGGCGTTCCTCGCCTCGATCCTCATTTCGGCCGCGGCCGTCGCCGTGGTCGGCGCATTCGGCGTGCGCTGGGCGAGCGCGCCCCTTCGGCAGCTCGCCCGGGCAGCGGACCAGCTGGGCCGCGGCGAAAGCTTCGCGCCGCTCAAGGAAACCGGCCCGATGGAGACGCGGCAGGCCAACATCGCCTTCAACCGCATGCGCGAAAGACTCGACCGCTATGTGCGCGACCGCACCGTCATGCTTGCCGCCGTCGCACACGATCTGAGGACGCCCATCACCGCTCTTCGGCTCAGGGCGGAATTCGTCGAGGACGAGGAGGCGCGGGCGAAGATTCTGGAGACGCTGAACGAAATGCAGGCGATGACCGAGGCCGTGCTCGCCTTTACCCGCGACGACGCCGCCAGCGAGACGAGCCGCCTGACCGACATCGCCGCGCTCGTCGAAAGCATCGTCGAGGACGCATCCGAGAGCGGGCGCGACGTGCGTTTTGAGGAGAGCCCGCCGATTGCCCTCAATGTCCGCCCGATGGCGCTCAGGCGCGCGATCGGCAACCTTATCGACAACGCCTCCTTCCACGGGGTCCGCGGGCGCGTGCGCGTGGAACCGGGCGCGGAGCAGGTGGCGATCGTCATCGACGACGACGGCCCCGGCATCCCGGCCGCCGAGCTGGAACGCGCCTTCGATCCATTCGTGCGGCTGGAGGGTTCGCGCAGCCGCGAGACCGGCGGCGCCGGCCTCGGCCTCGCCATCGCAAGAGGCATCGTTCGGGCGCAGGGCGGCGACGTGAAGCTGGAGAACCGGCCGGAGGGCGGGCTGCGGGCGACCGTCAGTTTGCCGGTCTAGCCGCTTCGCCCGCGATTGACCCCCGCTCAGCCAACTCCTATCTCGCGCGGGGCATGACGACCAAACTCGAGATCCTCACGATTCCCGACCCGGTGCTCCGCCAGACCAGCGCGCCGGTGGAGACCGTCGACGATGCGGCGCGGCGCTTCATGGACCAGATGCTCGCCGCCATGTACGAGGCGCCGGGAATCGGGCTGGCGGCGATCCAGGTCGGCGAGCCGCGGCGGATCGTGACCATCGACATCGCGCGCGAGGAGGAGCCGAAGAACCCGCTCTTCCTCGTCAATCCGGAGATCGTCTGGCGTTCCGAGGACGAGTGGTCGACCTATGAGGAGGGCTGCCTGTCGATCCCCGACTATTATGCGGAGGTGGAGCGGCCGGCGCGGGTGCGGGTGCGCTATTTCGACTATCATGGCGTGCTGCAGGAGCGCGAAGCGGACGGGCTGCTCGCCATCTGCATCCAGCACGAGGTGGACCACCTGAACGGCGTGCTCTTCATCGACTACGTCTCCAAGCTGAAACGTGACCTTGTCGTGAAGAAGTTCACCAAGGCGGCGCGCGAGAAGGAACGCCAGCGCCAGCACCGGATCTGAGATGGCCCTCCGCATCGTCTTCATGGGGACGCCGGACTTCGCCGTTCCGACGCTCGCGGAGATCGTCAGCCGCGGGCACGAGGTCGTCGCCGTCTATACGCAACCGCCGCGCCCCGCCGGCCGCGGCATGGCCGAACAGCCCTCGCCGGTGCACGAGAAGGCGCGCGAGTTCGGCATCCCGCTCGTCATGCCGCGGACGCTCAGGATCTCGGCCGTGGAGGCGCAGTTCGCCTCGCACGAGGCGGACGTGGCGGTGGTGGTGGCCTACGGGCTGATCCTGCCGAAGGCCATCCTCGATGCGCCGCGCATGGGCTGCCTCAACCTGCATGCCTCGCTGCTGCCCCGCTGGCGCGGCGCCGCCCCGATCCAACGCGCCATCATGGCGGGCGACGCGGAGACGGCGGCCGCGGTGATGCGCATGACGGAAGGGCTCGACACCGGGCCGGTGTGCCTCATGGAGCGCGTGCCGATCGGAGCGGAGGAGACTGCCGGGAGCCTGCACAACCGGCTCGCGATCATCGGCGCCGACCTGATGGGGCGTGCGCTCGCCGCACTTCAACGCGGGGCGCTTTCCTGCACACCGCAGCCGGAGGCGGGCGTGGCCTATGCCGGGAAGGTATCGAGGAGGGAGGCCCGCATCGACTGGACGCGGCCGGCGGCGGAGGCCACAAACCTCGTCCGCGGCCTGTCGCCGAGCCCCGGCGCCTGGTGCGAAATGCCGCTCGGCAAGTCGCCGGAGCGCGTCAAGGTGCTTAAAGCGCGGGCCGCCGCCGGATCGGGACCGCCCGGCACTCTTCTCAGTCTTGATCCGCTCATCGTCGCTTGCGGCGAAGGCGCGCTCGAGCTTCTGGAGCTGCAGCGCGCCGGCAAGCGCCCGGCCGCCGCGGAGGCATTTCTGCGCGGGGCGCGGCTCGACGCGGCAGCCACCCTCGCCTGAGCCGTGCGGACGTGCGTTTGAAGTTGACCTCGGCGGCATTTCCGAAAACCATGATATGCGCGCGCGGAGCCCGAACTTGCCCTGGCAACCCTCCGACAGACTGCTTGCTGCCAAGCCTGAGATCCCGACCGGCAACGCCGTCATGCGGCTGGAGGATGCGGACGACATTTCGCAGATCCGCGATCTGCTCGAAGTATCGTTTCCCGGCTTCGGCGAGGCCGACCTGGTCGACAATCTCCGCCGCGACGGCGACCTCGTCCTTTCGCTGGTGGCGGAGGACGACGGCATCGTCATCGGCCATACCGCCTTTTCGCGGCTTTGGGTGGAGGGCGAGGGCGCGCCATTTCCCGCGGTCGCGCTCGCCCCGCTCGCGGTCTATCCGGAGTACCAGCAGCACGGCGTCGCCACTCGCCTTGTGCGGGAGGCGCACGCCTGCCTCGCGGCGCGCGGCGAGACCCTTTCGGTCGTAGTCGGCGAGCCAGCCTATTACGGCCGCTTCGGCTACAGCAACAAACGGGCGGCGCGCTTCATCAGCGAGTATCAGTCGCCCTATCTGATGGCGCTCTCCTTCGGCGCGGCGCCCTGGGAGGGGCGGCTCGCCTACGCGCCCGCCTTCGCAGCGCTGTCCGCCAATGACCCGATACAAGATCACGATTGAATATGACGGCGGCCCCTTCGTCGGCTGGCAGCGGCAGGCGAACGGGCGCTCGGTGCAGCAGGCGATCGAGGAGGCGCTTGCACGACTGACCGCGGAGGACGTGACGGTGCACGGCGCCGGCCGCACCGATGCAGGCGTGCACGCGATCGCTCAGGCAGCGCATTTCGATCTCGCGCGGGACTGGGCGGGCAGCAAGCTCCGGGAGGGGCTCAACGCGCATCTCCGGCCCGAGCCGGTGGCCATCCTCCTGGCGGAAGCCGCGGCGGCCGATTTCGACGCCCGCTATTCGGCAATCCGCCGCCATTATCTTTACCGTATCCTGACCCGCCGCACGCCGCCGGCACTCGATCGCGGCCGTGTCTGGCACGTGGCGCGGCCGCTCGACGCGGTCGCCATGTACCGCGCCGCGCAGCGGCTCGTCGGCACGCACGACTTCACGACGTTCCGTTCGACCGAATGCCAGGCCAAAAGCCCGATCCGCA
>DASWJZ010000363.1:0-7860 GCA_036396875.1 Propylenella sp.
CGCAACGGCAGAGCGCGCCGCCGCGTCCGGGCGGCATGGGCGCGAAGGAAGCCTATGAAATTCTGGGGCTTGAGGCGGGCGCCAGCGAGGCGGAAGTCCGCGAGGCGCACCGACGGCTGATCAAGCAGGTGCACCCCGACCGCGGCGGCTCGGCCGCGCTTGCCGCCAAAATCAACGAAGCCAAGGACCGCATCCTCGGTAGGCATCGCTAGGCCTCAGTTCAGAACGGCGAGACAAGCGAAGGACTTCTTCTTCAGCCTGTCGCAAGCCGCCCGCGCTTCAGCCTTGTCCGTGAAGCCGGCGAAGCGGGCGCGGTAGAGCTTCGTCCCCTTGTGCTCGATCTCCTGCGTCAGAGGAAAGAGCGACGCCAGCACCTCTCCCATCGAGGCTTGCGCCTTCTCAATGAGCGCTTCGGCGCCTTCCTCGGTGGGAACGGCGCCGATCTGGATATGCCATCCAGCCTGGCCGGAGGCGGCTTCCTCGCCCGCGGCCGGTCCCTCGGCTATGATATCCGCTTTCCCGGCACGGAGGCGGGCGAGCTGGGTCAGGCGGGCGATCGGATCTGCCGCCTGTCCCGGCGCGTCGTCGGATGCGAGCTCGGCCACCTCGGTAGCCGCGAGGATGCGCTCAGCCACGGGATCCATTGGCTCCGCTGCGCCTGACACGTCGCCCTGCGGGATTGCGGCCTCGGCCATGGCGGCGGAGACGATATCGCGCGGCCCCTCCGCCCCCGCGTAGGCGAGCACGGATGGCGTCTCCGTCTCCGGACGGGCGCGCGGTATCCTGGCCTCGGCGGCCGGCAGGGCGCCGGTGTCGGCGATCAGGAGCGGCGCGGTGCGGTCGCCGCGCGAAGCCTCCGGAAGATATTTCGCAATCAACTCGCGCATGTGCGCGTCGCGGCTTGCCGCGGTCTTGCCCCCCATCACCACCGCAATGATATGCCGTCCGTCGCGGCGCACGTTGGTGACGAGGTTGAACCCGGAAGCGCGGATGTAGCCGGTCTTGATGCCGTCGACGCCCTTCACGGACCCGAGGAGCCGGTTGTGGTTGCCGTAGCGGGCCCCCCGATAGGTGAAACTTCGGGTTTCGAAATACTTGTAATAGCCAGGGAAGCGGTCCTGCAGACCGCGCGCCAGCCGCACCAGGTCGTTTGCGGTGGTGACCTGCCCGGAATTGGGCAGGCCGTGCGGATTGCGGAATGTGGTCTGGTTCATGCCGAGGGCGCGGGCCGCACGGTTCATGCGGCCGGCGAAGCCCGCAACACTGCCGCCGATGTTCTCGGCCACCACAACCGCAACGTCGTTGGCCGATTTTGTCACGAGCCCCTTGATCGCGTCCTCGACCGTGATCGATGACCCCGCCCGGAGCCCCAGCTTGGAGGGCGACTGCTTTGCCGCATTGGCGGAGACGGACAGGCGGCTGTCGAGCTTGAGCCGTCCGGCGTCCATTTCCTCGAAGACGACATAGAGCGTCATCATTTTGGTGAGGGAAGCGGGATAGCGCTGGGCGTCGGCGTTGCGGGCGAAGAGCGTGCGCCCGGAATTGCCGTCCACCACGACGGCGGCATACTTCGCGTTGGCCGCAGCGGGCGAGACGAAGCCTGCGATCGAAACCGCCAGCACGAAAGCCGGAACAAGGAGAAAGGGCGCAATCTTGGGGGAACGCAACGCGAAACGCCTCGTCACAACGGACCTCTTGCTCAACGCGATGGCCGGTCGAACCGGGGCCGGCCGGGTAACGATTTCCACACCCTAAAAATCTTGGCGTTACGAATCCGTAAAGCGGCCACCTGCATGGCCTGCCTCCCCCTCTTTGTGTTGCGATGCAAAAGACACTTGCACTCTATGCTGCAGTGCATATATGACGTTGCGGAACCCGCGGGCGCGGGGCGTTGCGCAAGACAGGATGACCACCATGATGAACGGGTTTGAGGACGTCCAGAAGGTTGGACGGGAGAACATGAACCGCACCCTTGAGAGCTTCAGCACGCTGTCGCGCGGCTGGCAGACCCTGGCCACGGAGTCGGCCGGGTATTCCAAGCAGGCTTTCGAGGAGAGCGCGGCGCATCTGGAGAAGCTGCTCGGCGTGAAGTCGCTCGACGTCGCGATCGAGGCGCAGACCGAGTTCCTCCGCTCGAGCTACGAGAGGGCGGTCGGACAGGCGACGCGCTTCGGCGAGATCTACCTCGACCTCGTCAGGGACAGCGTGAAGCCGTTCGAGGGCTACGTCCCCGCTGCCAAGAAGTAAGCCTTCCGGTCTCACGATTGTCTGAAACGCCCGGTCGTTGACCGGGCGTTTCTGTTTTGGCGGTATGGTCTTTTCATGGCAGTCGGCGGGGCGGCACCGAGAACCCTGACAATGACGCTCGAAGCGCTTAAATTATGGTCGCGCGGGAAGTGCTCCGGGACGTGGTATGGCCAAGGACACGAGGAAAGGGGACGACGGAAGGACGGGCGCCGGCACGGCGGTCGTCACCAAGACCCGCCCGAAGACGAAGCGGCCGAACCTCTATCGGGTCCTGCTGCTCAACGACGACTACACGCCAATGGAATTCGTCGTCCACGTGATTATGCGCTTCTTCGGCAAGAGCCAGGACGACGCGACCCGCATCATGCTGCACGTTCACAATCACGGCGTCGGCGAATGCGGCGTCTTCACTTACGAAGTGGCGGAGACCAAGGTGACGCAGGTGATGGATTTCTCGCGCAAGCACCAGCATCCGCTGCAGTGCGTTATGGAAAAGACGTGAACGAAGGCGGTCGACGCCTATATGATGCAAGGGGGACGATGAATCGGCCGGGCCGGTTTGGCCGGGTCGGCCTGTATTAGAGAGGTCTCACGTGCCGTCATTCTCTCGCTCGCTGGAAATGGCCCTCCACAAGGCGCTCGGTTTCGCCAACGAGCGCGACCAGGAATTCGCCACGCTCGAACATCTCCTCCTTGCCTTGACCGAGGACAAGGATGCGGCGGCGGTGATGCGCGCGTGCAACGTCGACCTCGAGAAGCTCCGCGCCGACATCAGGGAATATATCGATACCGAGCTCGCCAATCTCGTTAGTCTCGACGGCGAGGACGCCAAGCCGACCGCCGGCTTCCAGCGGGTCATCCAGCGCGCTGTGATTCACGTTCAATCGTCCGGGCGGGAGGAGGTCACCGGCGCGAATGTCCTCGTCGCGATCTTCGCGGAGCGCGAAAGCCACGCGGCATATTTCCTGCAGGATCAGGACATGACCCGCTACGACGCGGTGAACTATATCTCGCATGGCATTGCCAAGCGCGCCGGCGCGGAGGAGATTCGCCCCGTCCGCGGCGCTCGCGAGGAGGCCCGCGACAGCGAGGACGGCGAGGAAGGAAGCGGCAAGGAGAGCGCCCTGGACGCCTGGTGCATCAACCTCAATGCGAAGGCTCGCGCCGGCAAGATCGATCCGCTGATCGGCCGCGAGATTGAGCTTCGCCGCACGATCCAGATCCTCTGCCGCCGCTCGAAGAACAATCCGCTCTATGTGGGCGACCCGGGGGTGGGGAAGACGGCGATCGCCGAGGGGCTGGCGAAGAAGATTGTCGAGAGCGACGTGCCGGAAGTTCTCGATGGGGCCACGATTTTCGCCCTCGATATGGGCGCGCTGCTCGCCGGGACCCGCTATCGCGGCGACTTCGAGGAGCGCCTGAAGCAGGTCATCAAGGAGCTCGAGGCGCAGCCGCACGCCATCATGTTCATCGACGAGATCCACACGGTCATCGGCGCCGGGGCGACCTCGGGCGGCGCAATGGACGCTTCCAACCTGCTAAAGCCGGCGCTCGCCTCCGGCAATCTGCGCTGCATCGGTTCCACGACCTACAAGGAGTACCGGCAGTTTTTCGAGAAGGACCGGGCGCTGGTCCGGCGCTTCCAGAAGATCGACGTCAACGAGCCGTCGATCCCCGACACGGTGCAGATCCTGAAGGGACTGAAGCCCTATTACGAGGACCACCACAAAGTCCGCTACACGAACGAGGCGATCCGCGCCGCGGTGGATCTCTCGGCGCGCTACATCAACGACCGCAAGCTGCCCGACAAGGCCATCGACGTGATCGACGAGTCCGGCGCCTCGCAGAAGCTGCTGCCGGAAGGGCGGCGCAAGAAGACGATCGGCATCAAGGATATCGAAACGACGGTCGCGACGATGGCGCGCATCCCGCCGAAATCGGTCTCCAAGGACGATGCCGAGGTCCTGCAGCACATCGACACGAATTTGAAGCGCGTCGTGTTCGGGCAGGAGAAGGCGATCGACATGCTTTCGGCGGCGATCAAGCTCGCGCGCGCCGGCCTGCGCGAGCCGGAGAAGCCGATCGGCTGCTATCTGTTTTCCGGCCCGACCGGCGTCGGCAAGACCGAGGTCGCCCGTCAGCTTGCCGAGCTTCTCGGCGTCAGGCTCCTGCGTTTCGACATGTCCGAATATATGGAACGGCACACCGTTTCGCGGCTGATCGGCGCACCGCCAGGCTATGTCGGCTTCGACCAAGGCGGCATACTGACCGACGGAGTGGATCAGACGCCGCACTGCGTGCTGCTGCTCGACGAGATCGAGAAGGCGCATCCGGACATCTTCAACATCCTCCTGCAGGTGATGGACCACGGGAAGCTCACCGACCACAACGGCAAGCAGGTCGATTTCCGCAACGTGATCCTCATCATGACCACCAATGCCGGCGCTGCCGAAATGGCCAAGGCGGCGATCGGCTTCGGTCACTCGCGGCGAAGCGGGGAGGACGAAGAGGCGATCAATCGCCTGTTCACGCCGGAGTTCCGCAACAGGCTCGACGCCACGATCGCCTTCGGCGCGCTGCCTCCGGAAGTGGTCTACCGCGTGGTGGAAAAATTCGTGCTGCAGCTGGAAGCCCAACTTTCCGACCGCGGCGTCACTTTCGAGCTCGACGAGAAGGCGACGGCCTGGCTTGCCGAGCGCGGCTATGACGAACGAATGGGCGCTCGCCCGCTCGGCCGCCTCATCCAGGAGGAGATCAAGCGGCCGCTGGCGGACGAGGTTCTGTTCGGCAAGCTGCAGAAAGGCGGCGTCGTCAAGGTCAGCGTGGAGGAGAAAGCCGAAGGGGGAACCGGGCTGAAGCTCGAGGCGATCCCCGACGAGAACGCCACACGCAAGGAGAAGCCGCTGAGCGCTTCGAACAAGGAGAAGCGGAAACCGCCGCGCGGACCGCGGAGCGGTGGTCTGCCGAAGAGCGGCCCGCCGAAAGGCGGCGGTTCGGTGCCGCGCGTGCCCCTGAAGGTCTGACCCCGGCCCTGCAAGTCAGTCCGGCCGGCGGCCGGACGATTCTCCGGCGAGGCAACACGCCGATGCCCAGCCGCTGACGCCCTGCCAGGCGACGAGGCACCATTTGTTGCTGTATCCGGCGATTCTGCGGCACGATGAAATGGCGACGCCGCGTCCGTTCGGCGGGATGGCGGCAACGATCGGATAGCCGGTGCTTGGGCCGCTGCGCATGTTGAGGACATCGTCGGCGGCGACGCCGTAGACGCGATAAGTCTCCTCCGTCGCTGCGCCACCGGCTTCCTCCAGATAGCGCGCGTAGGACCAGCCGGAGACGCAGCTGTAGCGAACCTCGCACCACGGCGATCGGTAGCCCTCAACGGCGACGCAGCGCCCGACACCGATCCCGTCGGCGCCGGGCGGGATGCTTCCCCGCTGCGCCGAGTCACGGTCCGGCCGCTCGCGGACCCAGAGGACGTCGTTTGCCGCTATCCCGGTAACGCGATAGTTCCCGTGCGGGTGACCGCAGCTGTCTGATTGAGGAGCCGAGGGCGTCGGTTCCCGGCTCGCGACCTGCTGCCGCTCGCGGACGAGCTGGCGCATACGGTCACCCGCCGCGTCGCTGTAGACGCCGCCCGGAAAAGCGGCGAGGTAGCGCTGATAGGCGGCGACGGTATCCTCGTCCGCCACGCTCTCCCAGATTTCGTTCTCGACCAGCGCGCCGATCAGTGAATTCACCTGCGCGACGCGCGGCGAGGTCGGGTGCGTTCGCAGAAAGTCGCGATAGGCCTGCTCGGTGTTCGTCCGAAGCGCGGCCAGATAATCGGCCTCCGCGGCGTCGGGGCTGGACGCCGGCGCCTCGGGCGCTGCGCCGGGAGATGCTGGCGCGGTGGGCGGGGTCTCTCCCGGGACCAGATAAATCGGCGTTGCCCCGAGCGAGCCGTAGACGAAGGGCTCTTGCGCTCGCCCGGTCGCCTCGAACACCTCGTCATGGACGATGCGGAAGAGGAAATTGATTTCCAGGCCGGGGGTCTCAATGTGGTTTAGCAGCGCCGCGGCGAACGGGCTGTGTTCGTCGTCGCCGTCCTCCGCGGTCGTGCCCCCTTTGGCGGCGTAGGCGACCAGCGTCTTGGCGGCGGGTTCGACCCGTGCAAGGCCGCGTCCGATCGAGCGCGCGGCCGAACTGCGCTCCATCTGCGCCGCAAAGGGATTGTTGCGGCAGGCGTCGAGCATCACCAGTTTCAACTGCGAGGCCCCTTCGATCGCCCGCAGGACGCGGGAGAGGGGCACCGTCTCGTCCTCGACATGCGTGTCGCGGAGCAGCTTGGCGTCCACCGGCACCAGATAGTTCTCGCCGTCCACCTCGATGCCGTGCCCGGCATAGTAGACGAGGGCGATCACCGCGCCCCTCGCAGCGTCTTCAAAATCCTGCAGGGCGCGCCGCATGCCGGCGGCGCCGAGGTCGCTGAGATGCGTGACGTCGAATCCGATCCGGGTCAGCGACGCCGCGACCGCCGTGGCGTCGTTGACCGGATTCTGCAGCCGGCCGACGCCCGCATAGCTCGCATTTCCGATGACCAGGGCGACGCGCTCGACAGCGGCGGCAGGCGAAAGCGCTGCTGCCGCGAGAACGGCAAGCGCGACCGCCCACCGAAGGCGCGCCGCGAACGGCGCCACGCTGGCAACCCGCATCCTTCCCACCTCCAGATCATCCGTAGCCGCCCATCTTAGCCGCCGCAGGCGGAGACGGGAAAGGCCGGCACGCATCGGAGCCGCCGCGTGACATCCCGTTAACGTCCGGTCGACCGCCGGAACGCTGTCGGCAGTCGAGCTTCTTGGACCCCGGCGGCTTCAGCCACCGCCGTTTTGGGCTCAATGCGCATTTTGTCCGCTGACGGCCGCCCCCGCATCCGAATCGTTCGTGGGCTTGCGGATCCCGCGCTTTCGCTTCCACCCCGCGAGGAGGTTCGCGTTGAGGCGCGAGATCTCGTCGGCGGAATAGACAGCGCGGTCGCAGGTTTCGATGCGATGTGCCCGGAAGAGTTCGGCCATGTAACTCCCCGGCGGGGGCGCGGTCCATTTCGCTACGGCCGCCCGGCGGAACATCTCGTTCCATCTATGCAGGAGTGATACGGGGCGGACCTTCGTGCGGACCTCCTCGGTTCTGTCCGGCATCAGGACATGGAGGGCGTCTTGCCAGTCGATCGGGTAGCTCAGCTCGGCCTGCTTCACCCACTGCGTCAGCCCCGCCCCCTCAACCATCGCAGTCATCAGCTTCGGTCCGGTCTCGCCCCAGCGAATATTCGAACCGGCGGCTTGCGCAGCGTCATACAGGCGAAGCGTCAGTCCGTGGCGGGGCGGGAACCGCAGGATTGCATTGCCGACGTTGCCGTCACGTTGCCGACCAAAGAAGATTTCGGGCTCCGGGATTTCGGCCGACAGGCAGGTGACATCCGCGTCTACCCACCAGCCACCGTGATCGTGCAGCAAGCGGTAACGAAAGAGATTGCTGAATCCCGCCACGCTGCCGCGACCTGGTCCCACCGCGTAGAAGAACATTCTATTCTCCGGGAGGATGGCACTTGCGTCGCGGAGTTCGACTCCGGTTGGAACC
>DASWJZ010000364.1:0-2174 GCA_036396875.1 Propylenella sp.
CTATCAGCGGACACCGGAATATCACCGAAGTCATGACCTACACCGAAGCGGCGAACCGGGCGCGGCTCGCGGTCGAAGCGATGGCGACGATCACCGACCTTCCGGAGCCCGAAAACAGAACATCAAGTGTCAAACCTTAGCGACGGGTTTGACAATTCGGCCGAAAAGCCGAGCAACATCAACGGTAGGAGAATGAGGATGGCGCTCCCTAGGGGAATCGAACCCCTGTTTCCGCCGTGAGAGGGCGGCGTCCTGGACCGCTAGACGAAGGGAGCGGGCGGAGAGCCATATAAGCGTCTCCTCCCCGTTTGTCATCCCGGTTCGGGCGTCAGGCCCGGACCGAGACCGCCCAAGCAGGGCGCATCGGCCGTCCTCATGGGATGGCGGCGATTCATGCCGGGCGCGGGACGGAACAGCGGCCGGCCGGCACGCGTTTCCCATGCGCGGCAGAGTGCGAGGGTCGGAACATGAAGACATCGAAGGGCGATGTTGGGCCCGGCAAGGAGTTCGGCTCCGGCAGGCGGCGGCCGGAGAAAGATCTGCGGTGCGGGAAAGCCGAGACGGCACGGCGGCCGGACGAAGAGGAACGGTTGGACGAAGCGCTGGACGAAAGCTTTCCGGCGAGCGACCCGCCCGCGCCGGCGCATCCGGACGTGACCGGATGGGACGCCGACGACGCGGCGGTGCGGAAGGCGGGCGGCAAGCGCTGACGCCCTTCCATCGGTTGTCTGAAATGTAGCCGGAGGCCGGCTTGCGCCGACTGCTCCGCGAGACGCCGCCGCGCCGGCGTCCCGGAAGTGTACGTGAGCTGCCGCCGTTTGCGCCCTTCCAGATATAGCCACGCCAGCCTATTGTGCGAACTTGCCGGGGGCCCATCAATCCGACCGGGCCCTGGCGGGTGAAGGGGGACCATGATGATCCGGCCGTCGACTGGCGCACGAGTCGCTCGTTCTCTTCGCTCGCGACTCGTTCGACGAGCCCACCTGTTCGCTCTCGCTTGGGCGTTGACTTTGCTCGGCGCTCTGACGGGCGCGCCCGCCTCCGCCGCCGGCTTGTTCGCCGCGGTGTCGGCGGCGGAAGCCGACGCGGCTGCGACCGCCGATCTGCCGCTTGCCGCGGTGCGCTCGCGCGTCGTGCGTCTCGATCTCGGCGAACTGTCGCGGCACGTCACCCCGCCCGGCAACGACCTGCGTCAGGATCGGGTTGCGCGGGCGCGCAACCTCGACGGCGTGATCCGCATCGAGCTTTTTCCGGATGCGGCGGCGACCTTCCGGCGCACCGATGTCGACACGGTCGGCGACAGCGGCATAACCTGGACGGGAAAGATCTCCGGGAGGCGCTACAGCTTCGCTGCGTTGGTGATCGGGAGCGGCGAGGTCACCGGCGCCGTGCAGCTTGGCAGTCGCTACTTCCGCATCGATCCGGTCGGCGGCGGCCTGCATCGCGTCACGGAAATCGACCGGTCGCGGCTCCCGCACAACGAAAACGATTACGTCGTGCCCGAAAATCTGCCTCCGCCGTCGCCCGACGAGCGGAGCATTGTAGAGCCGCGTGCGAAGACCGTCGTCACCGTGCTCGGCGCCTACACCCAGAAGGCCAAGAATCAATCCGCCAACGTCGTGAACGAGATCAAGCTCGCGCTGCAGATGGCGAACACCGCCTATGCGAACACCGGAATCAAGATCCGGCTGAAGCTCGTCGGCACCATGAAGACGGGCTCCTACAATGAGGGCGCGGATACGTTCAACCAGTGGCTGAAGGTCTTGGACGACGTGAGCGGCTTCAATAATCCGGCCACTCTCTCCAGCGTTCGCACCAAGCGGAATCAGCTCGATGCAGACCTCGTCGCCCTGATTGTCCGCAAGAGCTCAACCCTGTGCGGCCTCGCCTGGATTATTGTGAGCCCGAGCGCGGCGACCAGCGACTACGGTTTCAGCGAGCACGCGCTGGACTGCCTCGCCGGCGGAATCGTGTTTCCGCACGAGCTTGGCCACAATATGGGGCTCCACCACGACCGCCTCACCTACCGCACGGAAACCGATCCGGATCGCCCGAACCCGCCGAAATCGAAGTACAATTTCGGCTTCATCAACAACAATGCCGGCGTCATCGACATCATGGCCTATCTCAGTTCCTGCGCCGCCCTTCCCTGCATCCAGGTGCAATGGTTCAGC
>DASWJZ010000365.1:0-4184 GCA_036396875.1 Propylenella sp.
GAGGCCTGCCGTAAGCTTTCTCAACATTTCACTTTCTCCTTCTCGAAGGGCCCGCGCTTTCCGCAGGCGGGTTGAGACATCCTCCCAGGCGCAGTGCGTTCGCTCCCCCCTACCGCCCGGGGCTGTCGGGAGGTCAACCGAGGATTGAACACAGTTTTAGGTATTTAGAAAGAGTTTTTTACGTTTAATTAACGCATCTAAAGACACGTAATTGTACATTCGAAGCACAAGCCGACTAACTATTAGTGTTCGGATAGTCCAATCTGAAAAATAACGCCAAAATCTCCAGCAGAAGAATTCTGCCAGAGGTGAAATCGGCATCCATATCTGGAGGGCCCGCGCGGCGGGCAATCCCATTTCCTGACTAACGATTGCACAGACAAGCCGAGGCGCACCATTCCCCATTTGGGGGATGAATTGCGGCAGGTCTGTCACGGCAACTTAGTCATGGAAGTAGACAGACGGGACGCCGCGGAGCCATTTTTGAGAAAACCCGAAGCCGCAAAGAATAATGTCTGTAGAAGCATTTTCAAGCTACTTGAACATCACTCCTGGAGCCGATCGAGCAGGGCGATCAGTTTCGCCTGGCGGTTGACGCCCGTTTTGACGAAGACGGCCTTCAGATGCTGCCGCGCCGTCTGCACCGAGATGCCGAGCGCGGCGGCGGCGGCGGCGAGGCCGTTGCCGTTCATCAATTCAGCCGCGAGTTCCGCCTCGCGGGCGGTCAGCCGGAAGCGCCTACGGAAATCGCCGCGCAGCCCGCGCTGCGGCAGCCGAACCTCATGCATGGTCAGGAGCGCCGCGGCGCCGCTCAACAGCGCCTGAAAATCCCGCGGCATCGGAATGACGTTCACTAAAAGCGTGCGTCCGCCGCCGGCGGGAAGAAACACGGGGGCCGGCACGAGGGCGCCGGCAGTCCGGCGGAAGCCGATTGCAGCGTCGACAAGGTTGCCGAGCTTCCCGTCGAGCGCCGCGTCGTCGCTCCGAAGGCGGCCGCGGGCGAGCTGCACGCCGCTCAACAGTTCCTCGGCCCGCGGGTTCATCCAGACGATGCGCCCCGCCCAGTCGAGCGCCGCCACGCCGCGCGCCGCCTCCGCCAGGACGGCGTCGACCGACTCCAGGCGCCGATGGCCGAGAACGGCCGCCTGCTTCGCCGCCAAAGCAAGCGGCTGCCGCACCCGCGTGAACTCCCGGATCTCCTCCGCCATGAACGGGCCGCGCCGCGGGCCCCTGTGCGCGGCGGCCGCCCAGAGCCTGCCGTCGACGCTGAAGGAGATGCTGACGAACCATTGCAGCCCCGCCGGCCGCAGGAACTCCGCGTAGTACGGGTGCTTGCGCATCGCCTCCGGCGCGATGATGTCGTGATCGGTGGCGAAGCCTTTCTCGGCCGCGATGGCGAACGCCTTCTGCCGCGGGTCGCGGCGCCGCCAGTCGCTTTCCAGATAGCGGCTCCAAATCTCGCCGAGCGACTCCGAATGCGGCACGGCGCGATTGCGAGAGGCCGCATCGGCGGGCACGATCAACGCGCCGGTCGCGTCAACGAGGTCGGCAAGCCCGTCGCAGACCTCGCGCCAGACGGCCGGATCCGTCACGGCGCGGTCGAGCGACTCCAGAAGAAGCAAGCGCTTCCTGTTTGCCGGCTGCCGACCCAAGGTCTCTGTCCCCCGGCACCGATTGGCATGCGATGCGCCGGTTGGCCCGGACGTATTGCAACCATTCTCGCACCTCCCGCGGCAGTAGAGAACCCCGCGTCAAAGACCGCCGCCCGCTTCCGGCGGTTGAAGGAGGCGTCGCCGCCCGCAATCCGCCCGCGGCGCCGAGTTGCAGCTCTAAAGACCAGCTAAATATTTGATTTTATTGGTCGGGGCAGCAGGATTCGAACCTGCGACCCCCTGCTCCCAAAGCAGGTGCGCTACCAGACTGCGCTATGCCCCGACGCCTGGAATCCCGCCCGATGTGGCGGATGAGGCCGCGCCGGTCAAGCGGAGGGGTGCGGATATCTTCGCAAAGCCGCCCTTCAGGCGGCGCCCGTACGGAGCGAAATGGGCGGATTCCAGCAGATTCCTACCCTCGATCCGCTCAGCCGCCCGGCCTCTCGACCGCGCCGCGCCGCTGCAGGAGCAGCGCCGCGAGCCAGACGCCCATCGCCCAGGCGGCGCCGATCGCCCAGCCGGCGAGCACGTCGGTCGGCCAGTGCACGCCGAGATGGATGCGGCTCAGGCCGACCATCACGGTAAGGAGCACGGACAGGAGCAGGAAATAAATCTTGATGGCCCGGCCGTCATGCAGCCGCGCCAGCAGCGCGCCGAGCGTCAGGTAGGTGACGGCCGACAACATTGCGTGGTTGCTCGGAAAGCTCGCCGTGTAGATGTCCATGCCGTGCGGGACGAGATCGGGACGGGGGCGCTGAAACACCGCCTTGAGCAGGGTGCCGATCAGCGTTCCGCCGCCGACCGAGGCGGCAACCAGCAAGGCGGCGCCGCGCTTGCGGGCGAGCACGAGATAGCCGATGACGGCAAGCGTCACGAAGGTCAGGACGACGTTGCTGCCGAGCGCCGTCACGTCGCGCACGGCCTCTTCCAGCCAACCCGGTCCGATCGGATCGGAGGGATCGGCGGAGCTGCGGAAGGCGAGCAGCACGGCGCGGTCGAACGCCTCCGTCTCGCCCTCGGCGACCTCCCCGGCCAGTAGGACGAACGCCCAGACGCCGCCCGCTACGATCAAGAACGTGACGAGGATGGCGAGTTCGGCGCGCGCCGTCTTCCATGCGATCCGCGCCATCGCCGCCCCGTAGCGGTCGACCAGCGGCCATCTTCGCCCGGCCCGTTCGGCGGCAATGCGCAGGCGCGCGAACCTAGACGGCCGCCATAGCCGCAAAGCCGCGCTCCAGATCGGCGATAAGGTCTGCGACATCCTCGAGCCCGACATGGAGTCGGATCGTCGGCCCCTCGGTCCATGGCCTCGCGGTGCGTGAATGCCGAAGCTCTCCCGGTGCCGCCAGGCTTTCGAAGCCCCCCCACGAATAGCCGAGGCCGAACAGACCGAGGGCGTTCAGAAACGCGGCGGCGTGCGCCTCCCCGCCTTCGAGGACAAAACCGAAGAGGCCGGACGATCGGCCGAAGTCGCGCTTCCAGATCGCGTGACCGGGATCGTCGGGAAGGGCAGGGTGCATCACCCGCGAAACTTCCGGCCGCCCCTTAAGCCAGCGCGCGATCTGAAGCGCGCTCCGTTCGTGGCGCTCAAGCCGCACGCCCATGGTGCGCAGGCCCCTGAGCGTCAGCCAGATCTCTTCGGTGCCGGCCTGCGTCCCGAGATTTCTGTGGAAGCGTTTGAGCGCCGGCCAAGCCGTCTCGTTGGCGGAGATGGAGCCGATCAACAGGTCGGAGTGACCGCCCTGATATTTCGTGCCGGCATAGATCGCCAGATCGATGCCGTGATCGAGCGGCCGATAGATGAGGGGCGTCGCCCAGGTGTTGTCCATCATGGTCATGACGCGGGCGGCGCGGGCGGCAGCGACCATCGCGGGCAGATCCGGCATCTCGAATGTGTGCGAGCCGGGCGCTTCCAGGAAGAGCGCGACCGTCCCGTCGAGAAGCTCCGCGATGCCGCTCCCGATCAGGGGATCGTAGTAGACGGTCTCGACGCCCAGGGCCGGAAGACTTTCATCGCAGAAGCGCCGCGTGGGAGAATAGACGTTGTCCGGCACAAGGATTTTTCGTCCCGGCCGCGCCGCGACGAGGATCGCCGTCGTCACGGCGGCGAGGCCGGACGGCAGGAGCACGGTTCCGGCCGCCCCGTCGAGCACGCTCAGCGCTTCGACCAGCGCCTCGATCGTCGGCGTGTTGGTCAGCCCGTAGGAATAGCGGGCGCCGCGCCGCTCATTCATCTCCTCGGCGTTCCTGAACAACACCGTCGAGGCCCGCACCACCGGCGGGTTGACGAAGCCGTGGAAGCTCCAAGGCGAAAGCCCTGCATGGGTAAGGATCGTATCGATCCGGTCTCCGAAGGAGCTCGGGCCGGTCGAATCGTCGTCGGCTGCCATCGTGTCGAAGGGTCCTCCCGGCATCGGGAATAGGGCAGCCGGTGCGAAACGCCAAGGAAACCCGTACTTGACCGTCAGGCGTATTTGGCTTGTGATGGCGGTACGGCGGACGGATTGTGGCAGGAAATCGGCGAAATCGCGC
>DASWJZ010000366.1:0-11404 GCA_036396875.1 Propylenella sp.
GCTGGTCAAACCGGCGGTAGAGGATATGCTGTGGGATATTCATGCTATGGAGACGGTAGTGGCGCGGGTCAGCGTGGGCCGATAGGGCAGGAATCGGGCAATTCGTCTGCCCCGGGAAATCGTACGTGCCGCCGGGATAGAAGACGGCGAACGCGTCGACATTGAAGCACGCGGCGGCAATATCGTTATCCGGCGCGCAACCTCCGAGGCGTTGGCCGAAGCGCGGAAGGCGGCGGACGAGATTATCGCGGAAGCCGGGGAACATAGCCTCGACAGTGCCGCGCTCCGCGAGCTGCTGGACGAGGGCCGGCGAGGCGGCTTCGACTCAAGGTTCTGCGGAGCCGAACGCGGTCGGAGCCGTGCGCCCTGAAGCGGGCGGGCCTCAGGTCTTGGCCATGGCGGCGACCAGCCTGGCGAAATTGTCGATGAAGGTCTGCAGGAATTTTCGGGTCGTCTCGTCCGTCACGGTGCCGTCCGCGTCGATCAGGCCGTCCTTCATCTGCACATAGGCTTCCGGGTTGCCGAGTATGGCGGAGACGTGGCCGGCGATGATGGTGCGAAGGTGGGCTTGCGCCAGCGCCGTCGAGATGTTTCCGGCCGACGCGCCGATGATCGCGGCCGTCTTGCCGCGCCAGGAGTTCTTGCCCCACGGCCGCGAGCCCCAGTCGAAGGCGTTCTTCATTGCCGCCGGGATCGAGCGATTGTGCTCCGGCGTCACGAAGAGCACGGCGTCCGCCGCCTCGATCTCGCGCTTGAACCGCCACACTTCGGCGGCGGGATTGTCCACGTCGTCCTGGTTGAGGAGCGGCAGGTCGTCGATCCGCGAATAGGCGAAGTCGAGCTTTCCTTCCGCAAGCTTCTCCAGCGCCTTCGCCAGCTTCTTGTTGATCGAGTCCTTGCGGATGCTTCCGACGATGACGGCGACCTTGTGCATGGCTTTCCACTCCTCGATTGGCCGGCTAATGACTGCCAAGACCCCAGATGTGGCCGGTCCTGCCGATGTCAATCATCGAAGCTCTTTCCTCCGCCCGGTTGCCGGTCGGCGCCGAAGCCGATAAAGAGCCGCTGCCGGCGGATCCGCCGCCGGCGCTCCCGGCACTTGCGTATCAAAGAACCGGCTGCTCCGGCGACCGTTGAACGGACCTTTCACGGATGGCCCGACTGGTGATGAAATTCGGTGGGACCTCGGTCGCCGATCTGGACCACGTCCGCAACGTCGCGCGGCATGTGCGGCGCGAGGTCGACCTGGGCCATCAGATCGCCGTCGTGGTGTCCGCCATGGCCGGCGAGACCGACAGGCTGGTGGCGCTTTGCCGCGCGGCGTCGGTGCTGCACGATGCGCGCGAATACGACGCCGTCGTCGCCTCCGGCGAGCAGGTGACCGCGGGTCTTCTCGCCATCGTGCTGCAGGGCATGGGCGTCGACGCGCGCTCCTGGCTCGGCTGGCAGGTTCCCGTTCGCACTGACGCGGCGCATGGCGTCGCGCGCATCACCGACATCCGCTCCGATATCCTGCTTGAGCGGCTGGGGAAGGGCCAGGTGGCGGTGATCGCCGGGTTCCAGGGGTTGTCGCCCGACAATCGGGTGGCGACCCTCGGGCGCGGCGGCTCCGACACGAGCGCCGTCGCGGTCGCCGCCGCGATCGGCGCCGAACGTTGCGACATCTATACCGACGTCGACGGCGTCTACACGACCGATCCGCGCATCGTCCCCGCCGCCCGGCGCCTCCATAAGGTGGCCTACGAGGAGATGCTCGAAATGGCCTCGCTCGGATCGAAGGTGCTGCAGGTGCGCTCGGTCGAGCTCGCCATGGTGCACGGAGTGCGCACCTTCGTGCGCTCCTCCTTCGACGACCCCGACAATATCAGGACCGGGGCCGGCAATCAGCCGGTGGGAACCCTTATTTGCGACGAGGACGAGATCGTGGAAAAGCAGCTCGTTACCGGCATCGCCTATTCCAAGGACGAGGCCAAGATCACGCTCCGCGGCGTGGAGGACAAGCCGGGCGTTGCCGCGGCGATCTTCGGCCCGCTCGCGGAATCCGGCATCAATGTGGACATGATCGTTCAGAACATTTCCGAGGACGGCCGTACCACCGACATCACGTTCACCGTGCCGACCGCGGATTTCGAGCGCTCCCTGGCCTTGATCGAGGGCCTCAAGGGCCGCGTGGCGATGAGCACCGTTTCCGGATCGAGCGACGTGGCCAAGGTGTCGGTGATCGGCATCGGCATGCGCAGCCACGCCGGCGTCGCAGCCGAGGCCTTCAAGGCGCTCGCCTCGCGCGGCATCAACATCCAGCTCATCACCACGTCGGAGATCAAGATTTCGATCCTGATCGATGCGGCCTATACCGAGCTTGCGGTGCGGACGCTGCATTCAATATACGAACTCGACAAGACCTGAAGAGGTCCTGCGGCGCGCCGGGGCCTGTTGCTGCCCTTGCCGCCGCGCTGGCAAGGAGGTCGGCTTGTCCTCATCCCGGGGGGCGCTCGCCGGGCCGCGTGTCCTCTTGCGGAAGCTCCGCGAGGTCATGGCGGAGCCGATCGGCGCCCAGGAGCGGCTCGACAAGATCGTCAGGCTTATCGCGTCCAACATGGTCGCGGAAGTCTGCTCGGTCTACGTGCTGCGGGCGGACAACGTGCTGGAGCTCTACGCGACGGAGGGCCTGAAGCCGACCTCGGTCCACCGCGCGACGCTGATGGTCGGGCGCGGCCTCGTCGGCCTGATCGCGGCGGAAGCGCGGCCCCTCAACCTGCCGGACGCGCAATCGCATCCCGCCTTCGCCTACCTGCCGGAGACGGGCGAGGAGATCTATCACTCGTTTCTCGGCGTCCCGATCCTTCGCGCCGGCCGCACGCTCGGCGTGCTCGATGTGCAGAACCGTTCCTACCGCACCTACACCGAGGAGGAGGTGGAGGCGCTGCAGACGACCGCCATGGTGCTCGCCGAGATGCTCGCCTCCGGCGACATGGAGGACCTTTCCGTCCTTGGCACCGACCTCGACGTCAACCGTCCCGTGCATCTCAGGGGCGCGCCTTTCGTGGAGGGGATCGCGCTCGGCCACGTCGTGCTGCATGAGCCGCGCGTCGTCGTCACCCAGCTCATCGCGGAGGACGTCGAGCACGAGCTGAGGCGTCTCGACGCGGCGATGGCGAGCCTCAGGCTCTCCGTCGACGATCTGCTGGTGCGCGGCGCCGAGGCGGGGACGGGCGAGCATCGCGAAATCCTGGAAGC
Source organism: Propylenella sp. (assembly GCA_036396875.1). GTDB lineage: Bacteria > Pseudomonadota > Alphaproteobacteria > Rhizobiales > Afifellaceae > DASWJZ01. Next base: position 3,238 of record DASWJZ010000366.1, read on the forward strand.
CTACAAGATGTTCAGCGAGGATCGCGGCTGGACCAGGCGGCTGGAGGAGGCGATCCGCAGCGGGCTGACCGCCGAGGCGGCGGTGGAACGCGTGCAGAACGACACGCGCGCCCAATTGGCGCGGCAGACCGATCCGTTCCTGCGCGACCGGCTGCACGACTTCGACGACCTCGCGTTCCGGCTGCTGCGCGAGCTGATGGGCCGGCCGCACGGGCCCTATGCCGGTGATCTGCCGGACGACGCGATCATCGTCGCTCGCAACATGGGCCCGGCCGAGCTGCTCGACTACGACCGCGAGCGGGTGCGCGGGCTGGTGCTGGAGGAGGGGGGCCCCACGAGCCACATCGCTATCGTCGCCCGCGCGCTGAATGTGGCGACCGTCGGGCGGCTCGACGACGTGGTGTCGCTCGCCGAGGCCGGCGACCCGATCATCGTCGACGGGGAGAGCGGCGAGGTGCATTTGCGGCCGCCGGCCGACATCGAGCTCGCCTACGCCGACAAGGTGCGCTTCCGCGCCCGCCGGCAGGAGCAGTACCGGCAGCTCCGGCACGAGCCGTCCATCACGCGCGATGGCATCTCGATAGCGCTCCACATGAATGCCGGCCTGCTGATGGACATGCCGCATCTGGAGGAGTCGGGCGCCGCCGGCATCGGCCTGTTCCGCACCGAGCTGCAGTTCATGGTCGCCTCCAGCTTTCCGCGCCTGAACGAGCAGCAGAACTTCTATCGGCAGGTGCTCGACGCGGCGAACGGGAAGCCGGTCGCGTTCCGGTCGCTCGATGTTGGCGGCGACAAGGTGCTTCCCTATATGCGCGCCCAGCGCGAAGAGAACCCGGCGATGGGCTGGCGGGCGATCAGATTGGGGCTCGACCGGCCGGCGCTGCTTCGCACGCAGGCCCGCGCGCTTCTGAAGGCGGCCGCCGGCCGCGAGCTGCGGCTGATGTTCCCGATGGTCACCGAGATTGGCGAGTTCACGCGCGCCAAGGCCATCGTCGAGCGCGAGCAGAACCATCTCGCCCGCCACGGCTATCGCGGCGCGGCGAGCGTCGTGCTCGGCGTCATGGTCGAGGTTCCCGCGCTGCTCTGGCAGCTTGAAGAGCTTTTCGACGTGGTGGATTTCGTTTCGGTCGGGTCGAACGACTTGATGCAGTTCATGATGGCGAGCGACCGGGGCAATACGCGCCTCGCTGGACGCTTCGACCCGCTGAGCCCGGCATTCCTCAGGTCGCTGCGCAAGGTGGCGGAGACTGCCGAAGCCTCCGCCAAGCCGCTGACGCTCTGCGGCGAGATGGCGGGGCGGCCGCTCGAGGCGATCGCGCTCGCCGCCATCGGCTACCGGTCGCTGTCGATGCCGTCGGCGGCGATTGGCCCGGTGAAGGCGGCCATCCGCGCCATCCAGCTGAAGCCGGTCGGCCGCCGGCTGAACGATCTGATCGACCACGGCGCGTCCGCTTCGGAGATGCGCGCCGAGCTCAGGGCTTGGGCGGACACGCACTCGGTTCCTATTTGATGAGGACCACGGCTTCTAAGAACTGTCGTCATGCCATGGCTTGACCATGACATAGGTTCCGTTGCCGTCGCGAGCATGGTCATCGCGACGGAATGGATTGCCAAATCAAGTCGGGCAATGACGACATCGGATGGAATTTGAATGACCACCACGATCCCGCATGAGCGGCTTCGCTCGCTCATTCATCGACACGATGCGGTGACGGCGATGCTCGCCGCCGGACCTGGCCGCGACGAGTACGTGCGGCTGTCGCGCGAGCTGGCGGAGCTTGATCCAGTTGCCGGGAAGGCGCGCGCGCTGGCCGATGCGGAACGCGAGCTGGCGGGTACGGAAGCGCTTGTCGCCGACCCGGCGACCGATCGCGACATGCGCGCGCTGGCGGAAGAGGAATCAATCGTGCTCCGCGAGCGGATCGAGGCGCTCGGCGACGAACTGCGCATCCTGCTCATCCCGCGCGACGCGGCGGACGATCGGAGCGCCATCCTGGAGGTGCGGGCGGGGACCGGCGGCGACGAGGCGGCGCTGTTCGCCGGCGACCTTTTCCGCATGTACGAGCGCTATGCGGCTCTGCGGGGGTGGAAGATCGAGCTCCTGTCGGCGAGCGGGGGCGAGGTCGGCGGCTACCGTGAAATCGTCGCCGCAGTCCGTGGCGTCGGCGTCTATGCCCGCCTGAAATTCGAGTCGGGCGTGCATCGCGTGCAGCGGGTTCCGGCGACGGAGGCCGGCGGCCGCATTCATACCTCGGCCGCGACGGTCGCCGTGCTGCCGGAGGCGGAGGACGTCGACATCGAGATTCGTCCGGAAGATCTCAGAATCGATACGACGCGCGCCTCGAGCGCGGGCGGGCAGCACGCCAACACGACCGAGTCCGCCGTCCGCGTCCTTCATATCCCGACAGGCATCGTCGTCACCGCCAGCGAGAAGTCGCAGCATCAGAACCGGGCGCGCGCGATGCAGGTGCTGCGCGCGCGCCTCTTCGACCTGGAGCGCCAGCGCCAGTCCGATGCGCGGGCCGCGGAGCGCAAGGGCCAAGTCGGCTCCGGCGATCGCTCGGAGCGCATCCGCACTTACAACTTTCCGCAGGGTCGGGTGACCGATCACCGCATCAACCTGACGCTCTACAAGCTGGACCGCGTTCTCGACGGCGAGTCGCTCGACGAGATCGTCGATGCTCTGATCGCCGACGACCAGGCGCGGAAGCTCTCCGAATTCGAGGAGGGCGGAGCGTGACGACATACGGCGCCGCATTGGCCGCCGGACGGGCGGTCCTGGAGCGCGCCGGCGTCCCGAGCGCTGCGCTCGATTCGCGCCTTTTGCTGGCCGCGGCGGCCGGGATCGACATGGCGGCGTTGATCGCGCGGGGCCGCGATCCCCTCCCGAGTCTTGCGCAGATGGCCTTCGATGCGCATCTGAGGAAGCGGACGAAGGGCGTGCCGGTCGCCCGTATCCTCGGCGAGAAGGAGTTTTGGGGGCGGACGTTCAAGATCGATGCGCCGGCCTTGGTCCCGCGCCCGGATACGGAGACGCTGGTTGAGGCCGTGCTTGACGAGATCGGCGCGGCGCGGTCGTCCGCCCTGCGCATCTGCGACCTCGGAACCGGCTCGGGCGTCATCGTGATCTCGCTCCTTCTGGAGCTTCCGGCCGCGCGTGGCGTGGCGGTGGACATCTCGGAGGGGGCGCTCGCCGTGGCGCGGGAGAACGCCAAGCGCTTCGGGGTCGCAGATCGGATTGCCTTCCGCAGGTGCGACTTCGCGGAAGTTCCGGACGGGCCGTTCGACGTGGTCGTCGCCAACCCGCCCTATGTCGAGAGCGGAGCGATAGCGGGGCTTGCGCCCGACGTGCGCGATCACGATCCTCGCATTGCGCTCGACGGCGGCCCTGATGGGCTTGCCGCCTATCGGACAATTTTGGCGCATGTGGGTCGCCTTGTCGCCGATGGCGGCTTGGTCGCGTTTGAGCTAGGGCAGGGCCAGGGAGGCGCCGTTGCGGCTCTCTGCAGCTATGCCGGCCTGGATGAGATCGGGGTGCGGGCGGACCTTTCCGGCATCGACCGGGTGGTGACGGCGCGCCTCTGCGGAAAGGATCGGAGGCGGGACAAAAAACTGCTTGGAAAAGTCGCTTTGTCAGGCTAGCTTCGTGCAGCAGACCAGTAAAGCCACAGGGCTGGCTTTACCTTTCCGGCAGACAGAAATTTGAGATCGCGGAAAGCTGGTTCGCTCGCGTCGCCACCGCATGACACGCCGTGACCCCAGGAACTGATCGGGGTCGGCTGTTGCAGGCATGGCGCGCACAGGCCGGGATGTGCTCTTCGAAGGGTTGGGGCAGGCCAGATACGAAAGTCGACCGTCAACAAGAGAACGGGTTCATGAGGCACAATCAGAATCGTCGGTCGCGCGGCCGCAGCCGCAAGGGGCCGAATCCACTGACGCGCAGCTATGAGTCGAGCGGTCCGGACATCAAGGTCCGCGGCACCGCGGCGCATGTGGCGGAGAAGTACATGACGCTCGCCCGCGATGCGCATTCGTCCGGCGATCCGATCGCGGCGGAGAACTATCTGCAGCACGCCGAGCACTACAATCGAATCGTCATGGCCGCGCAGGCGCAGTTCCAGCAGGCGCAGCCGCACTACCGCGACAGCGCCGAGGAGTCGTATGACGACGATCGTCAGATGAATGGCCGCGGGCGCGACCGCTTCGACTATAACGGCGAGGGCGGACGCAGCGGCGACGAGGATGCGGACGACCGGGCCGAGGCGGGCTCGGATGACGACGACCGGAGCTATCGTCCGATGCCACCGCGGCGCGATGATCGCGACCGCTCGCGCGGCCCGCGTCCCGACCGGCCTCCCTATCAGGAACGCCCGGAGCGTCCCGAAGGGGACCGCGCCCGGCAGGAAGTCAGACCCGACGATCGCGAGCCGGAGGGCGAGCCGGCCGCCGCAGGGCCGGCCGAGCCCGAGGTGGCGCCAGGTTCCTCGCGCCGTCGGACCCGCAAGCCTCGCCCCGAAGCGGCGGAGGCGGACGCGGGCGGCGAGGGGCCGACGAGCGACGGCGCTGCGGCGCTGGCAGTCTTCCGCAACGACTCCTAAGCAGAATCCGAGGCGCGCGCCAAAGGGCGTGCCGCATCTCTGCGATGGTAAGCTTCCCCCTTTCGCTCCGCTACAGCCAGCGGCGGACGCGGGCCTTGTAAACGCGGTAGACGTCGCCGAACTTGAGGTCGAGGTAGGCCTCCTCGCGGGCGACCACGCCGTAGCGGATGACGAGGTAGAACGGCCCCAGCAGGATGAGGAGCCAAAGGCTATCGAAGCCGACGGCGAGGCCGACGAGGCCGAGGAACATGCCTATATAGATCGGGTTGCGGGTGTAGCCGTAGGGTCCCTCTTCGACGATCGTCGTGGTCGGCTGTGTGGTCTGGATCTGCGTTCCCGCCCGGCGGAAGGTCGTCGCCGCCCAGATCAGCAAGGCCAGGCCGGCAAGGAACACGACGCCGCCGAGCCAGCCGGCCGGCACCGCCGCCGGCAGGAACGGCAGCGGATAGAGCCGGTCGAGCACGAGGCCGGCGATCGCCGTCAGCGCCCAGACGATCGGCGGGCGCACCGCCGCGCCGGAACTGTCTCGAAAACCGCCGCGCGCCTCGTTCATGCCGCCCGTCCGCTCTGCCCCCAACCCGCCTTTAGCAGGAATTCCGATCCCGCTGAAACGAGCGGCGCGACGGACCATGCTTTAACCCGGCCGCAAAACCCGGTCGCCGATGGCCAGCGTCCCGTCGACGGTGGCGACCAGATAGACCCCGAAATCGCAGTGGCCATAGTGCTCGTCGAGCGTACGCGGGATGTCCATGTTGCGACGTCCGCTCCCCGGCTCCACGTTGGTCGCCGCGCACCGTGAGGTGCGGCTCTCCACGGTGCACATCAGCTGCGGAAAGCTGAGCGTCGCCCCTTCCCATCCGTGTTCCTCCCAGGCCTCGGCGCCGTCGATCACGACGTTCGGGCGGAACCGCAGCGGATCGACGCGCCGCCCCGTCGCCTTTTCGAGCGCGCGCACGCTCGCAAGGTTGACGAGGTGCAGCACTTTCGCCCGCTTGTCGGAGAAGGAATGGCCGCGCGCCGACAGGATTTTGGGCGCCCCGCGCAGCTCGCGTGAAAAATTCGCGGCGAGCCACAATTCGATCCGGCTCCGACCCTCGGCAGTGTCAAGCGGGCCCTCCACCTCCAGCGCCTCGCCGCGAAAAATGCTGAACACGCCCGTCGCATCGTCGAAGCGTGTCCTGAACTCGGCCATGCGCTCGTTCCGCATCAGCATCAGGAAGTGCGTCTTCGGAAAATAGGCGGGGGCGGCGGGGTCGAAGGCGATCTCACCGTTTCCGATTGCGAAGGCCCGGTCGAGCGGCATCGTTCCGCCGGCGGCGATGTCCGCGTGCCGCAGCGGCTCGGGCGAGAACCCCTTCATCGGATACCGGTAGAGCGCGGCGATGGTCATTATACCCGCCATGGAGCGGACCTCGCGAATTGGCATGCATCAATGTCTCCGCGCCCCCAACAAGGCTAGGGAACCTCCTTCGGGGCCCGGTGTTGCGTTGCAAAAGGGCCACACCATATGACCGAATGGCCGGCCCGGGCCGGCGCGAAGCCGGCGGGACGACAGCCGCGCCGGCGATGCTTCGGGTCGCCGGCATGCGGGCGATAAGGGGTGACGCATGAACATCGAGAAATACACCGAGCGGTCGCAGGGGTTCATTCAGTCGGCGCAGACCTATGCGATGAACCAGGGGCACCAGCAGGTGATGCCCGAGCATCTCCTGAAGGTGCTTCTCGATGATCCGCAGGGTCTGACGGCGGGGCTGGTGGAACGCGCCGGCGGCCGGCCGCAGGTGGCGCTGCAGATGACCGAGCAGGCGCTCGCGAAGCTCCCGAAAGTGTCCGGCGGCGCCGGCCAGATCTACCTCTCGCCGCAGCTGGCGCGCGTTTTCGCCACCGCCGAGCAGGTGGCGGAGAAGGCGGGCGATTCCTTCGTCACCGTCGAACGGCTGCTGCTGGCGCTCGCCATGGAGAAGGAGGCGGGGACATCGAAAATCCTCGCCGAGGCCGGCGTCACCGCGACGAGCTTGAACCAGGCGATCAACGAAATCCGCAAGGGGCGCACGGCCGACACCGCGACGGCGGAGGCCGGCTACGACGCGCTGAAGAAATATGCGCGCGACCTGACCGAAGAGGCGCGCGCCGGCAAGCTCGATCCGGTGATCGGCCGCGACGAGGAGATCCGCCGCACCATCCAGGTGCTCTCCCGCCGCACCAAGAACAACCCGGTGCTGATCGGCGAGCCCGGCGTCGGCAAGACGGCGATCGTCGAGGGGCTGGCGCTCAGAATCATCAACGGCGACGTGCCCGAAAGCCTGAAGGAGAAGCGCCTGATGGCGCTCGACATGGGGGCGCTGATCGCCGGCGCGAAATACCGCGGCGAGTTCGAGGAGCGGCTGAAGGCGGTGCTGCAGGAGGTGACCGCCGCGGCGGGGCAGGTGATCCTCTTCATCGACGAGATGCACACGCTGGTCGGCGCCGGCAAGGCGGACGGCGCGATGGACGCCTCCAACCTGTTGAAGCCGGCGCTGGCGCGCGGCGAGCTGCACTGCGTCGGCGCCACCACGCTCGACGAATACCGCAAGCATGTCGAGAAGGACGCCGCGCTCGCCCGCCGCTTCCAGCCGGTCTTCGTCGACGAGCCGACGGTGGAGGACACCATCTCCATCCTGCGCGGCCTGAAGGAGAAGTACGAGGTGCATCACGGCGTCCGCATCACCGATTCCGCCATCGTGGCGTCGGCGACGCTCTCGCACCGCTACATCACCGACCGTTTTCTGCCGGACAAGGCGATCGACCTGATGGACGAGGCGGCCTCGCGGCTCCGCATGCAGGTCGATTCCAAGCCCGAGGCGCTCGACGAGCTCGACCGCCGCATCATCCAGCTGAAGATCGAGCGCGAGGCGCTGAAGAAGGAGACCGACCAGGCCTCGCGCGACCGGCTCGAACGGCTGGAGCGGGAGCTTTCCGAACTGGAGGAGGAGGCCGACGCGCTGACCGCCAGATGGCAGGCCGAGAAGCAGAAGCTCGGCGCCGCCTCGAAGCTGAAGGAGAGCCTCGACCAGGCGCGCTTCGAGCTGGAGCAGGCGCAGCGCCGCGGCGACCTCGCCAGGGCCGGCGAGATCGCCTACGGCGTCATCCCGGCGCTCGAGCGGCAGCTCAAGGAGGCGGAGGAAGAGCAGGCGAGCGCCGGCGCGCTGGTGGAGGAGGCGGTCACCGCCGAGCACATCGCGCACGTCGTCTCGCGCTGGACCGGCATCCCGGTCGACAAGATGCTGGAGGGCGAGCGCGAAAAGCTTCTCCGCATGGAGGAGGAGCTGGCGAAGCGCGTCGTCGGCCAGGCGGAGGCGGTGCATGCCGTCGCCACCGCCGTCCGCCGCTCGCGCGCCGGCCTGCAGGACCCGAACCGGCCGATCGGCTCCTTCATGTTCCTAGGGCCCACCGGCGTCGGCAAGACCGAGCTCACCCGGGCGCTCGCCGCCTTCCTGTTCGACGACGAGCACGCCATGGTGCGCATCGACATGTCGGAATACATGGAGAAGCACTCGGTCGCCCGTCTCATCGGCGCGCCGCCCGGCTAT
>DASWJZ010000367.1:0-11608 GCA_036396875.1 Propylenella sp.
AAATAGCAGCCCGAGACCGTAGCGGTGCTCGATCCGGTCGGCTGCAGTGGTGAGCGAGAACAGCCCCGCGAAAAGCGCCATCGCGAGCCCCGCGGCGATCGATGCTGGAAGCCTTCCCCTCACGGACCGATCGTCTCCACCACTCCGCCTCGTCCAAAGCGCGCAGTGCCCGCGCTGCCGCCTCGCGTTTGCGACCGGTTGCGGGTACGGTGGGCGAAGTTAGACGGAGACGGGCCGCGATGCTAATGCGGCCTTGCGCTGCCGCCCCGGCGGCGGCTTGCTTTCGCCGACTTTTCGGGCGGCAGGCAGCGGGAAGCTTGCACGGGGCTCACATCGAAAGGTGGATCTCGCTCAGTTTCTCGCCGATCGCGTGGAAGATGTTTCAGCCGATTAAACTTCAAGTACTCGCCGCTCCTTAATCGTTTGAAGCTATTCCACAAGGCTGGCGGTGGGCGATAGTCCGGCCGGACCTTGCTTGCTGCCCATTGACAGCGTGAGCGTGGCGTTGCCGCTATACTTGAACGAGTTGGCGATGACAAATCCCATGGGAATGTCGCTTTGAACCGTGGAATCGCCGGTGGCCTCGATGTTGGCCTTCGGAGCGTAGACGCTCCCCCCCAACGTGACGTTGCGTGTGCCGCTGATCTTCCAGCCCGTCACAGCACCGCTGCGGGCTCCAAAAATAGCGATGCCGCGGTAGGTCCCATCCTCGGGCGCATCCAATATGAGGTCTCCCGATGATGTGAAGTTAAATACGCCACCAGCTCCCATGTAAATCATCGCTTTGTCCGAAACGAGCGTCCCCGAGTTGGTAACTTTGAGATTGTCGAAATAATAGATGCCGGACGGAAAGGTCACGGTGGCAGAAGATCCCACCGTTGTCATCCCGCAGTACCTCTTGTCCGGCAGGACGGTGGTGTCGGACGTGATGGTCGCATCTGTCATATAGCAGGTGCTGGGCATCGTCGGCTCCGGCACCGAAGCCAGGGGATCGGGCGACAAATCGCAGTTCGTCGTGGGCGTAGGCGTGATGTTGGAGCCCGAATAGCCGCCCTTCACACAGATCTCGCGTGCCGAAATCTGTGCATTGCCGTTCGTCTGCAGGGCGCCGGAATCGGTTGAATTTACCTGGATACCACAGTTCGGGACAGAGATGCCGCCATTGCCGGTCGCATGAAATGTCTTAGATCCCGAGCCGGCCAGGGCGTAGACGCAGCGCGCCGGATAGTTGCCGAGCGCGATCGCGGCCGCTTCGATCTCGACCTCGGTAATACCCATGAACGATCCGAAGGCAGGAACATAGGCGTTTCCGCGCTCCGGCGACCGCCGAACTGTAGCCTTGACTGCGTTCTTCGGACTGCCGCTCTCGGAAAAGATGCGCGAGGTCGTGTCGTAGTTCCCGGCCACGACATCCTGGACGTCAGCAAGTGTGCCATCTTCCGCTGCCGCGTTCTTCTGAACGAAGTCCACGCCGCGCTGAGGTGCCTCATCCGGCTTGGCAATGACGATCTGGGCGGCGGCAAGCGCGCCGGAATCCGCTGCGATCTGGAGTCGGCTCAAGATCATGTATCCGCGCCCTAGATCGACGCTGAACGCCACTGCTGCGACCAGAACGGCGCTTGTGAGCCCAAACAGCACCGTGGCGCCGCCCGCTTCATCCATTCTCCTCATATGTAATCTTCCTCTTTCATCACGACTTTTATCGTGAAGTCGAACAAACCGTCCGGTGTCAGAAACTGAATCGGAGCGGCCTGTGCCGCATCCACTGCCAGCAGAACGGTTATTTCGTTCTTCGATTTGTCGTCAGGGTCGGAGTCCGAAATAGAGAATGTGTACGCATCAACTGCCCACGATGGGATCGCCGCATCGATGCTGGCTTTCAGGTCATCGCGGTCGAGCGTGCCAAGGGCGAGCTGCCTGACCGCGCTGCGCGCCGCGTTCTGAATGCTGCTACCCGTATAAAGGACGAAGCTGAGCTCCAGCCCTCCCATCATGAGGAGCAGGAACACCGGAAGGATAAGGGCGAACTCCACGGCAATGCTTCCGCGGGTGTCTCGAACTGGACTCAGCATGAGGGACTCTGTTTTCACAGAGGCCTATCTAGAAGGTCATTATGAAAGAATGGTTTTAAGTGATTGCAATTTCGTTTATTGACTTACTAAGTATTAACGTCTGGCTGCAGCCGAATTCCGTCAGGGGGTTACGCGGATAGCGTGAGTTAGATTTGCTGCTCCCGGTTCGGCTGGAGGGGATAATGGTGTCTGTTCTGGTTGCGTCACGCGCAGGGGGCGGTCATCGAACCGTTTATGCCGAAGGTGGCGTCGCCAGCAATTAGCGATAACGAGTATGGTTATGCCACGGTGGTAGTAGACCCCGACCATGCGGAATGCGATCTCCCTTCGACGCGGAAGAGGAGGCGACGGCATGGCGGCAATTTGGAGATGTCAGTCGGGTCATACGGGGATTCTGTTTGCGGTCAGCATCGTTCCGCTGATGGCGCTAGCAGGCGGCGGTGTTGACCTTGCCCAGCAGAGCCGCTTCCGGGTGGCGACACAATCGGCGCTCGACACCGCCACCCTCGCTGCGGCGCGTGATCTAGCCGTTCAAGTCCTCGCCGGAGATGCCGACCGCCTCGACTATCGGCGGGCGGAGGACCGGGCACGAGCTGCCTTCGACGCCGTGAACCTGCCCTTGGGTGTGGCTGCCGAACTGACCTTCCGCCATGCGGGAATGCGCGTGATGGCGGCGTCATCGTGGAAGATGGCTACAAGCTTCCTGCCGTTGATTGGAATGGAGAGTCTTGACGTCAGCGCCTATTCCGAGGCGGAGATCGAGCCGGGAACGGAGACCTGCGTTTACGTCACGGCGGAGCGCGAGACCGGCATCTATCTGCATGCGAGCAGCGCATTGATCACGAACTGCGGCGTGCGCGTGGAAAGTTCCAGCGATCGTGCAATATCGGCGACCGCCTCCTCGGATATGGAGGCTGCCGACATCTGTTCAAACGGAGATATTTTTCTGCGGGCCACCTCTACCGTGACGCCCATGCCGATCCCCTGCGCCGATGAGTATAGCGATCCGCTGCGGTATCTTGGGCGCCCCGCTGCGGCGGATGCTCCCTGCGAGTTCGAGGACCTTACGCTAAAGGGTCATGTGCTGCTTCGGCCCGGCGTGTATTGCGGCACCACCACCGTCGCTCCTTCCTCGCATGCGGCTCTTCAGCCCGGCGAGTATGTGTTCCGGAGCGGTGAACTCCAGATTGCGCCAGGAAGCTCAGCTTCAGGGGAAAACATCCTGCTCTATTTCCAGGGTCCGAACGGCGGGCTGAGCGTCGGCGATGGAGCGAAGTTCGAAGGGCATGGGCGAGTGGACGGCGATTTTGCAGGACTCGTCATCTATACGGATCGTGACTGCGAAGGCTGTCGGAACATGGTGCAGGCGGGTGGCACTGCCACGCTTGAGGGAACAGTTTACGCTCCATCCGCGCCGTTCACGGTGCAATCTCGCGCTTCGACCGTAACCGCTTCTCACACCTTGTTCATCGTCTACCAGATCCTTTTGGAAGCCTCTGCTTCCCTCTCCGTCGAGCTTGACAGCGGAACAGCCGGCGTCCCGAAAGCTTACAAGGATTCTATGATCGTTCGAATGGTGCGGTAATTAACTCACCCCCCACGTCACAAGCGCTTTGATCCTGCTTGTAGCTAATATTGACGGCGCCGTTCGTCGTGAAGCTATTGGTCACGAGTTTGGCGCAGCTCGTCGTGTTGCTCGCGCTATTCCCACGCGTCACCAGATTTGTATTCGGCATATAGACCACGCCGTCAGGATTCAGCGTCGCCGCCGGACCCCAATCGTGGTCAACACCGTTGGTCAGGATCGGGTCCTGATAGAGGGACACGCCGCGCCACGGATTTGCGGCGTTTTATCGGGGGCGACAAGCTCAGAGAAGAGCGCTTTCGGCATCCCAGCTGCCTGGAACCGACCTTCTGAATAAATGGCTTGAGGTCGTAAGAATGACTTTGTGTTGCTTTACATATCAACTTACGACGATAGAGGCGCACAGTTAAGAATGTTTGATAGTTAACGCTTTATTGTTCTACAGAATACGGATTTTTAGGACAATTCATGTGAGCGACTGTGTGTTCATAATCGATTAAATTATTGGAGGATAAAGATACACTTGTCAGCAGGGGCTAAAAGACATGCGCATTAAAAAGGCATGCACGTCGCTCGCAAAGGCGCGCGAGGGTTCGATAGCGGTCCAGTTTGCGCTTGCGATACCCGTTATCGCCGGTCTGATCGGAGCGTCAGTCGATTATACGCGCACTTCCAGGGCGCGGACTGTAATGCAGTCCAGCCTAGACGCCGCAGTTATCGCAGGCGCAAGGGACCAGAGCTCGGAATGGGAGCAGAGCGCCGCCGCGGTGTTCGCCGGGAACCTGATCGAGACGAGCGACATCGGCGAAGCTACGCCGGTCTTCAGCAAGGATGAAGATGGATCCGTCAGTGGCAGCGTGAACGCCGCTATTCCCATGACGCTGGTCAAGGTGCTGGGCTTCTCGCAAATCGATGTGGCCGTGGCCGCAGTGGCGCAGGTAGAGCCGGTCTACGACAATTCCTGCATACTGACGCTGGGCGGTGGGGACGACGTGCAGAGTGACTCCCTGACCTTCAACGGCGCTCCGAATATCCAGCTCGACCAGTGCACACTCCGTTCGAATACGAGCATGAGGTGCAACGGCCACGGCGGCGGTGCGGTTGCGTCAATCGCGGCAGGGTCGGTAAGTGGCTGCAGCAATCCAGAGCCTTCCTCACGGGTAGTGCCGGACACGTTTGCGGAGCTTGCCGAAGGTATCACTGCGCAATGCGGAGCGTCCCGGCCCGGCGTAATTTGGGCGATGAACTCGCCGGTCCCGGCGGGTGTGATAACGGTTAGTAAGGCGACCCATACTGAGTATCACGTTTGCGGCAATCTGACGCTGTCGGGGAGCGGGTTCTTGACCGGCAGCGCCCCGACTTCCGACAGCGTCATCGTCGTGGAGAACGGGAATCTGACAATTGCAAACAACGCCTCCATCAGCACAAAGCGGATTGCCATCGTTCTCACCGGGAGCAACAGCTATGCAAGCTCCATCATCTTTCCGAACGGTCAGGGACACGCAGCGTCGCTGACCCTGTCGCCCCCCACCACCGTCGGCAATCCGTGGCGCGGCGTATCGCTCTACCAAGACCCTATCCTGACGAACGGTGTCGATCATGACTGGGGTCCGGCAGCTACGCTAGATCCTGACGGCGTGATTTACCTGCCAAACTCCGAGCTGGTAATGAGGGGGAACAGCGCCAGCAGCGTCAACGGCTGCACCAAAGTAGTCGTCAACAGCTTCACCACGAACGGTGCAGTCAATCTGAGCTACAGGCAGAACCAGAACACCTGCGATAGCCTCGGCGTATCGCAGTGGTTTGAAACCGAGCCGTACCTCTCACATTGAGCTTGCAGAGCGGGATAGGGGGGCAGCGCTCGCGTAGGGTGCGGTGCGGGCGCTGACCCGCGCGATCTTCAGGAGCCGCTTCAGGGCACCCGCGCCCCTCTCTCGACAGACGAGCCGCTCTGCCCCAATCTGGCGTGAGCATGTCGGTCTTGCCGCTACCGGGTGACGAGGACGCCGCCGCCCGCAACCTTCGAAGGATCCCGGGTCCGCTTTCGAGCCTGTTTCGGCGGCCGCTCGCGCTGTTCGGACTCGCGGTCATCGGCTCGATCGCGGTGCTGGCCGCTGCGGCGCCGGCGGTAGCGCCCTACGACCCGGCCGAGCAGATCTTCGACGGTCTGACACTTGGAGGTGCGCCGCTGCCGCCCGGAGGAGCTTTCCTGCTCGGCACCGACCTGCTCGGCCGCGACCTCCTCTCCCGCCTTCTCTACGGGGCGCGTACGTCCCTTGTGATCGGCATTGTCGCCAACGGCATCGCGGTCGCCATCGGCGCGCTGGTCGGCATCACCGCCGGCTACTTCCGCGGATTCGTCGGGACCGTGCTGATGCGGTTCACCGATCTCATGATGGCGTTCCCGGCGCTGCTTCTCGCCATCGTGCTGGCGGCGCTTTTCCGGCCGAGCCTGTGGATCGTCGCGCTGGTGATCGCGCTGGTGAACTGGGTCCAGGTCGCGCGCATCATCTATACCGAAACGCGTTCGCTGGCGGAGCGGGAGTTCATCGAGGCCGAGCGGGCGATCGGCGCCGGGCGCTTCCGCATCCTGTTGCGCCACATCCTGCCGCACCTGCTTCCCACCGTCATCGTCTGGGGGACGCTCGGCATCTCGACCACGGTGCTGCTCGAGGCGACGCTCTCCTTCCTCGGCATCGGCGTGCGGCCGCCGACGCCATCGTGGGGGAACATCATCTTCGAGAACCAGACCTACTTCACCTCGGCGCCGTGGCTGGTCTTCCTTCCCGGCGCCTGCATCCTGCTGCTTGCCCTCGCTTTCAACCTGCTCGGCGACGCGCTCCGCGAAATCCTCGATCCGACGCAGAAGGGGCGCTACTGATGCTCGCCTATCTGGCGCGGAGGCTCCTGCAATCGGTGCTGATCCTGCTCGGGATCACGCTGGTCACCTTCGTGCTGCTCTACATTCTCCCCGCCGATCCGGCGCGCCAGATTGCAGGCAGGAGCGCCACCGCCGAGACGGTCGCTAACATCCGCCACCAGCTCGGTCTCGACCTGCCGCTCTACCGGCAGTACTGGCGCTACCTGGCGAATCTCGCACAGGGCGACCTCGGCCGCTCCTATCTGCAGAAGACGGAGGTCTCGACGCTCATCGCTTCGCGCCTCCCGGCAAGCCTCCTGCTGATGGCCGGAGCGATCTTCTGCGAGCTTCTGCTCGGCCTCAGCATGGGCACTTTGGCGGCGCTCCGCCGCGGGCGCACAACCGATCAGGTGCTGATGGTCCTCTCCTTCGTCGGCGTATCGGCGCCGCAATTCGTGGTGGGCATTCTGCTCCTTTACGTCTTCGCCGTGCAGCTCGGCTGGTTCCCGATCGGCGGCTACGGCACTTTTTCCCATCTTGTCCTGCCGTCGCTGACGCTCGGCTTCCTCGGCGCCGGGTGGTACGCCCGGATGATGCGATCCTCAATGATCGACGTGCTGCGGCAGGATTACATCAGGACCGCGCAGGCTAAGGGTCTGGCGCGCGCGAGCGTCGTGTTCGGCCATGCGCTCCCGAATGCCCTCCTGCCGATCGTCGCCATGATCGGCATCGACATCGGTCTTTTCATGAGCGGCATCGTGGTGGTGGAGAGCGTGTTCGGCTGGCCGGGCATCGGCCAGCTCGCCTGGCAGGCGATCCAGCGCATCGACATTCCGATCATCATGGGGGTGACGCTGGTCTCGGCCGTCGCCATCGTGATCGGCAATCTTCTCGCGGACTTGATCGCGCCGATGATTGATCCGCGGATCAAGGTCCGCTGACGTTCGAACCGAAATCACATCGACGCGCCACTTTCTCCGCAACCTCGATACGGGACAGAAAGCGCGCGATTCGCGAAGAGCAATTTCGTTGGGGGAGGCGGCGAACCTGTGAAATACTGTGTCGCAGAAGCCGAGGGGCGGCCGTTTGCTGGTGTCGGCAAGGGGTTCAGGAGCCGAGGAGGGAATTTCCGTCGCGATCAGGCTCTGGCCGCCGCTCCGATGATTGATCTGCGCGGCCAGGTCCGGCGATATCGGGCGAGCAATCGACCGCAAATGGAGAAAGGGAAAGGCGTCATGAAGAAGCTTCTGTTTGCCGGCGTCGCCGCTCTGGCGCTCGCCGCCTCGTCAACCCTTGCGCAGGAGCCGGGCGGGGAAATCGTCATCACCTATAAGGACGACGTCTCGACGCTCGATCCGGCCATCGGCTACGACTGGCAGAACTGGTCGATGATCAAGAGCCTGTTCGACGGTCTGATGGACTACGAGCCGGGCACGACCGAACTCAGGCCCGATCTCGCCGAAAGCTATGAGATTTCCGACGACGGACTGACCTTCACTTTCAAGCTTCGCCCGGGGGTCAAATTCCATAACGGCCGCGAGATGACCGCCGACGACGTGAAATATTCGATCGAGCGGGTGGTCAATCCGGAGACGCAGAGCCCCGGCGCCGGATTCTTCGCCTCCATCAAGGGCGTCGACACGCCCGATGACGGCGTGGAGGGGATCACGGTCGTCGATCCGCTCACCGTCCGATTCGACCTGTCGCGTCCGGACGCCACGTTCCTGCACGTCATGGCGCTCAACTTCGCCCACGTCGTCCCGCAGGAGGCGGTGGAGGAGCACGGCGCCGATTTCGGCAAGAATCCGGTCGGCACCGGCGCCTACCGGATGACCGACTGGACGCTCGGGCAGCACGTCGTCTTCGAGCGGAACGCCGATTACTGGCGCGAGGGCGTGCCGAAGCTCGACAAGATCACCTTCGAGGTCGGGCAGGAGCCGACCGTGGCGCTGCTGCGACTGCAGCGCGGCGAGGTGGACGTGCTCGGCGACGGCATTCCGCCGGCGCAGTTCCTCGAGGTCAAGGACGATCCGCAATACAAGGATTGGATCATCGAAGGCGGACAGCTGCACACCGGCTACGTCACGATGAACGCCAACACCGAGCCGTTCGACGACCCGAAGGTGCGGCAGGCGGTGAATATGGCGATCAACAAGGATCGCATCGTGCGCATCATCAACAACCGCGCCGTGCCCGCCAACCAGCCGCTGCCGCCCTCGATGCCCGGCTACGCCAAGGATTATGAGGGCTACCCCTACGATCCCGAGAAGGCGAAGGCGCTGCTTGCCGAGGCGGGACATCCGGACGGTTTCTCCACCGAACTCTACGTGATGAACACCGATCCCAACCCGCGCATCGCGCAGGCGATCCAGCAGGATCTGGCGGCGATCGGCATCAAAGCCGAGCTTGCCTCGCTCGCCCAGGCGAACGTCATCGCCGCCGGCGGCGACGGAACCGCCCCGATGATCTGGTCGGGCGGCATGGCCTGGATCGCGGATTTCCCCGATCCGTCGAATTTCTACGGGCCGATCCTCGGCTGCGGCGGCGCGGTGCAGGGCGGCTGGAACTGGGCGTGGTACTGCAACGAGGAACTCGACGCCATGGCGGCGGAAGCCGACGCGATGGTCGACCCCGCCAAAAAGGCCGAGCGCGAGAAGCTGTGGAGCGACATCTTCGTCAACATCATGGAGGATGCGCCCTGGGCCCCGATCTTCAACGAGCAGCGTTTCACCATGCATTCGCCGCGGATGAAGGGGGACCCGTCGCTCTACGTCGACCCGGTGCACATCCCCGTCAACTATGACTACATCTACGTGGATGAGTAAGGCCGGCCACACCATCCACGGCCGGCATCATCACTTCGGGTGGGATCGCTCGATCCCGCCCGTCGCTACCGTGGCGCCCGGAACGACGATCGAGTTCGAGTGCATCGACGCCTCGGGCGGGCAGCTGTCAAAGGCGAGCACCGTCGGCGACGTCGCGAGCCTGGACTTTGGCAGGGTCAATCCCGTCACCGGGCCGATCTTCGTCGAGGGCGCCGAACCCGGCGATGCGCTCAAGGTGACGATCCTCGATTTCGTGCCGTCAGGTTTCGGCTGGACCGCCAGCATACCCGGCTTCGGATTGCTGGCGGACCAGTTCACCGAGCCGGCGCTCAAGATCTGGGCGCTCGACCCTGGGCGCAAGGGACCGGCCGCCTTCTCGTCGGCCGCCCGGGTGCCCCTCAAGCCTTTCGCCGGCACGATCGGGCTGGCGCCGGCCGAGCCCGGGCTCCATTCGGTCGTGCCGCCGCGGCGGGTCGGCGGCAACATGGACATTCGCGATCTTGCCGCGGGAACCGTGCTTTACCTTCCCGTCGAGGTGGCGGGGGCGCTCTTTTCGGTCGGCGATACGCATGCGGCGCAGGGCGACGGCGAGGTCTGCGGGACGGCGATCGAGAGCCCGATGAACGTCGTGCTGACGCTCGACCTGGAGAAGGGCGCGAAGCTCGAGACGCCGCGCTTCACGACCCCCGGGCCGGTGACACGCCACCTTGATGCCAAGGGATACGAGGCGACGACCGGCATCGGCCCCGATCTCATGGACGGAGCGCGGGCGGCGGTCAGCCGGATGGTCGACCTCCTCTCGGCTCGCCACGGGCTCTCGGCGGTCGACGCCTACATGCTCTCCTCCGTTTGCGCCGACCTCAGGATCAGCGAGATCGTGGACCAGCCGAACTGGGTCGTTTCCTTCTATTTCCCGCGCATCGTGTTCGAATGACGCCGGACGCCGACTCCTCTTCCTCGTGCGGGGAGGGGCTGGGCGAGGGGGAAGCGCGGCGGCCTCGGCAGTCCCCTCTCCCCGAGGCCCGCCCGCAAGCGGGGAGGGAGGGCGCCGAGCCGCTCCTCTCCGTCCGCGACCTCAGGACCGAAGTCGCAACGCCCGAAGGCTCGCTCGTCGTCGTCGACGGCCTCTCGTTCGATATCTCCCCCGGCGAGACTCTCGCCATCGCCGGCGAGTCCGGCTCGGGAAAGTCGATGACGGCGCTCTCGATCATGCGGCTCCTGCCGGAGCGCATTGCGCGCATCGCGGGCGGTTCGATCCGGCTCGCGGGCCGCGAGCTTACGACGCTCGGCGAGGCGGAGATGCGGCACGTCCGCGGCGGCGAGATCGGCATGATCTTTCAGGAGCCGATGACCTCGCTCAATCCTGTCCTGTCGATCGGCCGCCAGCTCGGCGAGGCGATCCGGCTGCACCGCCAGGCCGGACAAGACGTCCGCGCGGCGGCGGTCGAAGCGCTTCGAGCGGTGCGCATCCCGGAACCGGAGCGCAGGCTCAGGCAATATCCGCACGAGCTGTCGGGCGGCATGCGCCAGCGGGTGATGATCGCGATGGCGCTCGCCGGCCGGCCCAAGGTGCTCGTTGCCGACGAGCCGACGACCGCGCTCGATGTCACGGTTCAGGCGCAGATCCTCGATCTGATCCGCAGCTTGCAGCATGACCTCGGCATGGCGCTCATCCTCATCACTCACGACATGGGCGTGGTCGCCGAGATGGCCGACCGCGTCGTGGTGATGCACGAGGGGCGCGCCGTCGAGACCGGCCCCGTCGTCCAGATATTCGCTGCACCGAAGGCCGACTACACGCGCATGCTGCTGGAGGCCGTGCCGAAGCTCGGTTCCGTCGCCGCGAACGATGACAAGGTGCCGACGGATGCCGCGGCGCCCGACGGCGCCGCCGCTCCCGTCGTCGACGTTCGCGGCCTGACGGTCCGCTTCGACATCAGGGGGGGCATCCTGCAAAGGCGGCTCGCGCGCGTGCACGCGGTGGAGGGGATATCGTTCCAGATCCGGCCCGGGGAGACGCTCGCGCTGGTCGGCGAGTCGGGCTGCGGCAAGTCGACGACCGGCAGGGCGCTCATCGGGCTCGTCCGCTGGAGCGGCGCGATCCGTGTCGCCGGCCAGGAAACCGGCGGGCTCGGCGCCGGCGGGATGAAGAGCGTCAGACGGAATATCCAGATGGTCTTCCAGGACCCGTACGCGTCGCTCGATCCGCGCATGCGGGTAGGGGATCTCGTTGCCGAGCCGCTCGTCGTGCACGGCGTCGCCTCCG
>DASWJZ010000368.1:0-2767 GCA_036396875.1 Propylenella sp.
GCCTATCCGAAGCCGGGCGAGACGTTTCATGACGCCGTGCAGCGCGAATCGAAGGCGGCGCGGACGGCGATCGGCGTGCTCGACGCCACCACGCTCGGCAAGATCGACGTGCGCGGGCCGGATGTGCGCGCGTTCCTGAACCGCGTCTACACGAACGCCTGGTCGAAGCTCGCGCCGGGGAAATGCCGCTACGGCCTGATGCTCGGCGAGGACGGCATGGTCATGGACGACGGCGTGACCGCCTGCCTCGCCGACGATCATTTCCACATGACGACGACGACCGGCGGCGCGGCGCGCGTGCTGTCGAAGCTGGAGGATTATCTGCAGACCGAGTGGCCGGACCTGAAGGTCTATCTGACCAGCGTCACGGAGGAATGGGCAGTCGCCTCGCTCTGCGGGCCCGCGTGCCACCGGCTGGTCGGCGACCTCTGCAAGAACCTCGATCCGGATCCGCAAAAATTCGAGTTCATGACGTGGCGCGACGCACGGATCGGCGGCGTGCCGGTCCGCGTCTTTCGCATCTCCTTTACCGGCGAACTTTCCTACGAGATCAACATTCCGGCGACCTACGGGCCGTGGCTGTGGGAGCGGATCATGGAGGAGGGAGGAAAGTACGGGATCACGCCCTACGGCACCGAGGCGATGCATCTGCTGCGCGCCGAAAAGGGCTTCATCATCGTCGGCCAGGAGACGGACGGGACGGTGACGCCGGACGACCTCGGCCTCGGCGGCATGGTGAAGAAGACGGGCGACTTCATCGGGCGGCGCTCGCTCTCCCGCCCCGACACGACGCGGGAGGACCGCAAGCAGCTGGTCGGGCTCCTGACCGAGGATCCGCAGGTGGTGCTGATGGAGGGCGCGCATGTGATCGAGGCGGATGCCGAGAGCGCGCCGCCGGTGCCGATGCTCGGCCATGTCACGTCGAGCTATCTCAGCCCGAATATCGACCGCTCGATCGCGATGGCGCTGATCAAGGGCGGCAGGCGCCGGATGGGCGCGCGGCTCTTCGTGTCGCGCCGCGACGGCGCGCCGATCCCGGTCACGGTGACGGGAACGGATTTTCTCTCGCAGGCGGGGACGGCGGATGCCTGAGCGGCCTGCGATCCGGCGCTCGCCGCTCGCGCACCGGGAGCCGCTTGCGGGCGAAAACGGCGCGGCGCGGATCGCCGAGGCGCCGTTCCTCGGAAAATTCATCCTGCGCGCCGACCCGCCTGAGGCCGTCGAGCGGCTGCGGAGCGCGCTTGGGCTCGGGCTGCCGTTCGAGCCGCTGACGAGCTCGACGGCCGGTGGAACGTCCTTTCTCTGGATGGGGCCGGACGAATGGATGCTGGTGACGCCGGCCGACGCCGCCGCCGAGCGGCTGGAAACAGCCCGCCGCGCGCTCCACGGCATCCACCATCAGCTCGTGGAAGTGAGCGACTATTACACCGCGATCGAGGTTTCCGGCGAAAGGGCGCGCGAGCTCCTGATGAAGCTGACGACGCTCGACCTGCACCCGCGCGCCTTCAGGGCCGGCATGGTGACCGGTTCGGTCTTCGGCCGCGCCAATGCGACGATCTGGCAGACGGCCGGCGACGCCGATCCGGGCAGGCCGGTCTTCCACCTCTTCATCCGCTGGTCGATGGCCGACTATCTCTGGTGTCTGCTGGCTGAGGCGGGGCGCGAATGGGGCGTACCGGAGCAGGCGCCGAAGAAGGGCGAGACGCTGACGATCGACTAGATTCGGCCGGTCCGCGCCTGGCTGCGCCGCCGCGATTCTGACACCGGTCGCAAGCGGTACGGCTTCAGGAGCGCTTCGGGTGGAATATTCCATTCCCTGCTAAGCTTGCTCGAAGTACCGCTCGATTTCGGCAAGAGCCCAGTCATAGTCCGCCTCGGTTCGAATGGCCCTGATGTTCGCCTTGAAAGGAATCCCCCCATTATACGTATTCTATACGTATAGGAGAGAATCCGTGGCGAAGAGGCTCACGATCGTTGTCGACGACGATGTCTATGCGGGTCTGCATCGGCGGATAGGACGCCGCCGGATCAGCCGGTTCATGAACGACCTGGCGCGGCCGCATGTTGCTCCGCCCGATATGGTTGAGGGCTACCGGGCGATGGTCGCCGACGAGGAGCGCGAGCGCGAGGCGCGTGAATGGATAGAGGGCCTCTCCGCGGACATCGCCGATGAGCCGGGATAGTCCCCGCGGCGCGGCGAGGTCTGGCGGGTCGCCTTCGATCCCTCCGTCGGGGGCGAGGTGCGGAAGACGCGGCCGGCAATTGTCGTCAGCAACGACATCGCAAACCGCGAGCTGAACCGGCTGCAGGTCGTGCCACTGACGAGCAGGGTGGACCGGCTCTATCCGTCCGAGGCGTATGTGACGTTGAAGGGCGAGCAGCGGAAGGCGATGGCCGATCAGCTGAGCACGGTGGCGAAGGAGCGCTTGCGCGCCATGCTCGGCCGGCTGGAGCAAGACGACATGTCGGCGGTGGAGCGCGCGATGCGGGTCCAGCTCGACCTGTGATCCGGTCCAGGCGCGGCGGCCTGTGCACTCCAGGCTTGCACTGTTCGATCCCTGGTCCTACTTTTTCCCACCACCGGCGAACCGGCTATCCCTGCGACCGGACCAGCCGGATGGCGAAGGGCGCGCCCGCGTCGAGCAGCCATTCGGCGAGCGCCTCCGCAAAGCTCCTGAGCACCCAGAGATCGAACGCCGTCGCCGAGCGGCGGTGGATCAGCACGTCGATGTGGTGGATCATCGTCTGGGCGACGCGGCCGGGCGGG
>DASWJZ010000369.1:0-3351 GCA_036396875.1 Propylenella sp.
GTCCGCCTCGACAAGATCGCCAAGGCGGAGGGGGTGAACGCGAAACTCGTGGCCAAGCTGGAGTTCTTCAATCCGATTGCCAGCGTGAAGGACCGCATCGGCGTCTCCATGATCGAGGCACTGGAGCGCGACGGCCGCATCAGGCCGGGCGAGACGACGCTGGTCGAGCCGACCTCCGGCAATACCGGCATCGCGCTCGCCTTCGCCGCCGCCGCCAAGGGCTATCGGCTGATCCTCGTCATGCCGGAGACGATGAGCGTGGAGCGCCGCAAGATGCTGCGCATCATGGGCGCCGAGCTGGTCCTCACCGAAGGCGCCAAGGGCATGCGCGGCGCCATCGCCAAGGCGGAGGAGATCAAGGCGACGACGCCGGGCGCCGTCATCCCGCAGCAGTTCGAGAACCCGGCCAACCCGGAAATTCACCGCCTCACGACCGCGGAGGAAATCTGGAACGACACCGGCGGCGACATCGACGTCTTCGTCTCCGGCATCGGCACCGGCGGCACCATCACCGGCGTCGGCCAGGTGCTGAAGCCGCGCAAGCCGGACCTGCATATCGTGGCGGTGGAACCTGCCGACAGCCCGGTCCTTTCCGGCGGGGAGCCGGGGCCGCACAAGATTCAAGGGATCGGCGCCGGCTTCGTGCCGCCGATCCTCGACACGTCGGTCTATGACGAAGTGGTCATTGTCACCAACGAGGAATCCTTCAACTACGCGCGGCTGTCGGCGCGACTGGAGGGGATTCCGGTCGGCATCTCGTCGGGCGCGGCGATCGCCGCCGCGCTGAAGGTCGCGCGACGCCCGCAATTTGCAGGCAAGACCATCGTGGTCGTCATCCCCTCCTTCGCCGAGCGCTATCTTTCGACTGCGCTGTTCGAGGGGCTTGATACGTAGTGCCTGCCGTCTCAAACCGGCTGCTGATCATCTGGCTGGTCAGACGGCAGCCGCGCCGCATCCGGCAAACAAACGGAAGAGCAAGGGCGCATCAGGCTTTCGTCAACTCGGCTTGAGCCCCGGCGGGCTGAGTTTTTGCCTTGAAGCGGCAGATGTCGGCGATGACGCATTCGGGGCATTTCGGTTTTCGGGCGATGCAGACATAGCGCCCGTGCAGGATCAGCCAGTGATGGGCATGCAGCTTGAAGCGGTCGGGGGTGACTCGCTCCAAGAGATCGGCCACGTCGTCGGGCGTCCCGCCCGGCGCCAGGCCGGTGCGGTTGGCGACGCGGAAGATATGCGTGTCGACCGCGATGACGGGCTCGCCGAAAGCGGTGTTCAGCACGACGTTCGCCGTCTTCCGGCCGACGCCCGGCAGGCGCGTCAGCGCCTCGCGGTCGCGCGGTACCTCGCCGCCATGCTCCTCCACAAGGATGCGGGAGAGCGCCAGCACGTTCCTCGCCTTCATGTTGAAAAAGCCGAGAGAACGGATCGCCTCGACCAGATGCTGTTCCCCGAACGCCAGCATTTTCTCGGGCGTGTCCACCTTGGCGAAGAGCGGGCGCGTCGCCTTGTTGACGCCCGCATCGGTCGACTGCGCCGAGAGCACGACGGCGACGAGAAGCGTGTAGGGGTTGACGAATTCGAGCTCACCCTTCGGCTCCGGCAGCCGCGCCTCAAGCCGCGAATAAAGGGTCTCGATCTCGTTGGCGGAGAGCCGCGAGCGTGCGCGCCTCGCCTTCGGCCTTTGCTTCGTAGCGACCGGCTTTGCGGCGCGACTGCGAGCCGGATTGCGATTCATGCTGCCCTCCCCCATGGAGGACTCTATATTTGCCATCGATGACCGCCGGCAACTTCGACGACGTGATTTTCTCGGCGACCCTGGTTCCGCACCGCTCGCTTGGCCGGCGGGGCTTTCTTCTTCTGATTCTCCTCATCGCCGGCTTGTGGTTTCTCACCGGCGTCTTTTTCTGGTCGCTCGGCGCGTGGCCGGTTCTCGGCTTTATCGGCCTCGATTTCCTGGCGATCTTCGTCGCCTTCAGGCTCAATTACCGGGCCGCGCGTGCCTATGAGGAGGTGGAGGTGACCCGCACAAGCCTCGTCGTCCGCAAGGTCGCCGCGAGCGGACGGGTGCAGGAGCTGCGCTTCAATCCGCGCTGGGTCCGGCTTGAGGTCGAGGAGATCGAGGACGAGGCCGTCACCCGCCTTTTCATCCGTGCCCGGGAGCACCGCGTGACGGTCGGCGGCTTCCTGAACCCCGAGGACCGCACCAGCTTTGCGCGCGCCTTCGGGGCGGCGCTCGCGGAGGCGCGGCAATAGGCCCGTTCGTGCAAGAATCGGGTGGCTTCCGCCGGCGTCAGGCGACACATTCGGGCGCGAAAAGGAAAAACAGCATGGCGTTCGAAGTTCAGACGATGACTGCGCCACCGATGTCGCAGCGGCGAGGGTCGCCCGACGATTATGAGATCGTTCGGCAGGTCATAGAGTTTTGTACCGAGAACTGGCGCAATCAGCCGTCGCTCGAAGCGATCGCGCGACAGGTGCGCATGGAGCCGACGCGGCTCCAAAAACTCTTCACGCGCTGGGCGGGGATCTCGCCCAAGGCCTTTCTGCAGGCGGTCACGCTTCAGCATGCCCGTGCACTCCTCGAGCAATCCGCGACCGTACTCGACACGACCTACGCCGTGGGCCTCTCGGGCCCGGGACGCCTGCATGACCTGTTTGTCACGCACGAGGCGGTGACGCCGGGCGTCTATCGCGCGCGCGGAGAAGGTCTGCTGATCCGCTACGGCTTCCATGCGTCGCCTTTCGGCCGCGCGCTCGTCATGACGACGGAGTATGGCCTCGCCGGCCTGGCCTTTGCCGACGACGGCGCCGACCAAGCCACGCTCGCCGACATGGTCCGCCGCTGGCCCCGCGCGCAATACGTCCGGGATCAGGGCGCGACCTCGCCCTTCGCGACGCGCGTCTTCGATCCGCGGCAATGGCGGCCCGAAACTCCGCTCCGCGTCATCCTGATCGGCACCGACTTCGAGGTCAGGGTCTGGGAGACGCTTCTCAAAGTGCCATTCGCCTCGGCCACCAGCTATTCGGATGTGGCCCGGCGGATCGATCGGCCGGGCGCCGCGCGCGCCGTCGGCACCGCGGTCGGCCGGAATCCGATCTCCTTCGTCGTGCCCTGCCACCGGGTCCTCGGCCGCTCCGGCGGCCTGACCGGCTACCATTGGGGATTGACCCGCAAGCGCGCGATCCTCGGCTGGGAAGCCGGTATCGCGGCCGGCAAGGCTTGACGGGGCGGGGGCTGGGGACCATCTTCGACCTTAGAATTGTTCCAAACGGCGGTGCGGCCGATTCGCCCGCGCGAGGGGACTGCGACGATGTTCATCCAGACCGAAGAGACGCCGAATCCGGCGACGC
>DASWJZ010000370.1:0-6505 GCA_036396875.1 Propylenella sp.
GGTCGGGGTGCACCTGCTTGATCAGCCGTCGGTGCGCCTCGCGGACTTCCGCCTCGCTGGCGCCCGCCTCAAGCCCCAGAATTTCATAGGCTTCCTTCGCGCCCATGCCGCCCGGACGCGGCGGCGCGCTCTGCCGTTGCGTCTGGTCAGCGTGAATGTCGTCGCGCCAACCGGGATGCGCGCGGTCGAGATAACCTTCCAGCAGCCTGAGTGATTCCTCGTCGCCGGCGAAATCTTCGGCGACTTCAAACAGCTCCTCCAGCCGGAGATCCGAGAGCATCCGCCCTTCGCGCCGTCCGGCCAGGATGCGGCCGTCCATCTCGCCGGTCGCGTGGTCGAGCAGCATCTCAAGCCCGGCGGACCGCACGCTCGAAGTCTTCGATGCCGACCCCGCGCTCCGCATCGCGGCCTGCCGCCGCAGGATCATGAACCCCGCAATGCCGATCGGCACCGCGAGCGCAAATT
Organism: Propylenella sp.; assembly: GCA_036396875.1. Classification (GTDB taxonomy): domain Bacteria; phylum Pseudomonadota; class Alphaproteobacteria; order Rhizobiales; family Afifellaceae; genus DASWJZ01. The sequence goes on from DASWJZ010000370.1 coordinate 466, forward strand.
GCCGCATGAAGACGAGCCCCAGCCCTGCCGCCATCAGAAGGACGCCGCCGGCAATGCGAAGCTGACGCACAAGATCGGCTGGCGGGGTCCTGAGGAACGCCATCAGCAGCAACCCGACGATGAGAAAGCCTGCCGCCAGTAGGGCAAGGGCGCTCATTGTTTCAGCTGCGGGAGAAGCCGCTGTGCGCCGACGCTCCGGCTGCCCTCCAGCGCCTTCAGGCCGCCCGCCGCGTAGGTGGCGACGGCGCTGAGCAGAGCCCGCAGGTCGGCGGCCGACGCCCTGCTGAAGGGCAGGTAGGCGCCGCGAGTGAGGCGCGCCATTTCGCGGAACGTGCGCTCGGCCGTCGGATCGCGGCCCTCGTGGAACATGAAAGCGCGCACGCCCCGGATCCCGATCTCGCCGGCAAGCTGGCATAGGGTGTCCGGATTCTCCTCCATCGCATCGCCGACATAGGCGAGCGCCGCGACCGGCCGCTTCTCGGTCTCGCGGCGCACATGCGTGAGCACCTTGCCGATCTGGGTCTGACCGCCCCGGCAGTCGATCTTCACCATGAGGTCGCGCAGCGCGCTGGCATTGGCCACCCATGATGAGGCGCGGCTTTCGCCGACGCCGCGGAAATAGACGAGCTGAACCGCGAGCCCGCCGACCGCGGCGGCCGCATCGAACATTCCCGCCTGCAGCTCGCAGGCGACATCCCAGGTCGGCTGCCGGCTCATCGTGGCGTCGAGCGCGAAGATCAGCCTGCCGCGCGCCTGCGCCGCCGGCGCGATCCGGCCCGCTTCGCTCAGAAAGGCCTCGATCTCGGAGCGCGACGAAACGGCCTCCGGCGCCTGCCCCGGTCGCGCTGTGATGTCGCGACGCTTTGTCATCCGTCGAACAATGTGGCGTCGCGGGCGGCTTGCGCAAGACCGGCGTCAACGCTAGCCGATGGCGCGGCGCGCGGAGCCCCGATGAAGCCGGAAACAATTCGCACGATCGAAGCGCTTCGAAAGACCGTCTCGGGCTGGCGCGGGAGTGGTCTTACGATCGGCATGGTCCCGACGATGGGCGCCCTCCATCCCGGGCATCTGGCGCTCATCCGGGCGGCCCGGGCGACGTCCGACCGGGTCGTTGTCACGCTTTTCGTGAACCCCACCCAGTTCGCCCCCACGGAGGATCTCCGGACCTATCCGCGCGACGAGGAGGCGGACCGGGAGAAGCTCGCCGAATCCGGTGTGGATGTCCTGTTCGCCCCGGCGGTGGCGGAAATGTATCCGCATGGCTTCGACACGACGGTTTCCGTCGGCGGGCCGTCGGCGGGCCTGGAGACCGATTTCCGTCAGCATTTCTTCGCCGGGGTCGCTACCATCGTCGCCAAACTGCTGCTTGCCGGGCTGCCGGACCGCGCCTTCTTCGGCGAGAAGGATTATCAGCAGCTCCTCGTCATCAGGAAACTGGTGCGCGATCTGAACATTCCTACCGGGGTCGTCGCCTTCCCGACGGTGCGCGAGCGCGACGGCCTCGCCATGTCGTCCCGCAACGCCTTCCTCAACCCCGAGGAGCGCGCGCGCGCCCCAGGACTCCATGCCGTGATGCAGGAGGTGGCGACGCGGCTCCGGGACGGCGCCGCCCCGGGAGCCGCGCTTGTGGAGGCGCGCCGGACGCTTGCGGCCTCCGGCTTCGCCGTCGACTATTTCGAGGTTCGCAACGCCGAGACTCTGGCGGCGGTTCAGGAGTGGGACCGCGAGCCGCTTCGCATCCTTGCCGCGGCCAGGCTCGGCAAGACACGCCTGATCGACAACATCGCGGTCTAAAGGAGGCCGAGATCGGCAAGATCGCGGCGAAGCTCCGGCGGCAGCTTGCGAAGCCCGGCGCGCGCTGCGCCGAGGTCGCGCGGCGCATCCTCCGGCGTCAGGTAGCGCCAGCCCTGAAAGGCGCGGCGCGGGTGCCATTCGGTGGGCGTCACCTCCGGGTCGAGAACCAGCCGGCAACGCCGGACGCCGTCGCCGTCGCGGAACGGCCGGATGGCGACCAGCCGCTGGCGCGCCTGCATGTTGCCGCGGATCACCCAGTAGAGCGAGCCGCCGTCGAGCAGTTCCTCCGCCCGGCGTGGGATCATGCGCGTCGTGTGGCTATGCTCCGGCTTCTTGCCGGCCCGCTTCTGTGCCTTCAATCGATCGCGGATCCAGCCCTCCAGATCCTCGATCGAATCGCAGCCGACGCAAAGCTTCATCAGATGCAGGGTCATCGCCGCTGACCTAGACCGGCGCAGGCGCGCCTGCAATGAGCCTGACAAGGCTGCCTCGTCAATCCACAGGCTCGGGACGCTCGGGCGCCGCCGCCTCGATGAGGATGGCCGCCGCGCCCTGCTCGATCTGGTCGCCGGCCGTCACGCGCACCTCCGTTACGGTACCGGCGAGTGGAGCCAGGATCGTATGCTCCATCTTCATCGCCTCGATCGCGAAGAGCGGATCGCCTTTCGTCACCGCGTCGCCGAGCGCGGCCATCACCGCGATTACCCTTCCCGGCATCGGCGCCGCGACGTCGCCCGTTCCGCGAACGGCGCCGGAATCGCGGTCGAGCGGGTCGGGAAACGTGATGCGAATCTGGCGGCCGTCCTTCAGCACGATGGCTTCACGCTCCGCCCAAACGACCTCTCCGCCTCCCCCTTTCCCGATTGCGTCGCCGCCGATCGCAGCGATCGTCGCCAGCCCGTCCGCCATACGAACGACCGCCCGGCAATCTTCGCCGTCGATCTTGACCGCGAGCGGCAGGAGCCGGTCCAGCCCGCCCACTTCGAACGCATCGATCCGCGCCCAGGGGCCCGTCGCTCTTTCGGCGAGGCGCAGCGCTTCGCGCTCCGTCCATTCCGCGATTGCCGGAGCGGCAAGGCTTCGTTCGAGCGGCAATCCGACGAGCGCATCGAGATGGCGGTCGACAAAGCCGGTATCGACGCCCGCGTCTCTGAAATCGGGGTGCGCAAGGACGGCGGACAGGAAAGCGAGGTTCGTCTTCGGCCCCGCCACGCGGACGCGGCCGAGCGCGTCGCCGAGCCGGGCGACGGCTTCCTTCCGGTCGCGGCCGGAGGCGATCACCTTGGCAAGCATGGCGTCGTAGAACGAGCCTATTGAAGAGCCTTCTTCGACGCCGCTGTCGACCCGAAGACCGGGCGCGGAAGGAAATGAAATTGTCCGGATGCGGCCGGTCGATGGCCGAAAACCGTTGCCGGGATCTTCCGCATAGAGGCGCGCTTCGACCGCGTGACCCCTGAGGGCGATGCCGTCCTGGCCAAGCGGCAGGGGTTCGCCCGCGGCGATCCTAAGCTGCCACTCGACGAGGTCGAGACCGGTGACCGCCTCCGTCACGGGATGCTCGACCTGCAGCCGCGTATTCATCTCGATGAAAAAGAACCCGTCGCCCCGCATGCCGTCCGACGCGTCGGCGATGAACTCCACGGTACCGGCGCCGCGATAGGCGACGGCGAGCGCCGCCTTCACGGCCGCTTGGCAGATCGCCTGCCGCATATCCTCGCTGATCCCGGGCGCCGGCGCCTCCTCGATCACCTTCTGGTGACGCCGCTGGACCGAACAGTCGCGCTCGAACAGGTGGACGGCACTGCCGTGCGCGTCGGCAAAGACCTGCACCTCGATATGACGCGGCCGCTCGACGTACCGCTCGATCAGCACCCGGCCGTCGCCGAAGGCCGAAAGCGCCTCGCGTCGTGCCCCGGCGAGCGCATCGTCGAAATCGAGCGCCCGGTCGACGCGCCGCATGCCGCGCCCGCCGCCCCCCGCCACCGCCTTGACGAGGATCGGATAGCCGATTTCATAGGCCTTCTGCCTGAGGAATTCCGGTTCCTGCCGCTCGCCGCCGTAGCCCGGCACGACTGGCACGCCGGCCCGCGTCATGATGGCCTTCGCCTCCGCTTTCGAGCCCATGGCGCGCATCGCCTGCGCCGGCGGCCCGACGAAGATCAGGCCGGCCGCTTCGCACGCTTCGGCAAAGTCGGCGTTCTCCGACAGGAAGCCGTAACCGGGATGGACCGCCTCGGCGCCGCTGCTCCGGGCGGCGGCGATGATGCGGTCGATCGACAAATAGCTCTCCGCCGCTGGTCCCTCCCCGATCGCGATCGCCTCGTCCGCCTCGCGCCAGTGCGGCCAGCTCCGGTCCGCCTCCGTCACCACGGCGACCGTGCGGATTCCCATCCTCCGCGCGGTGCGGATGATGCGGCGGGCGATCTCGCCGCGATTGGCGATGAGAAGGGATTTCAGCATGGCGTCCTAATCGGCGCTGCGGCTTGATCTGTCCATCGCCAGAACCCGAAGCTATGCTCTTCCGGCGGAACGATACAGGCACAGACGAATGACGGTCGCAGAAGGCGTTCAGGCGCCCGGATCTCCGCTTTTTCGGGGGAGCGTCGCACAGAAGCTGCGCATCGGCTCGGGGCTTATCCTTTTCACCTTCGCGCTGACCCACTTCCTGAATCATGCGCTCGGCGTCTGGAGCATCGAAGCGATGGAGGTAGCGCAGGAGTGGCGCACTGCGGTCAACCGGTCGAGCATCGGGACCGCCATTCTCGCGGGCGCGTTTCTCACGCATGTGGGGCTCAACCTCTTCAAGACAGCGCGACGCTCCACCTGGCGCATGCCGGTCTGGGAGGCGGTGCAGATCGCGCTCGGCCTCACCATCCTCGTCATGCTGACCTACCACGCCGCCTATATGCGCAGCGTCCATGAGATCAACGGTCTGAGGCCTGAATATTCAGAGGCGCTGCCCGGTCTTTGGAGCGATTACGCCCTGCTGCAGACGACGCTCCTCCTCGTCGTATGGACGCATGGCTGCATCGGCCTCCATTACTGGCTGAGGCTGGCCCGTTTCTATCGCCCCCTCGCGCCGCTCTTTCTCGCGGCGGCCGTTCTCATCCCGGCGCTGGCGCTCGCGGGCTTCGTCGTATCCGGTCGCGACGCCGCCGCCGAAGCCGCGGCGGAGCCGGCGCCGGCCGACGACGGTTCCGGCGGATACGACTATTCCTACGGCGGCGGCTATGATTCCTACGGCGGCGGATATGATGATTATGGCAGCGTTTCGGCGGCGCCGGCCGTCCAAACGCTGACCCCCGACGACGTGCGGGCCTACGGCGTGTGGATTGCCGCGGCCCTGATCGCCGCGGTCGGCGGCGTGATCGCGGCGCGCGCGCTGCTGAGGCGGAGACGCCGGCGCATCCGGATCAGCTACTCCGCCGGGCCGTCGGTGCTGGCGCCGGTCGGCCCGACGTTGCTGGAGATCAGCCGTATGTCGGGCGTGCCGCATGCTTCGGTTTGCGGCGGGCGGGCACGCTGCTCGACCTGCCGCGTCAGCATCGACGACGCCGACGACCGCGTGCCGCCGCCAAACGCCGCCGAAGGCGCCACGTTGACCCGCATCAACGCGGCGGATACCGTGCGGCTTGCTTGCCAGCTCCGGCCTCGGGGCGACCTGAAGGTCACGCGTCTCGTGCATCCGCCTGTCGGCCGGCGCCGGCTTCTTCCCGAGACACCGGAGGACGCAGGTGTGGAACAGACGCTTGCGGTCCTTTTCCTCGACATCCGCGGCTTTACAGCCTTGAGCGAGGCGCGGCTTCCCTACGACACCGTCTTCCTGCTCAACCGCTTCTTCGCCGAGGTCGGCGACGCGGTGACGTCTTCGGGCGGCTGGATCGACAAATATCTTGGCGACGGCCTGATGGCGCTCTTCGGCATCAACCGGCCGACCCCGTCGGCCTGCCGCGCCGCGCTCGATGCCGCCATGCGGATCGACAAGGCGCTCGAGCGGCTTAACGACGAACTGGCGCGCGAGCTTCCGGCGCCGCTCAGGATCGGTATCGGCCTGCATGTCGGTCCATTGGTGCTCGGGCGGATCGGCCATCGCGCGTCGGCGGCAACGACGGTGATCGGGCCGGTGGTGAATGTCGCGAGCCGCCTGGAGAGCCTGACCAAGGAACGCGGCGTCCAGATCGTCGCCTCGTCCGACGTGTGGGCGGGCGCCGGCCTGCCCGAAAATTCGTTTCCGGAAGAAGTCGTC
>DASWJZ010000371.1:0-7767 GCA_036396875.1 Propylenella sp.
CCACCACGGCGCCGCGCGCCGCGGCATCCATCGCATTCAGCACGACGAGCCGCGCGTCATCCACCCAGCAATCCGAGTATTCAAAGCCGCTCCGGAACTGCGGCTTCAGCGGCCGTCCGGCCTCGTCCTTCGTCAGGTCCAGGCGGCGGGCGGCGGGGAGAAGCTCGCGCCCGCCGAGGTGATCGTAGAAAAACAGGCCGAGCCGGATCAGCCAGCGCGGCCGCAGCCCTTTGTGATGGGGCAGGACGAAGCGCAGCGGGCGCACGATATGCGGCGCCGCCCGAAGCAGAACCTCACGCTCCGCCAGCGACTCGCGGACAAGGCGGAACTCGTAATACTCAAGATAGCGCAGCCCGCCATGGATCAACTTGGTCGAGGCGGAGGAGGTCGCGCCCGCCAGGTCGGTCTTCTCGCACAGATAGACGGACAGCCCCCGGCCCGCCGCATCGCGCGCGATCCCGCAGCCGTTGATGCCGCCGCCAATGATGGCAATGTCGAAAGGCGCCTGCCGCACCACCCCTCCCCTCGTGCGCTATAGTCATTATGTTTTCGTTTTCGAGCGCAAATCGACAATAAACGAAAATTAGGGAATTTCAAACGAAAGTTCTGGGGCACGTTCCGCAGCGTCCGGAAGGGAGGTTTCGATCAGCTCCACGGCGCCATCGGCGCAGACGCGGCGGACGGCTTCGGATGTGCAGCGGTCGGTCACAAACGTGCTGACCTGCGAAAGATGGGCGATGCGGACCGGCGCGGAGCGCTCGAATTTGGTGGAATCGCAGACGAGCATCACGTGGCGGGCGTTGGAGATGATGGCCTGCGCCACCCGCACTTCCCGGTAATCGTAGTCGAGGAGCGCGCCGTCCTCGTCGATGGCCGACGCGCCGATCACGGCGAAATCCACCTTGAACTGCCGGATGAAGTCGACCGCCGCCTCGCCGATCACGCCGCCGTCGGTGTGGCGGACGACACCGCCGGCGATCACTACCTCGATCTGAGGATAGGCGCGCATCAAGCTCGCGACGTTCAAATTGTTGGTGATGACCATCAGGCCATTGTGCTGCAGGAGAGCGCGGGCGACCGCTTCCGTCGTGGTCCCGATGTTGATGAACAGCGACGCCTGATCGGGAATGCGCTCGGCCGCCGCCCGCGCGATCGCCTCTTTTTCTTCGCTGGCGATCATGCGCCTGGCGTCGTAGCCGACATTCTCCACGCCGGAAGAGAGGATCGCCCCGCCGTGGATGCGGGTCAGCAGCCGCTTGTCGCAGAGTTCGTTCAGGTCCTTGCGGATCGTCTGCGGTGTGACCTCGAAGCGGGCGGCGAGCTCGTCGACCATGACCCGCCCGGACTGACGGGCGATTTCGAGGATGATGTTCTGGCGGGCGATCAGCACCGGCGCACCTCTGCGCGGGCGAGCTTAGACGAGCGCCCGCCGCTCGCCCAGTGCCCGCTCGGCCGCGGCGCGAAGAACGAGCTGCTCCTCCCTTGTTTCGAGCGCGGCGGCGCGCACCATCCCGACGGGATCCGGGTCGCCCATATCGAACGGATAGTCGCTGCCGAGCAGCACATGTTCCGCGCCCGCCTCGCCGACCAGGAACCGCAGCGCCGAGGCGGAATGCGTGACCGTGTCGAAATAGAGGCGATGGAACGAATCCTCCACCGCCCCCGCCATCGCCGCCGCCGTCTCCGTTCTCACCGCCCGGCCGCGCCGCAGGCGGCCGAGACCATAGGGAAGGTAACCGCCGCCATGCGCCAGACAGAGCTTGAGGCGCGGATGCCGCTCCAACACGCCGCCGAAAATCAGGTGCGCGGCCGCGACGGTTGTCTCGAGCGGATTGTGGACGAGATTGTTCAGATAGTAGCTGGCGAATTCCCGCCCGGCGCCGCCGAGCGTCGGATGGATGAAGATGAAGGCGCCGAGAGCCTCCGCCGCCTCCCAGAACGGCTCGAGCGCCGGGTCGTCGAGGAACGTCTCGGAGTCCGCCTTCGTGCTGATTTCCACGCCGAGCAGACCGAGATCGCGCATGAGCACGGCGAGCATCGCGGCAGCCCGCTCCGGCGCCTGCAGCGGCACTGTCCCGAGACCGAGGAAACGGTCCGGCATCGCGTCGACAAACTCGGCGATCGCCTCGTTCACCGTCTCGGCGAACCAGATCGCATCCGCCTCGCTCAAGCGATGGCCGACGAGCGCGATCCACGGCGAGATGAGCTGCGCGGCAACGCCCTGCTTGTCCATCGTCTTCAGCCGAAATTCCAGATCGCGCATCGCGTGCACGACCGGCATGCGCATCGGCTCGCCGCCCAGCACGAGCCGCGGCGGCTCGCCCGGCTCAATCCCGAAGCCGGGCCGACGGGCGGCGGCGACGCGCCGGATCAGCCCTTCGGGCGCCGCATGGCTATGGATGTCCAGCGGGCCTGGCCGCAGGCGTGCGAGGTGCGGGTCCATGAATTCAAGAACCGGAGAAATTTGCGGCGCTGCTCGGCTGCCGGCCTGATTTAGCGGCCAACGAGACGAAAGGCGACCGTCTTTCGCCTCGCGCCGTGCCGGAAACGTGCGCGAAAGGAGAGACCGCTGGACAGAGCGGCCTCCCGTCGGGAACGCCCCCTGCCCGAGCGCGCCCTTTCGCTTGCTAGACGGATCGACAGTCGTCCTCAAGGAGCTCGGAGTTGATTGCGAAGGCCGCCATCGCGCCTTCCGCAGCGGCGACGATGGCCAACTCGACATGCCGAGAGGCGTCCCCGGCGACATACAAGCCCGGCACGTTGGTCTTCTCGTAGGAGCGCGTCTTCACCGAGCCGCGTTCGCTGAAATGACAGCCGAGCTTCCTTACAAGACCGCTGCCCTGTGTTGTCGGCGCGGCGAAGAACAGGACATCCCGAGCACAGCGTCGTCCGTCCGCCAGCGTGGCCGCCCCGCGATGACGCCCGCCGGGCAAAGCGGGCTCCGCCCGCAGGCGGTCGAGGGACCGGCCGGCCTTGACGGTCGCGTGCCCGCGCAGATAGCGTCGAGCCGGTTTCCGGGGGCCGCAGGGTGTTGTTCTCACCGCAGCCGAGGCGGCAGAATCGGCGCGCTCATCGGTCATGATCTCGAATGTCGCAGGAGCACCACGCTTGCCGCCGCACCACCCGTAGCGCAGCGCTCCAGAATGAAGCATTGGAAAGAAATGCCAGGGAGGACAGCACCGCCATGAAGACGATGAAGGGACCGGCGATCTTTCTCGCCCAGTTCGCCGGCGACAAGCCGCCTTTCAACTCGCTCAAGGCGATTGCCGGATGGGCGGCGTCGCTCGGCTACGAGGGCATCCAGATTCCGAGTTGGGACGGCCGGCTGTTCGACCTCGCCAAGGCGGCAAGCTCCAAGGGCTATTGCGACGACGTCGCCGGGATTTGCCGCGAGGCGGGGGTCGAGATCACCGAACTGTCGACGCACCTGCAGGGCCAGCTGGTGGCGGTACATCCCGCTTTCGATTCCGGCTTCGACGCCTTCGCGCCGGCGAACGTGCACGGCAACCCGAAGGCGCGGCGGAAATGGGCGGTGGATCAGATGATGAAGGGGGCGAAAGCCTCGCGGAATCTCGGCCTCGGCGCCAGCGTCTCGTTCACCGGCGCGCTCGCCTGGCCCTATCTCTACCCCTGGCCACCGCGTTCGCCGGGGCTCATCGAGACTGCCTTCGACGAGCTGGCGAAGCGCTGGAAGCCCATCCTTGACGCTTACGACAAGGTCGGCGTCGACGTCGGCTTCGAACTGCATCCGGGCGAGGACGTCATGGACGGGGCGACCTTCGAAATGTTCCTGGAGCGGCTCGGCAACCATCCGCGCTGCCAGATCAATTACGACCCGTCGCACTTCGTGCTGCAGCAGCTCGACTATCTCGAGTTCATCGACATCTACCACGAGCGCATCTGCGCCTTCCACGTGAAGGACGCCGAGTTCAGCCCGACCGGGCGGCAGGGCGTCTATTCCGGCTTCCAGTCCTGGGTGAAGCGCGCCGGCCGCTTCCGCTCGCTCGGCGACGGCCAGGTCGATTTCGGCGCCGTGTTCTCCAAGCTCGCCGAACACGACTACGATTCCTGGCCGGTGCTGGAATGGGAATGCGCGCTGAAGCACCCAGAGCAGGGCGCAGCCGAAGGCGCTCCCTTCATCGCCGCGCACATCATCCGCGTCACCGAGCATGCCTTCGACGATTTCGCCGGCGCCAAGATGGACGTGAAGGCGAACAGGAAGGCGCTTGGCGTGGTCTGAACCGATGGCCGAGTATCTGACGCTTGAGGAGCGGAAGGCGGCGAAGGTGGCCTTGAGTTCATCGAAATTCTAGACCGGCGCAACGTTTGAGGGAGAGGGTCTTGGCGATCACCGGACGGAGCGAGAAACTGAGCGGAAGGATCCGGCTCGGCATGGTGGGCGGCGGACAGGGCGCGTTCATCGGCGCGGTGCATCGCATCGCCGCCCGGCTCGACGACCGCTACGAACTGGTGGCCGGCGCCCTCTCCGCCGATCCCGAGCGGGCGAAAGCCTCCGGCAGGGAGCTCGGGCTGAAGGATGACCGGGCCTATGCGTCGTTCGAAGAGATGGCGCGGCGCGAGGCGCGGCTGAAGGACGGGATCGAGGCGGTCGCGATCGTCACGCCCAACCACATGCATTTCCCGGTGGCCAAGGCTTTTTTGAAGCGCGGCATCCACGTCATCTGCGACAAGCCGCTGACCACCACCCTGCGCGACGCGAAAAAGCTCGCGGAGCTGGTGGCGCAGTCCGGCAGGATTTTCGCGCTCACGCACAACTATACCGGCTATCCGATGGTGCGGGAGGCGCGCGAGCTGGTGGCGAAAGGGGCGCTCGGCGAGATCCGGCTGGTTCATGCCAATTACGTGCAGGACTGGCTCACGACGAAGATCGAGGACACCGGGCAAAAGCAGGCCGAATGGCGCACCGATCCGGCGCGCACCGGCGCCGGCGGCGCGGTCGGCGACATCGGGACGCACGCCTACAACCTCGCGAGCTTCGTCTCCGGCCTCGACGCCGAGAGCCTGTCGGCCGACCTCACCACCTTCGTGAAGGGGCGCAAGGTCGACGACAACGTGCACGTGATGCTGCGCTATCCGAACGGCGCCCGCGGGATGATCTGGGCGAGCCAAGTGGCTCCCGGCAACGAGAACCGCCTGACGCTCGAAGTCTACGGCACGAAGGGCGGGCTCATGTGGGCGCAGGAAGATCCGAACTATCTCTGGCTCATGCCGTTCGGCGAGCCGAAGCGGATGATCACGCGGAGCGGCGCGGGAGCCGGCGCCTCGGCGGCGCGCGTGAGCCGCGTGCCGCCCGGCCATCCGGAGGGTTATCTGGAAGGCTTCGCCAACATCTATTCGGAGGCGGCCGAAGCGATCCTCGCCGCGCGGGAGAACCGCGCGCCTCCAAAGGAGGTGGTTTTTCCCACGGTCGAGGACGGCGTGAAGGGGATCGCCTTTGTCGAGGCTTGCGTGAAATCGAGCGGCCGCAACGCCGCCTGGATCACGCTTTAGGTTCTGTGGACACTCACCGCAACCATAGGACTATGGCGGCGATGGTTACGATGGCGAGGTAGTTTCCTTCACGAGGCGGTCGATGACCAAGATCGTTCCGGGTTGAAAGCATGAGAAGCCGCGGTTTCCATTGCTGCCCTTCATGCGGCTGCGCCGGGCAGCCACTATGCCCGTCGGCGCCCGACGGCCATTGAAGCTACGACATGCGACACGCAGCTCATTGAGCGAAATCAAAGGCGCTTCACCTTCTGCGGTTCCGCAACCGGCAAAATCGCGAGCAGCCCGACCGCGAAGAAGACGAGGATCGAGGCCAGTCCGACCCGCTGGCTGCCGCTCGCCGCCGTGGCGAATGCGACGATGGCCGGTCCGAGGAACGCCGTCGCCTTTCCCGACAGGGCAAACAGGCCGAAATAAGACGCTTGCTTCTCGGCAGGCGCGAGCCGAGCCATGAGCGAGCGGCTCGCCGCCTGTGCCGGCCCAACGAAAAGGCCGATGGCAATGCCGGCAACCCAGAGCCATACCAAAGTCGTCGCAGTCACGGCGACGATAGAAGCGGCGATGAGCCCGATCAGCGCGACAATGATGGTTCGCTTCGACCCGAGCCAATCATCGACCCAGGCAAAGGCGACTGCCCCGATTCCAGCGGCAACATTAAGAACGATGCCGAACGTGACCACCTCGGCAAGGCTGAGACCGAACGTGCCGGCGGCATAGATCCCCCCGAAGGCGAAGAGGGTAACAAGCCCATCCGCGTAGATCATGTGTGCCAGTAAGAACATGGCGATGGACCGGTTCTTGCCGAGCTCGGCAAGCGTCCGGCGTGTCTCACAAAGCCCGTACCGTACCGTCTCTACGACTCCCCTTCCGGAGGGCGGACGATCCGGTGTGAAGAGAAGGATGGGGAGCGAGAAGATCGCGAGCCAGAGCGCTACCAGCGGCCCGACGATCCGCACGTGCTCGGCGGAGCCCCGGTCGAGACCAAATGGCGGCTGCTCCGGCCAGATGAAGACAATGAGCGCCACGACGAGCGCGACAAGCCCGCCGGTATAGCCCAAGCCCCACGCCCAGCCCGACAGGCGGCCCAGGCGCTCCTCTGGCACGATGTCCGGCAGCATCGCATTGTTGAACACAACGCCGAACTCGAAGCCGATATTGGCAGAGATAACGCAAGCGAGGCTAAAGGCGAGCCAGGCGGGAGATGGCTCGGCGAACCAGAGAAGCGCCGATCCGAAGACGCATATGGTGGTGAACAAGAAAATCCAGGGTTTGCGCCTGCCGCTTGCGTCGGCGATTGCCCCGAGGAACGGAGCAAACGCGGCGATGAATAGCCCGCTGCCTGATATCGCGTAGCCCCAGACTGATTGGCCCGCGACCGGATCCCCGACTAGGGCGTTCTGCAGATATGCCGGAAAGATGAAGGTGATGATCAGCGTCGTGAAAGGCGAATTCGCCCAGTCGTAGAGAGCCCACGACCAGCGGCCGAGCGCCCCGGGCTGAGAGCGGCACATCTTGCCCGAGGCCTCAGTGGGCATCATCGGGTTCCACGGCTGCTTCCGAGGGAAATCTCATCATCAGCATGGCCGCCGCAATTCGCACAGTGGTCCAGGTTGGGAGCCGCAGCTCGCGCACGCAAAGCGAACGACAGATGAGATGGGAGGCACTCTAGACCTCTTTGACCTTCCTCAACGCCGCCCAACCAGTCCGCTGAGATAGTCCTACCTACGTGCTGGCCAAACGACCAGGGGATCCGCCATGGAGGAAGACTTCGGCCCTGCCGTTTTACCGGACTCACCCGTGGCTGATCAGGTGAACAGCTCCGGATCCCGCGTCGAGGCCGCTCGGCCGGAGATACCGAGGCGCGCACACTTGCATCCCTACAACGACCTCGAATGCAGGGACAAAGGTCGATCCTTGCCACATTCTCCACTAGCAGGCTGAGGAAAAAGGCTTGATCAGGTGCGGGTTGGGGTGGCTGTTGGTTGGGTGCCGTGATTCAGTGCGGTGAGCGAGGTGCACCGGAGGAAGCGGCGATGCGGGGTTCGGATCAGCGGTCGGGGGCTTTGTTTTCCTATGTCGATCTGGAGGCGCGGGTCAGGACGGATCATCCGCTGCGGCCGATCCGTTCGATCGTCAACGCGGCGCTGGAGCGGCTGAGCCGGGAGTTGACGGCGCTCTACGCTACGGTGGGGCGCCCCTCGATCCCGCCGGAGCGGCTGCTCAGGGCGCTGCTGCTGCAAGCGTTCTACGGCCTGCGCT
>DASWJZ010000372.1:0-11697 GCA_036396875.1 Propylenella sp.
TCCGTTCGATCTGCGCGCTGACGCTCTGTGCGGCCTCGCTGCCGAGGCCGGCGAAGCGTTCGCTGGCGGACGCGATCTCGCCCGCGACGATCTCAATCTGGTTGCGGAGCGCCCCTTCGGCGACGCGCCCGGTGTCGACCAGCCGGTCGTTGGCGGACACCAGGATCGACTCCGCTTCGTTCAGCTGCTTGTCGAGCGACTGCACGACGGACCGGCCGGCCCCGTCGAGCCGCTCGCCGGCGGCGGTGAGGGCGGCCTCCGCGTCATGGAGCTGCGCGCTCATCGCGCGGGCCACGCTCTGCCCCGTCTGGCCGAGATGCTCGATCACGGCTTTGGAGCGAGACTCGAGCGCCGTGTTGACGATCTCCGCGGCGCGCTCGATGCGCCCGGTCGTGCTGTCGGCCTGGCTGGAGACGAGTTCGACGATTTCTTCGGCGCGCTTGCCGAGCCGCTGGACCAGCGCCTCGCCGTCAACCGTGACGGCGTTGTAGATCTTGTCGCCCGCCGCCTGCCATTGGTGGATTACGCCCATGGCGCGGTCGGTCAATGTGGAATCGAGGCGGTCGTGCGCCTCGCGAATGCGCATGTCGATCTCGATCGTCTGAGCGGCCAGCGCGTCGGTGAAGGCGCTGCCCGCCTCGCGCATCTGCTCGGTGGCCTCCTTGCCGCGCGCGGCAACGCTTCGAGTCAGCGCTTCGCCGGCCTGGTTGATCCCGTCCACCAGCGTCGCGCCGCGCTGCGAGAAGGTTTCGAGCGTCTTTCCGCTCGAGGATTCCAGCCGGTTGAGCAGGTCGTCGCCGCGGGCGAGGAGGGAATCGGTGAAGCTCTCGCTGGTGACGGTGATGCGCTCCAGCAGCGTCTCGGCGCGCTCAGAGAAACTGTCTGACACCGTGCCGGTGGTACGGTTCAGGCGGTCGATCAGTATGTCGGTGTTCTCGACAAAAGTGTCGGAGACGTTGACCACCGCGTTGTTGAGCCGCTCGACGAGGCGGTCGCCGCGGTTGATGACGGTGTCCGACAGCTTGTCGCTTGCCTCGTTCAGGCTGTGGAAGAGGCTGTCGCTGCGCGTCGCGAGGAGGGCCACCACCTGCTCGCCGGTGTCGCCGATGCTCTGCGTGATCGCCTGACTGCGGGCTGCCAGCAGGTCCGAGATCCGCTTGGCGGCGCTGTCCGCGCCGACGGCGATCTGATCGGTGATGCCGGCGAGATCGGCGGAGAAGGAATCGTGCGAGCCGCGGATCGCCTGACGAACGCGCTCCGCGTTCTGGACAATGGCCTCGCGCTCGGTCACCAGCTCGTCGATCAGCCGCCGCACCCGGAGCTCGTTGTCCGTATAAGAGCGCTCGAGGGAGGCAACTTCGTTGTGGACGAGTACCTCCAGTTCGCTCGCCCTGGCGAGAGCACGTTCGATACCGTCGCCCATCGCCGCGACCTCGCGCCGGATGGCCTGGCTGACGGTGACGACGGATTCCTTTGCAATGTTCTCGGGTTCGGCAAGCCGGAGGGCGACCTCGGTCATGGTGCGCGAGACGGAGCGCATTTCGTGGCTGCGCCAGACAAGGACGGCGATGCCCCAGAACAAGAGGATCGGGCCGACAAGGCCGATCGTCAGTCCGAGAACCTGCGCGGCCGCGCGCTCGTCCCCGACGCCCCCCAGCCTGGCGATATCGTCGCCCCAGACGCTGAGGCCGAAGAGCAGCCCCAGCACGCCCCAGATCGCCGACAAGAAGAGAGCGATCCAGAAGGGGGTGTAGGGCGGACGCCGCTGCAGCGCGTAGAGAAGATTGCCGACCGAGCGGACATCGTCGTTGGCGGCACGCCGGGCGCGCCCCCGTTCCTGGTGCTTGCGGTCGGCTGGTGGACGGTTTCGCTCGTGGTCAACATCGGCGGTTTCCTCGGCAGCACTCTGCCGCGCCGTGGGCGCACCCGTCCCTGTCGTCATGCGGTTGACCTTCTTTGCACTTCCCACCCTGGGCTTCGCGCCGCCCCCCTTGAAGTCGATTCGCAGCGCTTCTTCCACTGCATGAAGGGCGGACTCTGTCGTGTCGGCCTTCCGGAACCTACTCATGTCAACGTGCCCCCGTCCGTACTCAATACTCAACGGACGCGCTGCCGCCGTGCGGCAGGCGACGGGATGAAGGAATGATGTCGAGCATTTGCAGGCGCGACTTCATCCACAGTCTCGCCGGTCCTGCCCCCCGCACGCCTCCGGCCCCTGCCCCCGCGGTGCCGAAACATGGCGGAATGCTGACCGCCGCCGGTCCGCCTCCTCGCGCTTGTCCGTTGCGGATTGTAGTGCCAGAGTGGCGCAGATCAAAGAAAAATTCCGCGCCGCAAGCGGATTGTGCTGCAAAATGTCGTGGCTTGGTAACGGGCTGTATCCCGCGACGGAAGTGATGTGTCAGTTGATTGCGAATCACCCGCCTGACCCCTCATGTAAGGCACATCGATGTCCACAAACGCCGCTCCGATCCTTGATCCCGCCCAGCTCCGCCGCCGCACCATGGGCGATGCGGATATGCAGGTCGAAGTCCTTTCCCTTTTCGTGACCGAGGTGGAACGCCTGCTGCGCCAGATCGAGGACGCCGAGGATGCGCAGGTCCGGGGCGAGCGGCTGCGAGCGCTGATCGTCGCCGCGCGCGACATCGGGGCGACGCGGCTGGCCCAGGCGGCCCGCCTGATCGAGACCGAAATCGCGCCGGAATCTCCCGACCTGACGCCGCTGCGGGGGGCGGTCACCGAAACCCTCGCCTACATCCATCGCACCGGCGCCTGAAGCCCGAAGGCGGCGGGCGGAAATGCCGCTGCCGCGGACGGGCTCGCGCCTTGACTCGCCCTGCACGGCGTCTACATCCGACCGGTTTTTCCTGCGCCGCGGACATCATGGCAAAAATTACCTTCATCGGGGCCGACAGTACACGCTACGAGGTCGAGGCCGAGAACGGCTCCACCGTGATGGAGAACGCCATCCGCAACGGCGTGCCAGGCATCGAGGCGGAGTGCGGCGGCGCGTGCGCCTGCGCGACGTGCCACGTCTATGTCGGCGACGAATGGCGATCGGTCACCGGCTCGCCGGAACCAATGGAAGAAGACATGCTCGATTTCGCCTATGACGTCCGACCGGGTTCGCGCCTATCGTGTCAGATACGGGTCAGCGACCAACTCGACGGCCTGGTCGTGACGGTGCCGGAGCGACAGGCATGAACCGGCCGCTGAGCACGATCGATTCCGGAGTGGTCATGAGTTCCAACTTTTCAGAGACCGACGTCATCATCATCGGCGCCGGCCCGTGCGGTCTGTTCGCCGTGTTCGAACTCGGCCTGCTCGATCTCAAGTGCCATCTGATCGACATTCTTGACCGCCCCGGCGGGCAGTGCGCCGAGCTCTATCCGGAGAAACCGATCTACGACATTCCCGGACTTCCCGTGGTCTTGGGGCAGGAGCTTACCGACCGGCTGATCGAGCAGATCCGCCCCTTTGCGCCCGAATTTCACTTTGGCGAGATGGTCACCGAACTGGAGCGCACCGATGCCGGCTTCCGCGTCCGCACCGACGCCAATACGACAATCGCCTGCAAGGTGGTCGTGGTCGCGGCCGGAGGCGGTTCGTTTCAGCCCAAGCGGCCGCCGATACCCGGCATCGAGCAGTTCGAGGGGAAAAGCGTCTTCTATTCCGTCAGGCGCATGGAGGACTTCCGCGGCCACGACCTCCTGATCGTCGGCGGCGGCGATTCGGCTCTAGACTGGACGCTCAACCTTCAGCCCGTCGGCAAGAGCACGACCCTCGTCCACCGCCGGCCCGAATTCCGCGCCGCGCCCGACAGCGTCAACAGGATGCTGGCGCTGAAGGAGCAGGGGGGACTGACTTTCCGGGAGGGTCAGGTGACCAGCCTCGTCGGCAGTGGGGGCGAGCTGCGGGCGGCTGTCATCAAGGGCCCGGAGGGAGACGTCGAAATCCCCTGCACGCGGCTCCTGCCTTTCTTCGGACTGACGATGAAGCTCGGGCCGGTGGCGAATTGGGGGCTCAACCTCCACGAGGAGCTGATCGAGGTCGATACCGCGAAATTCGAGACATCCGAGCCCGGCATCTTCGCCGTCGGCGACATCTCCTGGTATCCCGGCAAGCTGAAGCTCATCCTGTGCGGCTTCCACGAAGCGGCGCTGATGAGCCAGGCGGCGAAGCGCGTCGTCCACCCCAACCAGCGCGTCGTGTTCCAATACACGACATCCTCCACCAGCCTGCAGAAGAAGCTCGGCGTGGTGTGAGGCGCCGCCGGGCCGAGATCCCGAGCGCCACGGCTCCATCCCGGGTCTAGATGCGCAGAGCCAGGCCGGCGAGGGTGGAACGAAGGGGGGCGGGCAGCGCATAGAACGCTCTGCGCGCGGCCGGAACGAGCCCCAGCAGCACGACCGAGAGATAGAACCGTCCGCTTGCCGTCATCGGCAGCGCGAAGTCGAGAACCTCCACTTCGCCCGACTGCCACTCCGACTTGTTGCGCGAACGCGGGGCCAGCATGTCGTAGCGAAGGATGCCGTTGGCGGCGCACCAGTCGAGCACGTGCTCGGTCAGGATGTTGCCGGGCCCGTGCTTGGCGAACTCGGGCGCGAACGCGCCGAGATAGAGGTGATAAGTATCACCCTGCCTGAAGCCCATTTCGATTGCCGCCGTTCTGCCGTCGAGCGTCAGCCGCGACACGATCATCTCGGGCAATGCGGCGCGATCGACGAGCGCGCCCGCCAAATCGGCGAGGCAATTCCCGGTCTCCGGCTTCAGAAACGCCCGGCTGAGACGGCCCGTCGTCTTCAGCCAGTCGCGCTTCAGGGCCATAGCCTCAGTCAGCCAGGCTCTCGCCTCTTCGGCTGAGCCGGCCAGATCGAAGGCCACCGCACCTTCCTCGGCAAAGCGCCTTACCCGCTTGCGCTGCTGGCGCAGGACGCGGGATTTGAGGCTGGCCCTCAGCGCTTCGGCGCCGTGCGACAGATCGGAGAAGGGCGCTGCTTCTTCGCGGCAGACCGGCGCAATGGCACCGAGCGCCGCCCGCAGCGCGCCGCTCTCCCGCACCCGTTCGAGCAGAACGAGATCGGGACGGACATCCTTGCGAACAACGTCCAGCGCCGCCGCAAGCGCCCCTTGCATATCGCAGTCGGGATCGATCAGGCATTCGTCATACTGTCCGATCGGTCCGCCCGCCCCGGTCACGATATCGACGAGCAGCCGGCGCTCCCTGAAGAGCGGCCAGATCAGGACGGGCCGGCCTCGCCGGCGGACGACGACGGTGATGAGATCGGTGGCGTCGGCGGCCGCGAAATGGCGAGCCCAGATGCGCAGCAGTGACGGCATCTGGAAGAGGACGGCGCCGCCGGGCCGCCGGCTTGCGAGCCGGCGCCAGTCGCCGGAAAGGTCGTCATATGCGGCCGTGCCGACCGCGATCTCGGCGGTGAGCGCGTCTGTCACCTCTGCCACATACGGTGTCGCCCGCCGCACGGGGCGCTCAAGGGCGCCCGCCAGCGCGATATAAGACATCGGGGCCTCCGCCGGTCCTGCAGCGGCCCTCCTACCATTTTGCGTGCCGAATTCGGCAATTGCCGACGATTAACCTTTCCAGTCGATCGGGGCGCGGCGGACCCGCGCTATTGCGCGGCAGGCCGCAGCGCCCGCCCGCGGCGGCGCCGGCCAACGGCCTCACCCCCTTCGTGCCTGCGCCGCGGCGGAAGCGGAACGGTTTCGGCGAGATTGTCGAAGGGCTCGAGCTTGTTCGGAAATGCCATGGCGTTGACAAAATGCTCCTGGAAGCGGGGCTCCATCGCCGTTTCGATCTTCTCGATCCGGCGGACGAGCTCCTCGATCTCACGGCGATAGCCTTTGTTGAGCAAGGCCATGCGGGCGCCGGTGCCGGCCGCGTTGCCGACCCCCGCCACCCGATCAAGCGGGCAATCGGGCACGAGGCCGATCACCATCGCGTATTTCGGATCGATGTAGTTGCCGAAGGCGCCGGCGAGCTTGATGCGGTCGACCCTGGCGACGCCGAGCTTGTCCATGAGCAGCCGCGCGCCGGCATAGAGCGCCGCCTTGGCGAGCTGGATCGCCCGGACGTCGGTTTGAAGGATGCGTATCTCCGGCATGCCGCGGGCGGGGTCGGCGCGCCGGAGGACGTAGCCGAAGGTGCGGCCCGTCTGCACGATGCGGTTGCTGCGGGCGGCGAGCGACCCGTCGATCACGCCGTCCTCGCTGATGATTCCCGCGAGAAACATCTCGCCGATCGCCTCGATGATGCAGGAGCCGCAGATGCCGGTGACGCCGACGCTCCGGGCGGTCTCGGCGAAGGCCGGATCATCCGACCATTGATCCCCGCCGATCACCTTGACCCTTGGCTTCAGCGTCGCCGGGTCGATCCGCACGCGTTCGATGGCGCCCGGCGCGGCGCGCTGACCGCCGGAGATTTCGGCCCCCTCGAAAGCCGGCCCGGTGGGGGAGGAGGCGGCGACGAGGCGGTCGCGGTTGCCGAGCACGATCTCGGCGTTGGTCCCGACATCGACGAGAAGGGTGATTTCGTCGCCGCGATGCGGGCCCTCCGAAAGGATGGCGCCGGCGGAATCGGCGCCGACGTGGCCGGCGATGCAGGGGAGCGTATAGACCCGCGCCCCGGCATTGACCGGCAGGCCAAGATCGCTCGCGTGGAGGTTCAGCGCGTCGGAAACGGCGAGCGCGAACGGCGCGCCGCCGAGCTCGGTCGGGTCGATGCCGAGGAAGAGATGATGCATGATCGGGTTGCCGACGAAGACGCACTCCAGGATCTCATCGGAGGAGACGCCCGCTTCGGCGCAGACCTTGCCAATCAGCACTCCGATCGCCTCCCGCACGGCGCGGGTCATCGCTTCGCGTCCGGCGGGGTTCATCATGACGTAGGAGACGCGGCTCATCAGATCCTCGCCGAAGCGGATCTGCGGATTTGGGATGCCGGCGGAGGCGAGCGTGCGGCCGGAGAGCAGGGCGGAGAGGTGGCAGGCGATGGTGGTCGAGCCGATGTCGACGGCGATGCCGCAGGCGAAATTGTGGAGCTCCGGCCACAGCGCGATCACCACCGGACCGCCGCGGTCGTGATGTACGGCGGCCGTCACCTTCCACTGCCCTTCGCGCAAGACGCGCTGCACCTGCGGAAGCAGATGGAAATCCATGCGCGGCGAGGGAAAGCGCCATTGCACTTCGAGGGCGCGCAGCAGACGGTCGGCGTCGCCGAGCGGTTTCGCCATGTCGGGCTCGTCGACCTCGACGTAGCAGAGCTGCACGATCGGATCGCGCTCGATCACCCGCGTCTCGGCGCGCTTCCTGACGATCTGCCGGTTGATCTGCACATCTTGCGGCACGTCGACGACCAGGTCGCCCTGGATCGTCGCCGAGCAGGAGAGGCGGCGCTGCCCGCCCAGCTCGCCGCGGATGGCGACGTAGCGCGCCTCAACGTCGGAGAATGGCGACAGGTGCTCTGCTTTCGAGGTGATCTTGTGCTTGGCGAACCGGCCTTCCGTCACTTCGATCTGGCAGCGTCCGCAGATGCCGCGCCCGCCGCAGACGCTCTCGATATAGACGCCGAGCGAGCGGGCGGCGTCGAGCACCGGCATGCCGAGCGGAAACCGCCCGCGGCGGCCCGATGGCATGAAGAGCACGAGCGCGTCTTTAGCGGGGGCGTTCATGATCCAGTGCGCTTCTGCTGACGCCGCGCGGCTCCCCTCCCCCTTGCGGGGAGGGTGGACGCGGCGAAGCCGCGGTCGGGTGGGGTTGTCTAACACTGGACTCAGCGGCCTCTCTGATCCTGCCCACCACCCACTCAGGTACGTCGATGGCGTCCCAGTTGCTGAACCGGAGTATTCGAAATCCTCGCTGCCGCAGGAACGCGTCGCGAACAGCGTCGTGCTGTTTCTGCTGCCCTCCCTCGTGGTTATCTCCATCGAGCTCGACAACGGTCCGGCCGCCCAGCCAAGCGAAGTCGACAATGTAAGGACCTAAGGGCGCCTGCCGTCGAAACCGCATCCCCTCCGATTTGAGCTCGCGCAAGTGCGACCACAGGATCCGCTCTGCCTTCGAGAGGTATTTGCGGTGATCCCGAGCTTTCTCCCTCGTCTCACGCGAGATGCGGGTATGCGGCATGGTTCAATTGTCCCAAGCCGCGACCGGCGCGCAGCCTCTCGCCGAATCGCGTGTCCTTCGGCCGCAAAGCATGTGTCGGCGCGTGCGTTGGAAAACCCCACCCGGCCGCGGCTGCGCCGCGGCCACCCTCCCCGCAGGGGGGAGGGAGCGGTGTCGCGTCGCGCCTCGTTGTTCAGCCAACGTCAACTCCCAAGCCTCGCGCGTCGCGCCTCTCTTCCGCCGCGGCGGCGGCCGCCCTCGGAGGCGCGCGCCTCGGCGCTCGCGTGCGCCGCTTCCCCGCCGACCTCGCCGGGCGCGGCACGCGCCGGAGCCGCGGCCGCGGCAGCAGGGGTATAATCGCGATATGCCCTGATCCAGGCCATGCAGTCGCGGTCCGTGCCCATCAGCACGTTGGCGCCGCGCACCGCTTCCATCTCCTGCGGGCGGCACGGATTCATAATCGCCGAGGTCATGCCGGAGGCGATCGCCATCGGCAGGAACGCCGCGTTGATGCCGTGCCGGTGCGGCAGGCCGAACGAGATATTGGAGGCGCCGCAGCAGGTGTTGACCTTCAGCTCCTCGCGCAGACGGCGGACCAGGGTAAAAACCTGGCGGCCGGCGGTTCCCATCGCGCCGATCGGCATCACCAGCGGGTCGACCACCACGTCCTGCGGCCTGATGCCGTGATCGATCGCCCGCTCGACGATCTTTTTCGCCACGGCGAAACGGACGTCGGGATCTTCCGAGATGCCGGTCTCGTCGTTGGAGATGGCGATGACCGGCACGTCGTACTTCTTCACGAGCGGCAGGATCGCCTCCAGCCGGTCCTCCTCGCCGGTCACCGAATTGACGAGCGGCCTTCCGACGGCGACCTCCAGACCCGCCTTCAGCGCCGCCGGCACGGAGGAGTCGATCGAGATCGGCACGTTGACGAGGCTCTGCACGATCCTGATCGTCGCCACCAGAAGCGGCGGCTCGGTCTCGTTCGGATTGACGGCGGTGACCCCGGCATTCACGTCGAGCACCAGCGCGCCGGCGGACACCTGTTCGATCGCATCCTTCCGCACCGTGTCGAAGTTGCCGGCGACCATCTCGGCCGCGAGCTTCTTCCGCCCCGTCGGGTTGATACGCTCGCCGATCACGCAGAAGGGCTGGTCGAAGCCGATTACGACCTCCTTTTTGGCCGAAGCCAGAACAGTTCGCGTCATGAGCCTGCCTTTGTGCCGTATAAAGAGTTCTTTATATCGTTATGTCCTGGCCATCAAGAGACCGGCGCCTTCGGATGCTTCGCGTGCGCCGCGGCTTCCGCAGGCCGGTCGGCCAGGATCGTCTTCAGCCGCTCGGCGACCACCGCGTCGTCCGGGCTCGGCTCGCGCCGCCAGGGTCGGCGGCCGGCAAGAACGCCGGATTCGTGCACGATCTCGGAGACGAATTCCTCCTGCCGATAGGCCATCACGTGGACGCCCGAGACGCCTTCGATCTCGCGGCATTCCTGGATGATCTCGATGCAGAGCTTCTTTCCTTCTTCCCGCTGGTTCTCGGCGCCTTCCAGCCGGGCGATCACCGCGTCCGGGATGTGGATGCCGGGCACATTGGAGCGGATCCAACGCGCCGTGCGGGCGGAGGCAAGCGGGCCGACCCCGACCAGGATGAAGCACTTCTCGTGCAGGCCAAGATCCCGAACCCGGCGCATGAACCCGCGGAACATCGGCACGTCGAAGCAATATTGCGTCTGCGCGAACTGGGCGCCCGCCTCGATCTTCTTGCCGAGCCGCAGCGGGCGGAAGTCGTAGGGCGGCGCGAAGGGATTGGCGGCGGCGCCGATGAAGAGGTGCGGCGGCGAGGTGATCTTTCGTCCCGAGAGGAAACGCGCCTCGTCCCGCATGATGCGCACCGTCTCCAGCAGCGACATGGAATCGAGGTCGAAGACCGGCATCGCGCCGGGCTGGTCGCCGGCCTGCACGCCATCGCCGGTGAGGCACAGGATGTTCGCCACGCCCATTGCCGCGGCGCCGAGCACGTCGCCCTGAATGGCGATGCGGTTCTTGTCGCGGCAGGCGGCCTGCATCACCACCGCATATCCCATGCGGGTCAGGAGCGCGCAGATGCCGACCGAGGACATGTGGCAATTGGCGCCCGACGCGTCAACGGCGTTGACGGCGTCGACCCAGCCGTCGAACACCGCGGCGCGGTCGTAAACGTCTTGCGGGTCGGCGGAATCGGGCGGGTTCAACTCGGCGGTCACGGCAAACTCGCCGCGCCGCAACACGCGCTCCAGCCGTCCGCGCGACGAATGGCCGGGGAGCGGCTCGAGCGGCAGGTGCGCGCCGGCCGGATTGACGTCCTGATGGCTCATGGGAGGTTCCGGTGCGTCGCCGCGCGGAACGCGCGGCACCGTCCCCCCTGGCGGGGGAGGGTGCCCCTTTCGCTTGCGAAAGGGGCGGGAGAGGGGGATGTCCGTACGCGCTGGCTCGGCCCCCTCTCCCGGCCTTCGGCCGAGGCCGAAGGCCACCCTCTCCCGCCTAGGGGAGAGGGTAAGCCAATCTCGAATGCCATGCTGGTGTTCACGCCTTCGCTTCCCGCGCCGCCGCGGCCTGCGCGGTAACGCGGAGCCACGCCGACGTTTCGCGGAGCGAATAGTCGACCGGCTTCTGCACGGCGAGGATGGCGTCACCGGCGCGCATGCGACGGCTCCCCTCCCATGCCTGCACCCAGACGCAGGGCATCTCCGGCTCGATCTCGCAATGGCCGTTCGCGCGCACGCCGCCGCAGGGCCCGTTTCTCAGGCGCTTCGGACAGTTCATCGGGCAGGACATGCCGGTGGAGGAAAGAATGCACTGGCCGCACATGCGGCAATCGAAGAGGAGGCCCTTGACGCGACGCTCGACGAATTTCACCGGCGCCTCGGCGCGGCCGTAGCCGACCAGCTTCCAGAATGGATGCAGATGCAGGAAGAGCCGGGCGAAGGTCGCATAGACCTTCTCAAGCGCCCGGGCGTGGCGCACCGACCACAGGCGGATCGTATAAGTCTTCCTGAGCCGCCGCGTGACGGAGACATGATGCGGCTGATACGCGCCGGCGGGCCTGTCACGCCTGCCGGCCGCCGTTATCGACCAGTTGCCGAAGCCGATCCCTGCCATACTCGTTCTCCAGACGGGCGAGCGCCGCTTCCGCCTCCGCTTCCAGATCGTCGCCGCAGGCTTCCGGCGCTCCGCGCCGCCACTCGGCGAGATAGGCGTCGGTGGCGGTGAGCCCGAGCCGCATCGCGGCGGCATCGATCGCCAGCGTGAAGCGCTCCGGCAGCTCGCGCTTGGCGACCGCCCGCCGCCCCGCCTTCACGATCACCTGCGCCGGAATATCGCGCCAGTAGACGACGATGCGGTCAGCCAAAGAAACCCTCCGTCTCGCCGCTTATCCCAGCGGCATGGCGGCGGCGGTCGCTTTCCCACGACATGGGGGAAGCGGAATGCGACCAGAAACGAGCCCTCAGCCCCGGACGGCGGTCACGAAGGCGTCGAGATCGCCGTAGCCCGTCACCCGCTTCTCGTAGGCGAGTCCCAGCCGCTCGGCCGCGCC
>DASWJZ010000373.1:0-18820 GCA_036396875.1 Propylenella sp.
TGCATCATCTTCTCGCCCCGCTCGCCGTCGCCCATGGCGTCGGGCAGGATGTCGTGCGGCTCGGCGTGGGCGAGATCGTTGCGCTCGAGGTAACTGATGGCGAGTTCGCGGAAAACGTAATCGAGGATCGAGGTGGCCATCTTGATCGAGGCGTTGCCCTCGACCGGCCCGGCGGGATCGAAGCGCGTGAAGGTGAAGGCGTCGACGTATTCCTCCAGCGGCACGCCGTATTGCAGGCCGAGGGAAATGGCGATGGCGAAGTTGTTCATCAGCGACCGGAAGGCGGCGCCCTCCTTGTGCATGTCGATGAAGATTTCTCCCAGCCGTCCGTCGTCGTATTCGCCGGTGCGGAGATAGACCTTGTGGCCGCCGACGATCGCCTTCTGCGTATAGCCCTTGCGGCGGCCGGGCAGCTTTTCGCGCCCGCGCACCTCGCGCTCCACGATGCGCTCGACGATCCGCTCGGCCATCGCCGCCGCGCGGGCCGGCGCCGTCTGCGCAATCAGCGTTTCGAGCGCCTCGTCCTCGTCCTCCTCCTCGTCGGCGATGAGCGAGGCGTTCAGCGGCTGCGACAGTTTTGAGCCGTCGCGGTAGAGGGCGTTGGCCTTCAGGCCAAGCTTCCACGACAGCAGGTAGGCCGCCTTGCAGTCTTCGACCGTCGCCGCGTTCGGCATGTTGATGGTCTTCGAAATCGCGCCGGAGACGAAGGGCTGCGCCGCCGCCATCATGCGGATGTGCGATTCGACCGAGAGGTAGCGCCTGCCGAGCCGCCCGCAGGGGCTCGCGCAGTCGAACACCGGCAGATGCTCGGATTTGAGGTGCGGCGCGCCTTCCAACGTCATGGCGCCGCAGACGAAGATGTTCGCCGCCTCGATCTCCTTCCGGGAGAAGCCGATCGCGGCCAGGAGGTCGAGCTGCGGATCGGCGAGCTGCTCGTCGGAGAGTTTGAGCGCGTCGCGGCAGAAGGCCTCGCCGAGCGACCATTTGTTGAACGCGAACTTGATGTCGAAGGCGGCGGCGAGGCCCTTCTCCATCTCGGCGAGCTTTTCGTCGGTGAAGCCGCGTGCCTTGAGCGTCTCGTGGTTGACGCCCGGGGCGCCCTTCAGCGTGCCGCGGCCGACCGCATAGGCGACGATCTCGTCGATTTCCGCCTGGCCGTAACCGAGCGTTTTCAGCGCCTCCGGCACCGCCCGGTTGATGATCTTGAAATAGCCGCCGCCGGCGAGCTTCTTGAACTTGACCAGCGCGAAATCGGGCTCGATGCCGGTCGTGTCGCAATCCATGACGAGGCCGATCGTGCCGGTCGGCGCGATGACCGTCGCCTGGGCGTTGCGGTAGCCATGCGCCTCGCCGAGATTGACGGCGCGCTCCCAGGCGGCGACGGCGCGCTCGACGAGCTTCGGATCGGGGCAATGCGCATGGTCGAGCGGCAGCGGATCGGTGTGGAGCCGCTCATAGCCGTGCCCCTGGCCGCGCGCCGCGCGGGCGTGGTTGCGCATGACGCGGAGCATCGACTCGCGGTTCCGCTCGAACGCCGGGAAGGCGCCGAGCTCGCCCGCCATTTCCGCCGAGGTGGCGTAGGCGACGCCGGTCATGATGGCGCCGAGCGCGCCGCAGATGGCGCGGCCCTCCGGCGAATCGTAGGGGATGCCGGCGGTCATGAGGAGCCCGCCGATATTGGCGTAGCCGAGGCCGAGCGTGCGGTATTCGTAGGAGAGCCGGGCGATCTCGCGCGACGGGAATTGCGCCATCAGCACGGAGATTTCGAGCACGATGGTCCAGAGCCGCACCGCATGCTCGTAGCTTTCGGTGTCGAAGAGGCCGGTCGTCGGCAGTCGGGAGTAGGCAGTCGGATTCGCTCCGCCACCGGCACCCTCACGACTGCCGATTGCCGATTGTCGGCCGCCGTCACCCTTGCGGAACTGCAGCAGGTTGAGCGAAGCGAGATTGCACGCCGTATCGTCGAGGAACATGTATTCCGAGCAATTGTGGACGACGAGACCGTTTGCGACGAAATGGCTCGTCGCAGGTTCGGTGAGGTCGAAGACGGGCTCCTCGCCGAGGTAGTCCAGGCATTCGAGCCGGTCGTCGAGGCGATCGGCATAGGTCGCCACGGTGCGATTGAGCCGGGTGAGCGCGGCGGCCTTCGGGCTGCCGGGAAGGAACCCGATCTCCCGCTCGAATAGTGCGCGGCCCGACCGGCTGATCCGCAGGCTGTGGATCTGCTGGACCGGGTAAATCCGACTTCCGCCGCGGCCATCGGGGAGCGCGCTCTTCAAGCCCCCATTGCTGCGCCGGTTTTGGTAGAGCTTGGCCTTAATGCCGAAGCCGAGCAGAAGATGCTGCACCTGCTGAATGAGAGTGAGGGAGGTACTCTCAAGCGAGACGTATTGGGATTTCGCGCCATAATTGGCAACCGTGCCGTCGGCCGTGAACAGCCCGGCGAGAATGCCGCGGATCGATGCACGGTCCAGAGAGAATGCGGCGGGGGCGAGCTGCTTGCGCGCACTTCCGGCATCAAGCACCGCGAGCCGAGCCAGCAGCTGGCGAACCGGACGTGCGCTGGTGCCGAACCGCAAGGTGGCTTGAGGCTGGTTGATGCCCGTTTCGCGCCGCCCGCGTCCGTCATCGGCGCGCTCCTCGCGGAAGCTTTTGAGCCCCGAATGAACGCGCTCCGCGACCATGCGCTCCTCAGGAGCCAGGCTGACGAGGATCGTCTGCTGGCCACCCATCATGCAGCCGTCGCCGAGAGCCAGCCCGAGGAACTCCGTGAGCCGCGGGTCAAGGCTGTCCGGGCCGAATGCCGGACGGCCGAGCACGAGCAAGTCGTCAGGCGTGAGCTGGACCGCCGGAACATCGCCGCGATTGCGGGTCAGAACACGATGGTCGGCTGTGAGCTTCAACTCGTATCCGGCCTTCGTCTTCAGGCGGTAGACCGGCTTCCGTCCCGTCAGGAACGCGGGCCCGATCGAATGCAGTTCGCCATCCGATCCGACCACGTGACAAGGCGCGGACACAAGTGAGTCGATCCGCCGCCATCCCTCGCTGGTGGCGACCAGGGTATCGCCGGCGACGCACGGGTTGGACGCGCGGATCTCGCCGTCGGCGAGGCAGGTGTTCCAGTCGTTGATCGTCGTGTGGTACTGGATGCCGGGATCGGCGGAAGCCCAGGCGGCGAAGCCGATCTCCTCCCACAAGGCGCGCGCCGGAAGCGTCTTCGCCACCTTGCCGGTGATGCGGAACGTGAGGCTCCAGTCCTTGTCTTCCTCGACCGCCTGCAGGAACGCGTCGGTGACCCGCACCGAATTGTTGGAGTTCTGGCCGGAGACGGTGAGATAGGCTTCCGAATCCCAGTCGAGGTCGAAGACCGGGAACTCGATTCTGGTGTAGCCCTGCTTGGCGAACTGGATCACCCGCTGGATGTAGTTCTCCGGCACGTTCGCCCGCTTGGCGGCGCGGATCTCGCGCTTCAGCGCCGGGTTCTTCTGCGGGTCGAAGCAGTCCTCGCCCGGCCCCTCGCAGTTGACGCACGCCTTCATCACGAGGTTCAGGTGTCTGGCGCAGGCCTTTGAGCCGGCGACCAGGGCGGCCACCTTCTGCTCCTCCTTCACCTTCCAGTTGATGTACTGCTCGATGTCGGGGTGGTCGGCGTCGACGATCACCATCTTGGCGGCGCGGCGCGTCGTCCCGCCCGACTTGATCGCGCCTGCCGCGCGGTCGCCGATCTTCAAAAAGCTCATCAGGCCGGAAGATTTTCCCCCGCCCGACAGCCGCTCGCCCTCGCCGCGCAGCCGCGAGAAATTCGAGCCGGTGCCGGAGCCGTATTTGAAGAGCCGCGCCTCGCGCACCCACAGGTCCATGATGCCGCCCTCGTTGACGAGGTCGTCGGAGATCGACTGGATGAAGCAGGCATGCGGCTGCGGGTGCTCGTAGGCGGTCTCCGACTTCACCAGCTCCTTGGTCCAGTGGTCGACGTAATAGTGGCCCTGGCTCGGCCCCTCGATGCCGTAGGCCCAGTGAAGGCCGGTGTTGAACCATTGCGGGGAATTGGGCGCCGCCTTCTGCGTGGCGAGCATGAAGCGAAGCTCGTCGAAGAAGGCGCGGGCGTCCTCTTCGGAGGAGAAATAGCCGGCCTTCCAGCCCCAATAAGTCCAGGTGCCGGCGAGCCGGTCGAACACCTGCCGCGCATCCGTCTCCGGGCCCGACCGCTCCGCCTCGGGAAGGCCGGCGAGCGCCGCTTCATCCGCTTCCGAGCGCCACAGCCATGAGGGGACGGAATTCTCCCCGATCTTCCGCAGCCGCACCGGCACGCCCGCCTTGCGAAAATATTTCTGCGCAAGCACGTCCGTCGCCACCTGGCTCCATCCGGCCGGCACCTCTATGCCGTCCAGCCGGAAGACGACCGTGCCGTCAGGATTGCGGATCTCGCTCGTCGCCTCGCGGAACGGGACCGTTTCGTAAGGCGACTGCCCTTCTGTCGTGTAGTGGCGTTCAATCCGCATTTGCCCCGCTCCATCTTCTTCCGTCGGCGAGCCGCAGGCCCGCCCATCCTACACCCCCGGCCCGGCTCCCGGCGCTTTGAATCAAGCGTCGCGCCCGTCCTGCAGGGAGCCGTCCCTGACCCATCGCAACCTTCAACATATAGGGGTTAACAAGCCGTTATTCACTACATTTTGTGCAGTTTGGCGCATATTATCCCCCCACCAGCGGGATCTCTCCGCCAGCCGCACAACCCGCCCGCACGCTAGGATTCCGCCGCCGCCGTCTGACCGACTCTTCGACGACATGAAGACGCTAAAGGCGAGCCGGAGAGGGGGTCAAGTCTTGACAAAACGCGGTCGCGATTTGCAGGGCAGCGACCGGATTTCACGTCGAGTAAAGAGGAAAGCGGGGAAAACCGGCGGCTCCGGCTCCCCTTCGGCCGCCGACTCACCGACGGCCCGCGCCAACGTGCAAACATTCGTGCACCTCTTTTTTCTCAGTCCGATGACGGCCGGCTTTGCGCAATACCGAAACCGCCTATAAAAGCGCCCTCAGGCCGTCGGAGGCCGGATTCCAAAGAAATCGCCGCCGATGGCTCGCACGATCCACATCTTGAACGGCCCGAACCTGAACCGGCTCGGCTGGCGCGAGCCCGGCTTATACGGCGCCGCGACGCTCGCCGAAATCGAGGCTCGCGCCCGCGAGCGCGCTGCGGCGCGCTCGTTCGACATCGTGTTTCGGCAATCGAATCATGAGGGCGTCCTGGTCGACTGGCTGCACGAGGCCGCCGACGCGGCGGGAATCGTGCTGAACGCGGGGGCCTACACGCACACCTCGATCGCTCTCCACGACGCCATCCGCGCAATCGATGCGCCGGTGATCGAGGTGCATTTGTCGAACGTCTTCGCCCGTGAGGCGTTTCGCCATCACTCGACCCTCGCGCCGGCGGCGAAAGGGGTGATCTGCGGTTTCGGCGCCGAATCGTATCTCCTGGCGATCGACGCCATCGCTGCGCTGGCGGCCGCGCAGGAACGGACTTGAGGAATGGCAGACAAGAAACACGGCATCGACAAGGAGCTCATTCGGGAACTGGCGGCGCTCTTGAAGGAGACCGATCTCTCCGAGATCGAGATCGAGCACGACGATTTCCGTATCCGCGTTGCACGCGGCGGATCGGCCCCGCCGCCTATCGTCCACGCCGAACTACCGAAGAGCGCTCCCCACCAGACGCCCGCGGAGAAGGCGGCGCTGGCGAAATCACTGGCCGACCCCGCACGCCATCCGGGCTGCGTGCCGTCGCCGATGGTGGGAACCGCCTATCGCTCGCCGGAGCCGACGGCTGCGCCGTTCGTCGAGGTCGGCGACGAGGTGAGCGCCGGTCAGACGATCCTCATCGTCGAGGCCATGAAGCACATGAACGAGGTCGCCGCGCCGCGTCCCGGCCGGGTGGTCGACATCCTGGTGGAAGATGGCCAACCGGTGGAATACGGCGAGCCGCTGATGATCATCGAGTAGGGCATGCTCCGCGCCTGCGCGCCTTCCTGTGTCGTCGTTGCCGGGCCTGACCCGGCGATCCATTCTGTGAGGGTTGCGGCCGGTCGTGCGGTTCCGGAATGGATGCCCGGATCAAGTCGATCAAGTCCGGGCATGACGAAATCCCGAGGGCGCCAGGGCGCCCTGGGCTCCTAGATGTTCTCCAAGGTGCTGATCGCCAACCGGGGGGAGATCGCGCTTCGCGTGCTGCGCGCCTGCCGGGAGCTCGGCATCGAGACCGTCGCCGTCCATTCGACCGCCGACGCCGACGCGATGCACGTGCGGCTGGCCGACGAAAGCGTCTGCATCGGGCCGCCGGCGGCGGCCGACAGCTACCTCAACATTCCGAGCATCGTGTCCGCCTGCGAGATCACGGGCGCGGACGCCGTGCACCCGGGCTACGGCTTCTTGTCGGAGAACGCCCGCTTCTGCGAAATCCTCACGGCGCACGGGATCGCGTTCATCGGCCCCTCGGCGGAGCACATCCGCATGATGGGCGACAAGATCCGCGCCAAGGAGACGGCCGAGCACCTCGGCATCCCCGTCGTCCCGGGTTCGCCAGGCGCTGTTCGCGACAACGCCGAGGCGGCGCGGATTGCCGCCGAAATCGGCTATCCCGTGCTGATCAAGGCAGCGGCCGGCGGCGGCGGGCGCGGCATGAAGGTCGCAGAGCGCCAATCCGACCTCGCGCGCGCTCTCTCAACCGCGCGGGCGGAATCGAAAAAAGCCTTCGGCGACGACGCCGTCTACCTCGAGAAATATCTCGGCCATCCGCGGCATATCGAGATCCAGGCGCTCGGCGACGGCAGGGGCGGTGCGGTCCACCTCGGCGAGCGGGATTGTTCGCTGCAGCGGCGCCATCAGAAGATCTGGGAGGAGGCGCCCTCGGCTGCGCTGAACGACGCTGAGCGGCAGCGGATCGGAGCGACGGTGGCGAAAGCGATCGGCGATCTCGGCTATTCCGGCGCCGGTACCGTGGAATTTCTCTACGAGAACGGCGAGTTCTACTTCATCGAGATGAACACGCGCCTGCAGGTCGAACATCCGGTCACCGAGGCGATCACCGGCATCGACATTGTCGTCGAGCAGCTTCGCGTCGCTTCGGGCTCCCC
Organism: Propylenella sp.; assembly: GCA_036396875.1. Classification (GTDB taxonomy): domain Bacteria; phylum Pseudomonadota; class Alphaproteobacteria; order Rhizobiales; family Afifellaceae; genus DASWJZ01. The sequence goes on from DASWJZ010000373.1 coordinate 7,128, forward strand.
TATCTCCATTCACCAGGAGAACATCAAATTCTCCGGCCATGCGATCGAATGCCGGATCAACGCCGAGGACCCCTGGACGTTCGCGCCGGCGCCCGGTGAGATCACCTACTATTATCCGCCGGGCGGTCTTGGCGTGCGCGTCGATTCCGCCGTCTATCAGGGCTATTCGGTGCCGCCCTACTACGATAGCCTGATCGGCAAGCTGATCGTGCACGGGCGCGATCGGGTTGAGTGCCTGATGCGGCTGAGGCGTGCGCTCGACGAGTTCGTCGTAGACGGGATCAAGACAACCATCCCGCTTTTCCAGGATCTCGTCGCCGAGCCCGACATCGCCAATGGCGCATACGACATCCGCTGGCTGGAGGAGTTCTTGAAGCGGCGGCAGAGCGAGGTGAAGTGAGCCGATGTCTCGTGCGACGCGCAGCCGGGACGAAGAGGTCGTAACGCCCTCCTTGCTGCTGCGCGCTTATGCCTGCGGCATCTTTCCGATGGCCGATTCGGCGGACGACCCGACGCTCTATTGGGTCGAGCCGCGCCTCAGGGGCGTCCTCCCGTTTCACCGCTTTCATGTGCCGCGGCGGCTGGCGCGGACGGTCCGGGCCGATGGCTATGAGGTGCGCATCGACACGGATTTCCCGGGCATTATCGACGGCTGCGCCGCGCCGAGGCCTGGCCGCCAGATGACCTGGATCAACGAGACGATCCGCCGGCTCTACAGCGAGCTTTTCCGGATGGGGCACGTCCACACGGTCGAAGCCTGGCGGGACGGGCGCCTTGCCGGCGGGCTCTACGGACTGACGCTTGGCAGTGCGTTCTTCGGCGAGAGCATGTTCTCAGCCGAGCCCAATGCGTCGAAGGTGGCGCTCGTCCATCTGGTCGCGCGGCTGAAGCAGGGCGGCTTCACGCTCCTCGACACACAATTCCTGACCGCGCACCTCGCCCAATTCGGCGGCATGGAGGTTCCGCGCGACGACTATATCCGCCGGCTCGACGAAGCGCTGGGACGTGAGGCGGTTTTCCTGGCAGGCGCGGGCGAGAGCCCGATGCCCGGGGCGGTAGCGCTTCGCATCGCCGTGGAAGCCTGACCGGCCGCTGCGGCTGGTTGAGGCAATCCGGTCGGACCGCGGGAAAACCGTAAAGAGGGATTCAGTCCTCGGGCACGGCGTCCGGCGCCGGCAGCTCGGGCGGCGGCTCGGCTTCCGGCTGGGCTTCGGGCTCCGGCGCCGGCGGCTCGCCCATCTGCATTTTGCAGTCGACGAGCCAGACGTCGTAGACCGGGTGCTCCACCGCGTGCAGCCCGGGACTTGCAGCGAACATCCAGCCGGTGAAGAGCCGCTGGATCTTGTTGGCGAGGGTGATCTCGTCGACTTCGACGAAGGCGGTCGTCTGCGCCGGCTCGGTCGGAGGCCGCGTATGGCAGACCCGCGGCGTCACCTGCAGCGCGCCGAACTGCACCGTCTCGTCGATCAGCACGTCGAAGGTGATGATGCGGCCGGTGATCTTGTCGAGGCCGGAGAATTCCGCGACCGGATTGTTGAGCGGCTCGGCGGACGCTGCCGCTGCCGCGGCGGAAAGGAGAAAGACGGCGGCGAGGGCGCGCAGCGCGCCCCGGCAGGCGGACGCCGTCATGAGGGGGTCCACGGCTCGTAGTCGCCGGTCACTTCGGGGCGCTTCTCGGCGGTGAGGATGGAGCCCTTCGGCCGATAGGCGGCGGGCGTGCCGGTGAGGTTCGGGAGATGCGGCTTCTCCCAAGGGTGCGGCTTGTAGGTGTCCTCGGTCGGCGGGATGTCGGTCCGGTAGTGCATCCAGCCGTGCCATGCCGCCGGGATGCGGGACGCTTCCGCCTCGCCGTTGTAGACGACCCAGCGCCGCCGGCCGCTCTTCGCACGGTAGTATCGGTTGCCGTATTCGTCCTCGCCGACGAACTCGCCGGCTCGCCACGTGAAGAACCTGGTGCCAAGCGTCTGGCCGTTCCACCAGGTGAAGAACTGCAGCAGGAATTCCCTCATCGTAGCTCCGCCGGAACGCTGTCAAACCTCGCCGATGCGCCGCCGCGCACCGCTCAGCACAACGTCTTGCCGCATTCGCGGACCGACGCCACCTTCGTCTGCAGCTTGTCGAAGCCGATCGCCCCCGGCACGAGTTCTGTCCCAAGGACGTAGGAGGGCGTGCCGGTAATGCCGAGCATGGTGGCGACCCGATGCACCTCCTGCAGGTTCTCCGTCACGCTTTCTGAGGCGGCGGCTGTCTCGATGACGGCCTTGTCGAGGCCGAGATCCACGGCGACTTCGAGCGCCTTCGCAGCGTTCGCTTGGCCCGGGCGCGTGAAAAGCTCCTGGTGAAACTTCAGGTAGCTCTCCGGCGCGACATCCTTGACGGCGATCGAGACGCGCGCGGCCTCCGCCGACCCCTCGGAAAGGATCGGGAATTCCTTCATGACGATCTTCAGATCGGGATTGCCGTCGAGCAGCGCCACCATGTCGGAAACAGCTCGCTTGCAGTAGCCGCAATTGTAATCGAAGAACTCCACCAGCGTGATCGCGCCGTCGGGATTGCCGAGCACCATCTGGTGCTCCGACCCGAAGATGAGGTCGCCGTTCTCCTCGATCGCGTTGGCCTGCTCGACGGCGGCAGCCTCCTCGCGCTTCGCCCGAAGCGCATTGATCGCCTCCTCCAGAATCTCGGGATTGGTGAGGAGGTAGTCGCGGATGACTTTCTCGACCTCGCGTTTCTCGTCGCCGCTCATTTCGGCGCGCACCGGCGACGCGACGGCGAGAAGGAGGAGGGCGAGAACGGTCGCCGCGATGCATCGGATTCCTGACATGTCTCGTCCTCTCACTGTGCCGGTCAGTTGGTGGAGCCGTCCGGCGGCCCGTAATTGATGATGTCGTCGGATTGCAGCCAGCCGGGCGTGCCCCGGCTGAACTTCGCCTGCGCGCGCTCCGCGAAGCCTTGCGCGGATTCGATGTCGCCGTCGATCAGGAGGCCCTCCGCGGTCGCAAGCTCCGCCTCGGCGATCTTGCCCTGCCGCTGGTATGCCATGGCGAGATGCCGGTATCCGACCGAGGCGAGCGGCTCCGCCTCGAGCCCGGTGCGCAGATTCGCCACCGCGTCGCCAAGCGCGGAATCGTCGCCGGTCGCCAGCAGCGCCTGGCCGAGCATGATGCGGATCAGGCCCGCATTGGGCGCGAGGGCCACCGCCTGCCGGAGCGGCCCGACGGCTTCCCGCGCCTTGCCCGATTCGAGCAGGATCTGGCCCTTCAGCTCGTGGAAATAAGCGTAGTTCGGCACCCGCGCGATCAGCGCGTCGACGGCGCGCACGGCGTTGCGCGTGCTGCCCGTTCTGTATGCCACGATGGCTCGCGCATACTGCGCCGGGAGGCTTTCGTCGGAGCGCGGGAAGCGCCGCTCCACCGTGCCCGGGCCCTCGGTGAAGCCGGCGAGCTTGGCGCGCATCATGTCGTGCCGGATTTGCAGTTCAGGGCTGTCGACGGCGTCCCAGTAGCGGCTGTTGCTCGCCGCACTCTCAAGCTGCTCCAGCCGGTCGCGCGCCATCGGATGGCTCTGCGCATAGGGGTCAGCATACCGGGCGGAGAGGAGCTGCTGGTCGGCGAAGCGCTCAAACGTCTCCACCATCCCCTTGGCGGACTGCCGCGAGGCGTCGAGATAGGAGAGCGCGGCGCGGTCGGCGGCGAGTTCCTGCGCACGCTTGTAGCTGAGGAGGGTGCGGAGCATGACGTTCGGCACCATGCTCAGCGCGGCGCCGCCCATGCGCGATGCGTCGGGCGAACCGGCCGCCACGCCGGCCGCGGCTCCCGCCACGCCGAGCAGGCCGACGACGGCGCCGATCGCCTGGGCGCGGGCGATCTCGTTGCGGAGGTTCTCCAGATGCCCGCCCGCCAGATGGCCGGTCTCGTGCGCGATGACGCCGATCACTTCGTTCGGCGTCTTCGCCTGCATCAGCGTGCCGGTGAACACGATCATGCGCCGGCCGCTCGCCACGAAGGCGTTGAACTGCTTGTCCTGCACCAGAACGATTTGCGAATCGCGCGAGCTGACGCCGGCGGCGCCGAAGATCGGCCTGGCGTAGTCCCTGAGCAGGGCCTCGATCTCCGCATCGCGGATGACCTGCATCCGCCGGTTCTGCGCCTCGGCGGCAGGGGCAAGCGCCACGCCGAGGGCGAGCCCCGCGAGAACCGACTTCGAAAAAAGCGAACCGAAAACGCTGGACGGCATCAGGCGAATATCCGATTTGGCGAACCCCGACGAGAAATTGCCAAAATGTGGCGAGCGCTGGGCGGGTTCCCGCCTGCCTAGCCCAAAGCCGGCGGCGAAGGAAAGGCAAGTTATGTTGAAGCCTTCCGCGAGGAGCGACGTCGAGCCGTTCCTCGCCATGGACGTGATGACGGCCGCGGCGGAGCTGGAAGCCGCCGGCAAGCGGATTATCCATATGGAGGTGGGACAGCCGGGCGCGCCGGCTCCCGCGCCGGTGCTCGCGGCCGCCGCCGAGGCGTTGCGCGGCCGCCTCGGCTATACGGAGGCGCTCGGCATCCGGACGCTCCGCGAGCGCATCGCGCGGCATTATGCCGAGGCATACGGCGTCGCGGTGCCGCCGTCGCGCGTCATGGTGACGACCGGCTCGTCGGGCGGCTTCAACCTGACGTTCCTCGGCGCCTTCGACGCGGGCGCGCGGATCGCCATGGCCTCGCCCGCCTATCCGGCCTACCGCAACGTCATGAAGGCGCTGGGGCTCCTGCCGGTGGAGATCGGCGTCGGGCCGGAAACGCGCTGGGCGCTGACGGCGGAGCACGTCGAGGCGGCGCATCGCGAAGCTTCGCTTGCCGGCGTTCTCGTCGCCAGCCCGGCCAACCCTACCGGCACGATGACGTCGCCGGAGGAGCTTCGGCGGCTTGTCGCGCTCTCTGACGATCTCGGCATCCGCTTCATCTCGGACGAGATCTATCACGGCCTCGTCTATGCCGGCCGGGCGGAGACCGCGCTCCGCCACGGCGATCGTGCCGTCGTCATCAACTCATTCTCGAAATATTACTGCATGACCGGCTGGCGCGTCGGCTGGCTTGTCCTGCCCGACGAGCTTGTGCGACCGTTCGAGCGGCTCTCCCAATCGCTCTACATCTCCGTCCCCGAGCTTTCGCAGCGTGCTGCGGTCGCCGCGTTCGACTCAGGCGCGGAGCTGGAGGCGGTAAAGGCGGGCTATGCCCGCAACCGGGCGGCACTGCTGGAGCGCCTGCCGGGCCTCGGCTTCGACGAGATCCTGCCCGTCGACGGCGCGTTCTACGTCTACGCCTCGGTCGCCCGCTTCACCAACGACGCGCTGGACTTCGCCTCGCGGATGCTGCGCGAAGCGGGCGTCGCCGCAACCCCCGGGCCGGATTTCGACCACGCGCGGGGTCATCGCTACATGCGCTTCTCCTTTGCGGGGACCGAAGGCGACATCGGCGAGGGGATCGACCGGCTCGCGCACTGGCTGAGATGACGGAAATCCTCGCCGGTCTCGACGGTTTCCTGCTCGGCGGCAGCCTGATCATCGCGATCGGGGCCCAAAACGCCTTCGTGCTCAGGCAGGGCCTGAAGCGGGAGCATGTTTTTGCCGTCTGCCTGATCTGCGCCTTGTCGGACGCGCTTCTTATCGCCGCCGGCGTCGGCGGTTTCGGCGCCATTGTTGCCAGCTCCGGCGCGCTGGTCCGGGCGGTGACCGCGCTCGGTGCGATCTTCCTCTTCGCCTATGGAGCGATGGCCTTCACCCGGGCGGTGCGACCGAAGGCGTTATTTGCGGGGGCGGGCAGGGCGGCCACGCTCTCGGCCGCGATCGGCGGCGCGCTCGCCTTCACCTTCCTCAACCCGCACGTCTATCTCGACACCGTGCTTCTGCTCGGGGGCCTTGCCGGGCGCCACGCGGGCGCGGCGCGCTTCGCCTACGGCGCGGGCGCCACGCTCGCCTCGTTCGTCTGGTTCTTCGGGCTGGGCTACGGGGCTCGCCTGCTCGCACCCGTCTTTGCGCGGCCCGCAGCCTGGCGCGCGCTCGACATAGGAATCGGCATGGTCATGTGGATGATCGCCGCGGGACTCGCGGCCCGGCTCCTCGCCCCCGCGAATTGACATCCGCCCGGAGCGCGACCTTGGCAGCTTGCCCGGGCCGCGACTGGTCGAGAGCAGCTAGCGCCTGTCCGCTTCGGCCTTGCGCAGATCCTTGCGCGGCTCCGCCCTGTCGCGCGGCTTCTTCTTCTTCGCCATCACCGCCGCGACGACGGCGGGGATCGCGAGCTTCCGGTATTTGAGGCGAAGGTCTTCCGGCCGGCGCGCCCCGCCAGCGTTTATCTGCGCGGTTTTCAGTCCCGCCATCTCGGCTACAATGTCCTCTGCTTGCGAAGGGCGCCGGAGGCTTCTGCCGGGCTCCCTCAGGTCAATGAGCGCTCGCCGCGAGCGGTTCCAGAATTTTCCGGTCCGCCCTGAGCCTTTCGAGGACGTCAACCGAAGCGCGCGCAAAACCGAGGAGGCCCGGATCGATCTCCGCTTCATCGGAGACGGAAAAGCCGGTATCGGCCTTCCGCACTTGGAGGAAGCTGTCCTTACCATCCACGCCCGGCATCCGGACCACGGCGGACATTCCCTTCCCGTCGGGACCCGGGAGCAGGAAGACGATATCGCCGCCCACGGCTTCGGCCGCCTGCCGAAGAAGATCCCCCGCCGCCACCTCTCCGGTGTCGCCGAGTTCGAGCGCCAGTTCGAACTGCATGCGCTGGAGCTTCCCGGCATCGGCTTCGGGGGGCCGAGGCCCGCCCGTACTCTTACGCGACTTCGCCATAACGCCCACGCTGTCCCGCTAACCCTGCCGCATGGCAAGACTTCGGTCCGAATAAGGTTTTTAAACGACACTCCGGCGCGCCGATCAATCCTCCGGAGCGGCCCGCCTGCCCGCGCGCCGGAGGGCGCGGGCCTCGGTCTGCCCGGCCTGACGCGGCCGGGCGACGCTGTTATCATCATATGGAGCAAGCATAGAAGATGGAGACCCCGATGCAGCTCTACGCAATCCGGCGCCGGAATGCCTGGCAGACGCCGAAAGATCTCGAGGCTGCCGCGGCGAAATCGGCGCGGATCGGCAACGAAGAAATGGCCGATCGGGTGCGATGGATCAGGAGCTATGTGGTGAAAGAGCCCGACGGCACGCTCGGAACCGTCTGCATCTACGAAGCGCGCGATCCTGAATCGATCAGGGAGCACGCAAAGCGGGTAGGGATGCCCGGCGACGACATCAGCGAGATCGCCGACACGGTTGTCGTCCGTCCCGATCCGAAAGCCTAGAATCGCGATGCGCGGACTGATGCAGGAATGGCCGCTGCTCTGCCACCGGCTGATCGACCACGCGGCGACGCAGCACGGAGGCCGGGAGGTGATCTCCCGTTCGGTGGAGGGGCCGATCCACCGGACGAACTACCGCGATATCCGATCGCGGGCGAGACGGGTCGCAAGAAGCCTCGACCGCGACGGCCTCCGCCTCGGCGACCGCGCCGCCACGCTCGCCTGGAACACCTGGCGGCACCTGGAAGTCTGGTACGGACTGCTCGGCATGGGCGGCATTTACCATACCGTCAATCCGCGCCTATTCGCCGAGCAGATCGCCTGGATCATCAACGATGCCGAGGATCGGGTGATCTTCGTCGACCTGACCTTCCTCCCGATCGTGGAGAAGCTGCGCGACCAGCTGCCGGCGGTCGAGAAGGTGATCGTACTGACCGACGCCGCCCATCTGCCCGCGACGTCGCTCGACGCGGAACCCTATGAGGAATGGCTTGCGGCGGACGCCGACTTCGCCTGGCGGGACTTCGACGAAAACACAGCAGCGGGCATGTGCTACACGTCCGGCACCACCGGCAATCCGAAGGGCGTCGTCTACTCGCACCGCTCCAACGTCCTCCATTCGCTGGTGTCGAACGGCCCCGACCAGTTCGGCATGGCGAGCCGCGACCGCGTGATGCCGGTGGTCCCGATGTTCCATGCCAATTGCTGGGGGATCGCCTTCACGGCGCCGATGGCCGGCGCCACGCTGGTCATGCCGGGCCCGAACCTGGACGGAGCGTCGCTCTACGAGCTGCTCGACGCGGAACGCGTCACCGTTACCGCCGCGGTGCCGACAATCTGGCTGATGCTCCTGCAGCATCTGGAAGAGTCGGGCCGGACGCTGCCGCATCTCAGGCGCGTCGTCATCGGCGGCGCAGCGTGCCCGGCACGCGTCGTCGAGGCCTTTCAGAACCGCTACGGCGTCGAAGTCATCCATGCCTGGGGCATGACGGAGATGAGCCCGATCGGCACGATGTGCTCGTTCAAGCCTGAAATTGCGGACCTTCCGGCCGGCGAACGGCTTCAGCTGCAGGAGAAGCAGGGACACCCGCCGTTCGGCGTGGAGCTGAAGGTCACGGACGATACGGACCGGGAACTGCCGTGGGACGGGAAGACCTTCGGGCGCCTGAAGGTGCGCGGCCCGGCGGTGGCGCGCGCCTACTTCAAGGCGGAGGCGGAAATGCTGGATTCGACGGGCTATTTCGATACCGGCGACGTGGCGCATATCGACGCCAACGGCTACATGCGCATCACCGATCGCTCCAAGGACGTGATCAAATCCGGGGGCGAATGGATTTCCTCGATCGAGCTGGAGAATCTGGCGATGGGCCATCCGGGGGTGGCGGAAGCGGCGGTGATCGGCATTCGGCATCCGAAATGGGACGAGCGCCCGCTGCTCGTCGTCGTCGCCAGACCGGACAACCCGCCGACCAGGTCCGCGCTGCTCGATTTCATGCGGCCGAAGGTCGCCAAATGGTGGCTGCCGGACGACGTGGTCTTTGTCGACGCGATCCCCCACACCGCGACCGGAAAAATCCAGAAGACGGCGCTCCGCGATACCTTCCGCGACTATCGCTTGCCGTCCGAAGGAGGCGGCGGGTAAGGCTTCCGGCGATGGAAGGGAACGGCCGCCGATGAGGCGAGCGACTGTGGTCCGGCGCTCGCGGGCCGCCGACCTGACGCGGGTGCTGGGCGGGCTGTCCCTGCCCGTGCTGGTCCTCGGCGCCATCGGCTCGCGCGTCGGTTTCGTGCCCGACCAGGCGCTCCTCCCCGTCCTCGCGCTCGGTTTCGCGCTGGCGCTGCTGGCCCTCGGGACGGCGGCTTACGCGATCGCGGACATATGGCGCAGCGGGGCCGACGGCGCGCGCGCCGCTGCCGCCGGGATCGTCTACGCGGCCCCCGCTCTGGCGCTGCTCGCACTGATCGCCGCGGCGGCGATCGTCTATCCGCGCCTGACCGACGTAACGACGGACCGGGTCGACCCGCCAGCCTTTGCGGTAGCCGACGCGCCTGTGCATGGCGTCGACGCGGAGACCTTGGCCCTGCAGGCGGAAGCCTTCCCCGACCTCGGCCCGCGCCTCTACCCGCTCTCCGTCGGCGAGGTCTATGTCGCCGCGCGCGACCTGATGGAGGAGCGAGGCTGGACCTTGACCCGCGAGGCCGAGCCGGCGCTTCTCCCGGTGACCCAACGCGCCAGCCGAGCGTCCGAGGAGACCGGCGAGATCGCACGGGCCTTGGCCCGGAAGCGGACCATGACGCAGTCGCGGAGCGAAGCGTCCGGCGGAATTGCCGCCGCGCCGGACGCCGCTGCCCGGGATGCCGCGAGCCGCGCCGACTCCACGATCGGGCTGGAGGCGACCGCCTCGACGCCGATCTTCGGCTTTGCCGACGACGTGGTCGTGCGGGTGCGGGAAACGCCCGAAGGAACGCGTGTCGACATGCGTTCGGCCTCCCGCATCGGCGAGCACGATCTCGGCCAGAACGCGCGCCGCATCAAATCATTCCTGGCGGCTCTTGATACGAAACTTCAGCTCGAGCCAGGAACCGCGGCGCTGTCGGCGGCGTCCTCCGCCCGCGATTCGGCCAGCGAATAGGCGCTGTCGAGATCAGGTACGCCATCGGCGACGGCGAGTCCGCGCGCGACCAGCGCTTCCAGGTGGGCGAGGGTGGAGAGCGTCGCCGCCGGGGCGAGGCGGACGTCGACGCTCCGATAGACGGCCCGGACGATATCGGGGATGAAGCGGTCCCCGCGCCGCAGCCGGTCGAGAATTGCGCGCTCGCGCATGCGCCGGTGCGTGCGGAGCGCCCGGACATGCGCATGGCCGTCGGCGATCTCGCCCCCGTGGGCCGGCAGGTAGCGCTTCTCCGGCCGGCCGAGCAGGCGGTCGAGCGAGGCCATGTAGTCGATCATCGATCCGTCCGGCGGCGCAACGACGGTGGTGGCCCAGCCCATGACGTGATCGCCGGAGAACAGGAGGTTCTCGCCGAGGAGCGCGAGGACGAGATGATCGCTTGCATGGCCCGGCGTCGCCACCGCCTCCAGCCGAAGCCCGCCCGCCTCGACGATATCGCCATCGGCGAGCACGCGGTCCGGGGCGAACGCCTCGTCCGTGCCGGCATCGAGCGTCGCCCCCGCGCTTCGACGATGTGGGGCTGTTGCGGGAGCGGCAGTCAGGACGGGCGCTCCGGTCCGCGCCTTGAGCAGCGGCGCCGCCGCCGAATGGTCGGTATGCGCATGCGAGACGAGGATGTGGGCGACGCGTGCGCCGCCGATCGCCCGCATCACCGCCTCGATATGGGCAGTGTCGGCGGGGCCGGGGTCGAGCACCGCAACCGCTTTCTCGCCGATGATGAACGTGTTGGTGCCTTGAAAGGTAAACGGCCCGGCGTTCGGCGCGGTGATCCGGCGAACGCCGGGCGCCACCGGCACCGCCTCCCCGTAGCGCGGCTCAAAATCCCGGTTAAACACAAGGCCCATCGCTGCCGCTCTTGATTCCTTGCCCACTCGGATCGGCGTATCTATAGGGGGCGGCAATGGGACGGAAGGGGATCGAACGATGTCGGCGCTCGCACTGAACAGGCCTCTGGTCGGCCGCTTCATTCCGGACGAGGGGGCGGCGCGGATCGTGGCGCTTGCCGGCTTCGCCGTGCTCGGCTCGCTCATCCTGTGGGCGTCGGCCAAGGTCAGCGTGCCGTTCTGGCCGGTGCCGATGACGCTGCAGACGGGCGCCGTCGCGCTCCTCGCCGCCGCCTACGGCTGGCGGCTCGGTCTCGCGACCGTCGTGCTCTACCTGATGGAGGGCGCGGCCGGATTGCCGGTCTTCCAGGGCGGTGGCGGGCTCGCCTATCTCGCCGGGCCGACGGGCGGCTTCCTGATCGGTTTCGCTTTGGCCGCCGCGCTTGTCGGCTGGTTCGCCGAGCGCGGCTTCGATCGCAACCCCGTAAAATTGTTCGGGGCGATGGTCGTCGCCGATGCAATCGTGTTTGCGCTCGGCCTCCTGTGGCTCGGGACGGTGATCGGCTGGGACAAGCCGGTCCTGCAGCTCGGCCTCTATCCGTTCATCCTGGGCGATCTGGTGAAGATGGCGCTCGCCGCCGGCATCGTCTCGGCGGGCGCGACGCTCGTCAGGCGCTGAGCGGCGCCGCGACCTCCGGCGTATCCGGAATCCACTTCTCGGCGACGCCGAAGCAGGCGTGCAGCGTCACGCCCTCCCGCATCATCGGCGGCCGCTCCTTGACGCAGGTCGGCGCGCGGGCGAACGGGCAGCGCGGATGGAAGGCGCAGCCATCCGGCGGATCGAAGGGCGAAGGAAGCTCGCCCTCGAGCTTGATCT
>DASWJZ010000374.1:0-32225 GCA_036396875.1 Propylenella sp.
CCGTACGAGATTGTCGGAATGCCCGCCGCGGCATAGAGGCGCGCATCGGTGTAGAGCGGCACGCCCTCGACCTTGAGCTCTACGCCCAGCACTTCCCGGCCATGCCGGCGAATCGGATCGATCAGCGTCTCGGCGCCGGGAAGCTGGCGGAGCGGCAAGGCGAGCAGCACTCGCTTGATCTCAACGTGAATGCTGGGCCGTGACGCGGCCCGTTCGATCAGTCGGCGGAGATGCGCCTCGACCTCGTCGGGCGACTCTTCGGGGATCATCCGGCGGTCGAGGCGGATCGTCACCCTGTCCGGCACGACATTGGTGTTGATGCCGCCGGAGATGAGACCGACCGTGAGATTGGGGTGTCCGACGCCCCGGTGCTTTGACATGCGGGCCGAATAGCCTCTCCGCTCCTCGTAGAGCGCAGCGAGGACGGCCGTTGCTGCCTCAAGCGCGTCCACGCCGGTCTCCGGGGCTGCGGCGTGCGCCGATTTTCCACGCACGTCCACCTCAAGATGCAGGCAGCCACTGTGAACGGTGACGACGGAATAAGCGAGGCCGGCGGAGATGCAGAAATCGGGCTTGACGATCGCGTTTTCGAGCAGCCATTGCGGGCCGATCAGGCCGCCAATCTCCTCGTCGAAGGTGAAGTGCAGCTCGACGGCGCCACTCAGCCGGTCGGCCACCGGCAGCAGGCCGAGAAGCGCAAACGCGTAAGTGGCGAAATCCGACTTCGACACCGCCACGCCACGGCCGTACATGAAGCCGTCATGCACCTCCGCGCCAAAAGGCGGACAGGTCCAGCCATCGCCTGGCGGGACCACGTCGCCATGCGCGTTAAGCGCCACGACCGGCCCGTCGCCGAAGCGCTTGCGCACGACGAGATTCTCGCACGAAATCATGCCGGCGCGTCGCACGAGCTCTTCCGGCACAGGGTGCCGTTCCACCGCAAAGCCGAGCCCGTCCAGCAGATCCGCCGCGACCTCGGCGGTCGGAGCGCAATCGCCGGGCGGGTTTGAGGACGGAGTCTGAACCAGCTTTGCCAGAAAAGCCTCGCGTTCGGTGCGCCGCGCGTCGATGTCGGCAAGGATTCTCCGGCGGAGGTCGGGCGCAGCGCTCATCCCGGATCAATCCGACAGCGGTCCAGATGCGTCAAGCCGGGCGGGACCCGTCAACCGATCGTCGCAAGCCCCGGAAAGGCTTCCAGAAGCCAGTAGGACATCGCCGTGATCTGACCGGTAATGAAGAGGACGCCCGTCAGGACGAGGAACCCGCCCATGACCCTCTCCACGTTCGGAAGGTTGCGGCGGAAGCGTCCGGACCAGCCTAGGAAGGACGGGGCGAAGGCGGCTGCGAGCAGGAACGGTACGCCGAGGCCGAGCGAGTAGACGAAGAGGAGGAAGGCGCCGCTCGCAACGGTCTCCTCCGAACCGGCGAGCGCCAGGATCGCGGCAAGGATCGGGCCAATGCAGGGTGTCCATCCGAAGGCGAAGGCGAGGCCGATGACATAGCCGCCGAGAAGGCCGGGCGGCTTTTCCTTGACATGGACGCGCGCCTCCCTCGACAGGAGCCCGATGCGGAAGACGCCGAGGAAGTGGAGACCCATGGCGGCGATCACGATGCCGGCAACCAGCGAAACGAGGGGGACGCCGATTCCGAACAGATCGACCCTCAGCGCGAGCAGGCTGCGCATCGCCTGCCCGAAGACGCTCGCCGTCGCGCCGAGCGCCACGAAGACGGTGGAGAATCCGAGCACGAAGGACAGCGCCGAAAGGACGACATCCCGGCGCATCTTTGCCGGCCCGTTGTCCTGGCCCAGTTCCTCGATCGACACGCCGGCGAGATAGCAGAGATAGGGGGGCACCAGCGGGAGGACGCAAGGCGAAACGAAAGACAGAAGCCCTCCGAAGAATGCCCCAATGATACCGACTTCAGTCATGTCCCTTCCAGGCGGCCGGGCGCATTGGCCCGCGGCAGAGCTAGCCGATGACGGCGCGGAGCGGAAGCGCGCCGTCGCCGCATCGTTGGATCGAACCTAAGCCGCTAAGATCGCGGTCCCTATTCAAGAAAGCGTCGCAGGCCGTGCCGCCCGATACACGATCGCTTGAGGTGGAAATCCTGACCGACGCCGAGCTGGATCGGCTGGAGCGGCGCCTGGAGCGCCTGGCACGCGCGCTCGACGCCGCCGTCGCAATTCCCGGCACGAATGTCCGATTTGGAGCCGATTCCGTTCTCGGCCTTATCCCCGGGGCGGGCGATCTGATCGGGCTCGCGCTCTCCGGATACCTGATCCTGGCGGCGCGGCGGCTCGGCGCCTCGCCCGATCTGCTCGCCCGCATGGCCGGGAATGTCGCTGTCGACACGGTCGTGGGCGCCATCCCGCTGCTCGGGGATATCTTTGACGTCGTCTTCAAGGCTAATCTCCGCAACATGGCGCTGCTGCGGGGTCATTTGAGCGATATCCGCGCCCGGCGGGCGAGGGACGTGACGCCGCCGCGCAACAGGCGCTAGGCTGGGCGAAGCGCTCGTCGCCGGCCCGGCAAGCAGGGTTCTCCGCCGGTCGCGGCGGAAAGCGGGCTATGAACGAACGACCAAGGACAGGCGGATACGGACAACCAGTACGAGAATGCGACCAATCTGTATGGCGTTGACCATCGTTTTCGGCATCGCGGCTCAAGGCGCACCGGCGCAGATGCTGGAATCGGTGGCCCGATGCCGAACGATCCAGGACGACGCGCTCCGGCTTCGCTGCTATGACGACATCTCGCTGCCGACGACGTCGCCCCTCAGCAAATATGAGGCCGTCGACCTGGACGAGCTCAAGGACTACGCGCTGAGCTATCGAGGCCGGCTGGTGGAGGTCGGCGGATGGCTGCGGCCGTCCGGGAACTATCTGTTCCTTGGCACCAATGCGGATGATGCGAGCGCAATCCCGGTGGAGGTGGAAGCCCTGCCGCGGCGTGAGCGCGAAGTCATTCTGGAAGCCTGCGCGGACGGCTGCGAGGGCATCGTTCAGGGACGCGTGCGCCCGGTCAACTTCACCACGGGGATCGTGGCGGATGACGTGATTTTGCATTGATCGTGGGCTAACGAAAAAGGGCCCCGTCGGCGTCGGGGCCCTTTCCTACGAGACCGGCGGTCAGCGCCACCAGCACGCGTAGACCGGATAGCCGTACTGCCACACGTAGCCGCACACCTTGTGGGGCTTGTAGATCTTCACTTGGTGGAAGCCGTGATGCTTGTGCTTGTAATGCGCGGCGGCCGGTGCGGTCATGGACCCCATCACGAGGCCGGCGAGCGCGAGGGCGGTGACGGACGCGGTGATCGTTTTCCTGGTCATCTTCTCTCTCCTTCACGTTATCGGAGCCGAGGCCAGAAGAGCGCGCGGTTCCTTGCGGTGCTCGGGACGTCGTGATCTGCCCCGTTTTCGATGAGGCGAGACTGCCGGACATCCTTTTCGGCCCGTTTTCAAAAAAGGAGAAAACGAGTTTCTTTGGCAGTCGATTTTGTTTCGCGGCGGATCGAACCGGGGCCGCACGACACCTTGGGAGAAACAAAAGCGGGCGGCGCGGCCAGATTGTCAGACGTCGAAAAATACCGTCTCGTTCTCGCCTTGCATGACGATATCGAAGCGGTAGAGCGGCCCCGCCGGCGTCTCTTCGCGCTGCGCGATCAAGGTCGGCCGCCGCTCCTGCGGCACGCTCTGAAGCACCGGATCGCGCGCGTTGGCGGCGGCCTCGTCGGAAAAGTAAACGCGCGTATAAGTGTGTGAGAGGAGGCCGCGCATGAAGACGATCACACTGATATGCGGCGCCTGCTCGCCGTCGACGGAGCCGGGCTTCACGGTGCGGAAGCAAAACCGATTCTCCGGATCGGTCCCGGTGCCGAATCGCCCGAAACCGCGGAATCGCTGGTTCGTTCCGCGACGGTCGGCGGGATGCGCGTAGCGGCCCTCCGAATCGGCCTGCCAGATCTCGATCATGGCGTCGGGAACAGGCTCGCCGCTCCCGTCGAGCACCCGACCGGTGAGGCGGATTCGCTCGCCCGGCGCGGAATCGTCGACGAGGTCGCCCGAAGCGACGCCGGCGTGGGGATAGCCGTACTGCGGGGCGGTGAGGCCGTAGGCGAAATAGGGACCGACCGTTTGCGACGGCGTCTGCCCAAGCTTCACCGGCCAGTCTCCATCGGGGTCTCGGCCGGGCCGCGCAGCACGATGTCGAAGACGTAGCCGAGCGCGAAGCCGGGCTCAGTCACGTCGATCGAGAATGTCGAGACGAGGCGGTCGCGTGCGCCCGCCGGGGCGGAGAGGAAGATCGGATCGAGCGCAAGCAGCGGATCGCCCGGAAAATACATCTGCGTGACGAGCCGGGTGGCGATCGTCGGTCCGAAGAGCGAGAAGTGGATGTGGTTCGGGCGCCAGGCATTGTGATGATTCGGCCAGGGGTAGGCGCCCGGCTTGATCGTCATGAACCGGTATGAACCCTGGGCATCGGTGACGCAGCGGCCGGCGCCAAGGAAGTTCGGGTCGAGCGGCGCCGCGTGCTGGTCCGTCCGGTGGATGTAGCGGCCGGCCGCATTGGCCTGCCAGATCTCGATCAGCGTATGCGGCACCGCACGTCCGGTCTCGTCAAGCACGCGGCCGGCGACGATGATGCGTTCGCCGAGCGGCTCGCCGTTGGCGGCGGCGTTCCTCGTCAGATCGTTGTCGAGCGGACCAACACTTTCGTGGCCGTAGACGGGCCCCGTCAATTCCGAGAGCCGGTGCTTCAACGGGATGAGAGGGCGCAAGGGCGCCCGGAGCGCCGTCGATCTGTAGTCGGGATAGAAGTACGGCGGGTGGGAAGCCCAGTCGCGCGGACGTGTCGCTTCTACCGGCATCGAAGTCCCACCCCACGGCGCGTTGACCACGCGCTATCCTAGACGGGCTACGAGGCTGTTGAAACCGCACAAGGAGGCACCCGCTTCGCGGCCTGATCGAATCTCAGGCTTGCGCACGGCGCTTTCGCGCGGCGGCCGCCTTTTTTGCCGAGGCGGAGCGTGCCGCGGCTGGCCGGTTGGCGGAGGCCCGTCCGCCGGCCTTGCCGCCCTTGCGCGACGAGGCGTGCGATTCCTTCTTGCCACGGCCGGAGCCGCTCTTTTTCCGCCGCCGCTTTCCTTGTTGACGGTGGCCCAGGCGCGACGTCGCAAACTTACGCGGCCTGCATGGAGAGCCGTCTCGACGACCTCATGCGCCACCCACCGACCGCAGGCGGCCGGCGTCAACTTGCAGCGCGTTATCAAAAAAATCCGCCGGCATCCGGCATCTGCCGGCTAGAATTGGCGCGTCATGCTCCTGTTCTTTCGGCGTGGCTACGGCTCCCTGGGGCTATTCGGACGGCATGCTCGCGGCATGAGAGGGAGTCCGCAGTGCGTCTGATGGCTGCCGCTTCAAGGCGGACTGCGCGGCACAGCCGCCATGGGCCATGATGTGTGAAGACGCATGCGGCAAGATGAGCTGCGGGAACCAGGTTTCTGAAAGCGGGCGTCGACAATGCAGGAGATGTGACGATGACGGCAATACAGCCAAAGGGTCATCGCTTATGTCGCGCAGACGTTGAGGGACGAACTCCCGGCTTCAGATCGTGCAGAGCCGCACGGATCCTCGGAGTTGCGTAATCGACAAATGCCCGAACCTTTGGTGCGACGAGACGGCTCTCAGGATAGACAAGCTGAACCGGTACGGCAGGTGGGCAGAAAGTCGAGAGGACAGGCGAGAGGCGTCCGTCTTGGATCTGTTTTGAGACCATATAGGACAGCGCGATAGTGATGCCGTCTCCGGCCTCGGCCGCGGCGATGGCAGCGGTCGCATCATTGATCTCGAACCGCGGTTGCAGCGCAACGCGTTGAGCGCCCCTTTCCCCGACATAGGTCCATTCGCGGTTCGGCATGAGTCCTGTGAAAGCAATGATCGAGTGGAGCTTGAGGTCAGACGCCGCCTTTGGCACGCCACGCTTTGTGAGATACGCCGGGCTGGCAACAAGCATGCGCCTGACCTCGCCGACCTGACGTGCAATCATGGTGGAGTCCGGCAGCTCCCCAACGCGCAAAGCAATATCGATGCCCTCCTCGACAAGGTCGACGACTCTGTCGAGCAGCAGAACCTTGGCCATCACGCGCGGATGAGTTTCGAGAAACCCCGTGACAACCGGCGGCAGGATCGAGCGGCCCATCGTGACAGAGGCCGTGATCGTCAACTGACCGGACGGCATGCTGCCTTCGCCGGTCACTTCCTTCTCGGCGGAGTCAAGATCCGACAAGAGATGACGCGCGCGCTCCAGAAACAGCTGGCCAGCCTCGGTCAGATGAACCCTGCGCGTCGTCCGCGTGACGAGTTCTGTGCCAAGTCGTTGCTCAAGGGCTGCGATGGCCCTCGTTATTGCGGGTGGTGAGCTGCGCAGCCGGGACGCTGCCTTCGCAAATCCTCCCGTCTCTGCAACGGCGATGAAAACCTTGAGTTCGTGAAAGCGATCCATTTTATCATTCCATAAAACGGAACAATCAATTGCATTGAACTGGTATTCTTACAAGCGGTCCAGCGGCGCATATTCCCGGTGTCGGCAGTTTGGTGCCGATCGCAACACACAAACCCGGAGACAGTCCCATGCCCCGCATCAATGCCCCGACGATTGAAACCGCTCCTGCGGCCTCACAGCCCCAACTTGCTGCCGTAAAGAAGCAGCTCGGTAGCGTGCCCAACATGTTCCGCACCATTGCGCACAGCCCAGCTGCCCTCGAAGGGTATCTCAGCCTCAACGGAGCCCTCGCCAAGGGTACGCTGGACGCCCCTACCCGCGAGCGGATCGCGCTTGCTGTCGCTGAGTTCAACGGCTGCAATTACTGCCTCGCCGCCCACACCTACCTCGGCAAAAACGTCGCGAAGTTGAGCGATGTCGAGATCGAAGCCAACCGGCGTGGACGCTCGTCCGATCCCAAAGCCGATGCTGCGGTCGTGTTCGCTGTAAAGGTCGTCTCGGCGCGGGGACAAGTCAGCGACGCGGATCTTTCGGCGGTACGAGCAGCCGGCTTCACCGATGCCAACGTCATCGAGATCATCTCCCATGTCGCACTCAACACGTTGACCAACTACGTCAACGAGGTGGCTGGGACGGTCGTCGACTTCCCTGCGGCGACCATGCTCAAAGCCGCATAGCCAGCCTCAATCCCTTCAAACCACATTCACGATGGAGAGATTCATGAGACCCGCGATAGTCACACGAAGAGCCCTGCACGCGAGCATTCTGCTGGCCGCAGTTGCGCTGCCACTCACCGCTTTAACGCCCTACACCGCAGTCGCCAAAGAGCCTGCATCAGCTGCATCGGCTACTACCTCTTTTCAGGTCCATTACAAAACCGCTGCGATCGACGGCGTCGACGTTTCGTATCGGGAAGCCGGTCGTGAGGATGCCCCGGCGCTCATCTTGCTACATGGGTTCCCCACTTCGTCGCACATGTATCGTAACCTCATCCCGTCACTTGCGGACAAATACCGTGTGATCGCTCCGGACTATCCGGGGTTCGGCCAGAGCGGAGCGCCGGTGCGCCCAGGGTTCAAGTACACGTTTGACACCTACGCTAAGCTCGTGGAGGGCCTTACCGAAAAGCTCGGTGTTTCCCGCTACGCGCTCTACGTCATGGACTACGGCGCCCCCGTCGGCTTCCGGATCGCTGCCAAACATCCCGGCCGTGTCACCGCGCTGATCGTGCAGAACGGGAATGCCTACACCGAGGGTCTCCAGAAGTTCTGGGAACCCATCCAGAAGTACTGGGCGTCGGGCAGCAAAGAGGACCGCGAGGCCATCCGCTGGCTGACATCACTCAAGGCAACGAAGTGGCAATACACGCACGGCGTGCCGGACCCCACGCTTGTCAGTCCTGACACGTGGACACACGATCAGGCGTTGCTTGATCGTCCTGGCAACCAGGAGATTCAGCTCGATCTCTTCTACGACTACCGCACCAACGTGCCTCTCTATCCGGAGTGGCAGGCCTACTTCCGCACGCACCAGCCGCCCACGCTGGTGCTGTGGGGAAAGAATGACCAGATCTTCGTCGCCGATGGCGCGGCACCCTACAAGCGTGATCTTCCTGAGGCCGAGCTGCATCTTCTGGATGCCGGGCACTTCGCTCTGGAAACCAACGGGCCGGAAATGGCTGAGCTAATCCGTGACTTCCTCGGCCGGAAAGTGCCGACGCAGAAAGCCGAGAAGTAGCCCTTCACCCACAAAGCTGGCCGGATCCGTTGGACAGGTTGCCGATGGTTCCGGCTCGGCGCGCCAGACAGAGAGCCACCAGGAGAACCCACATGGAAGCGAAACCACCCGTTCCGCCCTTCACCCTTGAAACTGCGATCCAAAAAGTTCGCATGGCGGAGAACACCTGGAACACGCGCGATCCTAGTCGTGTGGCGCAGGCCTACACGCCGGACAGCCAATGGCGCAATCGCGCGGAGTTCCCCAGAGGCCGAGACCAGATCGTCGCATTCCTTGCCGCCAAGTGGACGCGCGAACTCGACTACCGGCTGATCAAGGAAATCTGGGCATTCGCAGAAGATCGCATCGCTGTTCGGTTTGCTTACGAGTGGCACGACGCCAGCGGCCAATGGTTTCGCTCTTACGGCAATGAAAACTGGGAATTTGACGCGGGAGGCCTGATGCAGCGGCGTTTCGCCAGCATCAACGATCTCCCGATTGCCGAAAGCGACCGCAAATATCTCTGGCCGCTGGGGCCTCGTACCGACGGCCATCCCGGGCTCACAGAACTCGGACTCTGACGCGCAGGACAGGAAAGGCGACGACAGTGGGACACAAGTTTGCAGAACTCGCCTTCACGCCCAACGTAAAGACTGCGCAGGAGCAGAACGGAAGCCGCCGAGCCTATTCACGTATGGAGGCCGGCGAAAATCACCACGACGTGCTAGGCCCGAATGAAGCCACCTTCATCGCCGCACGAGACAGCTTCTACATGGCGACCGTCAGCGAAACCGGCTGGCCGTACATCCAGCACCGCGGTGGCCCGGTCGGGTTCTTGCGCGTGCTGGACGAGAAGACCATTGGCCTTGCCGATTTTCGGGGCAATCGCCAGTACATCAGTGTTGGCAACTTAAAGACAGATGATCGCGTCTCGCTGTTTCTCATGGACTATCCCAATCGGGCGCGCCTCAAGATCCTAGGCCGGACACGTATCGTCGACGCTGGCAACCTTGAAACGCTGCAAAAACTGTCGCTACCTGAGTACAACGCCCAGGTTGAGCGCGGACTTCTGATCACTATCGAAGCTTTCGACTGGAATTGTCCGCAGCACATTGCGCCACGCTACACACTGACCGAGATCGAGGCCGCAACAGCCCCACTGCGCCAACGCATCGCAGAGCTGGAGGATGCGTCAGCGGAAAGGGCTCAACAGCAACCGTAACAGGGTCGCCTGACGCATTCTCCTGCCGCTGCGAGTTCGATGCTCGAGCGTCCCTTCGGGCTTGTAACTCCGCGGAGTGATTCCCGCGGAACGCGGACGACTTGGCCGGTGCCTCGACCAACGAAGACACGCCGAGCGTGCGCCCGCTACCAGCAAGCAAAGCGGCCGGCGGCTTGCAATCACGTCGGGAATGCATGACCTAGCGGGCATGGGAGAGAAGAGCGGAAAGATCGTGGCGGTTGCGCCGATGATGGATCGGACCGACCGGCATTGCCGCTATTTCCATCGCGGGCTGACGCGACGGGCCCACCTCTATACCGAGATGGTGACCGCGAACGCCGTGATTCACGGCGATCGCGGCCGGTTGCTCGGCTTCCATCCGGAGGAGCATGCTGTTGCCCTTCAGCTTGGCGGCTCGGAGCCGGGGAGGCTGGCAGAGGCGGCGCGGATCGGGGCGGATTTCGGCTACGACGAGATCAATCTCAATGTCGGCTGCCCGTCAGACCGGGTGAAGTCCGGCATGTTCGGCGCCTGCCTGATGCTGGCGCCGGAACTCGTCGGCGAGTGCGTCGCCGTGATGAAGGCCGCGGTGTCGGTTCCCGTCTCGGTGAAGTGCCGGATCGGCGTCGACGACCAGGATCCGGAGGAAGCGCTGGACCGCGTCGCGGACGCAGTGCTCGCCGGCGGCGCCGACGCGATCTGGGTGCATGCCCGCAAGGCCTGGCTTCAGGGCCCCTCCCCGAAGGAGAACCGCGAGGTGCCGCCGCTCGATTACCGGCGCGTCTACCGCCTGAAGGAGCGCCTGCCGCATGTGTTCGTCGGCATCAATGGCGGCATCGCCGATCTGCACGAAACGTCGAATCATCTGGCGCATGTTGACGGCGTGATGCTCGGCCGCGCGGCCTATCAGAACCCGATCATCCTCGCCGGTGTCGACCGGTTGCTCGGCGCGGATGGCGAGCCGGCCGATCCCTTCGCCGCGGCCGAGCGCATGATCCCATATGCGGAAGCGCATGTCGCGGCGGGGGGGCGCCTCGGATCCGTGACGCGGCACATGATCGGCCTCTTCCAGGGACGACCCGGCGCGCGGCAGTGGCGGCAGATCCTGGCGATGGACGGAACGCGGGCAGGGGCCGGGGGCGAGGTCATCCGGCGGGCGCTCGCCGTCGTTGCCGAGGCCGGGCGGCTGGACAGGGCAGCCTGACGCCCTTAAGCGGGTCGGCCTGCCCGCATGGTCAATTCCGTTCCCCTTGCCGAGTTGATCGCCCTGGCCGCTGCGCTTGCCGCGGCGGGGATCGTCGCGGGATTGCTCGCCGGCATTTTCGGTGTCGGCGGCGGCGGCGTCATCGTGCCCGCGCTCTATCAGGCGCTCGTCATCCTCGGCTTTCCGGCCAGCGTCACGATGCATGTGGCGCTTGGAAGCTCGCTCGCCTTCATCATCCCGACCTCGATCCGATCGTTTCAGGCGCATCGGGCGCGGGGTGCGGTCGACATGGCGATTCTGAGGAGCTGGCTCATCCCGGTTCCGCTCGCGGTGCTCGCCGCATCCTTCGTCGCGGGCAGCGTGAGCGGGGCGGAGCTGCGGGGGATCTTTGCCGCCATCGCCTTCCTCGTCGGAATTCGGCTGCTCTTCAATCGCGAAAGCTGGCGGCTCGGAAGCCAGGTTCCGGGCGGGCCGATCCGCGCCCTCGTCGGAGCGCTGATCGGATTCCTCTCCACGCTGATGGGCGTGGGCGGCGGCGTCATGGCCAACACCTTCATGACCGTCTTCGGCCGTCCCATTCACCAGGCCGTCGCCACCGCCTCCGGCGTCGGCGTCCTGATCGCCATCCCCGGCACGATCGGATATGTCGCGGCCGGCTGGGGCGCGGACGAGCTGCCGCCGTTCTCGCTGGGCTACGTCAATCTGCTCGCGGTCGCCATCATCATGCCGCTCAGCTTCGTGATGGCGCCGATCGGCGTGCGCATCGCGCATGCGCTGTCGAAGCGACAACTCGAGATCAGCTTCGGACTGTTCCTGATGCTGATGGCTGCGCGCTTCGCGTGGAGCTTGCTCTAGCGTGGCCGCCGACGCTCAGGGCACCAGCACCATACGGTTGCCCTCGACGCGCCAGCCGGCGAAGCGGTCGATCGTGCTCATGCCGAGGAGGCTGACGCTGAGCGTCTCGCCCGGCATCACGCCGACCGGCAGCGAGGCGAGGCGGTAGGGGCCGATCTCGAGGGTGTCGAGCGTCGCGCGGGCGAACATGGCGACGCCGTTCGCCGTCTGGACCGGCCGGTTGAACCGGAGCGCCGCGATCTCGATGCCGGCCCGCTCCGCGTCGGCAAGCGTGAGGACGGTCGTGCTCGCGCCCGTATCGACGAGGAAGCGCACGGGAACGCCGTTCACGGCCGCGTCAAGCTGGAAGTGGCCGTCGGCGCCGCGGCCGATCACCAGCTCGCGCGCGCCGCCCGCATCGGTCACCTCCACGACGCGGCTCGGATCGAGTTCCTGCAGCACCGGCGCCGCGAAGCGCATGAGCGGATCGCGGTAGGCATAGGCGGTGACGAGCGCTACCACGACCAGCGCCCAGATGCCGAGGTGCCGCAGCATCGAGAAGCGGCCGAAACCGGCGCTGCCGACAAGAAAGACGAGCAGCAGCGTGAGGTAGACGAGGCGGAGCGTCTGATCTTCGTCGAGGCCGAACATGGGCCTGGATGTAGGGTCGCTCAGATGATGATGGTAGTCCATCCGATCGAAAGGCCGGCGAGCAGCAGGGCTTCGGCGATCTGCTGCGCCGCCCCGACCGTATCGCCGGTGTAGCCGCCGATCTGCCGATTGGCCAGATTGGTAAAGAGACCGACGCCTGCCGCCGCCATCAGGAGGCCGATCAGCCCGGCGACGCCAAAGAAAATGAGGATGATGAGCGCCGCGACGAGGCCGGTGGCGAGCCCGACGGCAAGCGCCGCCCAGTCCGGGCGGCCGGCGGCCCAGCCGGCGCCGTCCCGCCGCGCCGGCAGGCTCCCGTTCCAATGCCAGAGGGCGAGCGCGCGCGAGACTACCGCCGCCATCAGCAGGGCCAGCGCGCCGAGGCCGGACTGCAGCGAGATGATGCCGAGACCGATGACCTTGAGCGCGAGGACCAGAAAAAGAACGACCGCGCCGAAAGTGCCGAGGCGGCTGTCGCGCATGATTTCGAGCTTTTCCTCGCGGGTGCGCCCGCCGCCGAACCCGTCGGCCGTGTCGGCCAGCCCGTCCTCGTGCAGGGCGCCGGTGAGCGCGGCATAAAGGGCAATGGCGAAAATCGCCGAGATGGTCGAGGCGAAATCGGCTGCCGTCGCCAACAGCAGGATCAGCGCGGGTCCGAGCGCGAGGAGCAGGCCGGCGAGCGGCCAGGCCGACGCCGCCTGCCGCAGATCGAGAGCGCCGGAGGGCTCCCCGACCGGAATGCGCGAAAAGAAACTCAGCGCCGTCAGCGTGTCCTTCGGGAGGCGGCTTAGTCGCGCGGCGAATTCGTCCATGACCCGTCCGTCTTGCCTCAGGTGCCGCGAGCGGCCACAGACTTATAGACCGCCCGCCGCGCCTGGAGAACCCTCGGCCGGCTTCCAGGGGAAAGACAATCCGCATGAACCGTGCCGCGACCGGCCTGCCTTTCGACGATATCCGCCGCCTGCTGCGGGACCTTCCCGGCCCGGACATGGACGCCGCCGCCTCGGTGCGACGCCGGGATGCCGTTCTCACGAAGCCGCCCGGCAGTCTCGGCCGCCTGGAGGAGATCGCCGAATGGATGGCCGCCTGGCAGGGGAAGGCGGCGCCAAAGGTCGAACGCCCGCTCGTCGCCGTCTTCGCCGCCAATCATGGGATCGCCGCCCGCGGCGTCTCCGCCTACCCACCGGCCGTGACACGGCAGATGGTGGCGAATTTCTCGGCCGGTGGGGCCGCGATCAACCAGATCTGCGACGCCGCCGGGCTGGGTCTCAGGGTTTTTGAGCTGGCGCTCGACCAGCCGACGCCTGACGTCGTCGAAGCCGACGCCTTCGACGAGAAATCCTGCGCGGCGACGATCGCCTACGGAATGGAGGCGGTAGCTGGCGGCGTTGACCTCCTGTGCCTCGGCGAGATGGGGATCGCCAATACGACCGTCGCCGCAACGATATTCCACGCGCTCTATGGCGGCAGCGCCGTCGACTGGGTTGGGCGCGGGACCGGCGTCGACGATGCGGGTCTGCTGCGCAAGACGGAGGCCGTTCGCGCCGCCGTCGCCCGCATCGGCGAGACGCGGCGCGATCCGCTCGAAGTGCTTCGCCGCCTCGGCGGGCGTGAGATCGCTGCGATGACCGGGGCGATCCTCGCTGCGCGGATGGAACACATCCCGGTCATCGTCGACGGCTTCGTCACCACGGCCGCCGCGTCGATCCTTCACGCGGCGCGGCCGGATTCGATCGACCACTGCCTCTTCGCCCATCGCTCCGCCGAAGCGGCGCATGGCGCGGTGCTGGCCCGGCTCGGCAAGACGCCGCTGCTCGACCTCGGGATGCGGCTTGGGGAGGGGACCGGGGCGGCGCTCGCCGCCGGAATCGTCAAGGCCGCGGTCGCCATGCACAACGGGATGGCGACCTTCGCCGAGGCGGGCGTGGCCAATCGCGGCGGCCGACCGCCGGGCGACTAGCTCGCCTTCCTGAGCGCCGCGGCGCGTTTCAGCGCCATCGGCAGGCGCGGGCGGAACTCCCGCGTAAAGGCGGAGACGACCCGCTTCGCCGGAAGCGTGGCAATTGCTTCGGTGCCGAGCCCGACCTGACTGCGCAGCGTGAAGTTGCCTCCATGCAGATGAATGAGTGCTTGTACGATCGGGATGCCGAGGCCGGTGCCCTGTTCGGCGGTCTTGATGGAGATCGAGCCCTGACCGAAGGCGGAGAGGACGATCGGCAGTTCGTCCTCCGGGATACCCGGCCCGTTGTCGCGCACCGAAACATACTGCCCGCCGGCTTGCGTTCGTCCCACCTTTACGGTGACCTCGCCGCCGACGGGGGTGAATTTCAGGGCATTGGAAACGAGGTTCAGGACAACCTGCCGGATCGCCTGCTCGTCGAGAACGATCCTCGGCAGCTTCTCCTCGAACACCGTGGTTACGGAGATTTCCTTCTGCCTCGCCTTGAGATCGAGCAGCGAGCAGGCCTCGCGCGCGATCTCGGTCAGCGACGTCAGCTCTTCCCGCAGCTCGCGCTTGCCCGCCTCGATGCGGGAGAGATCGAGGATGTCGTTGATGATGCGAAGGAGATGCTGGCCGCTCGAATTGATGTCGTCGAGATAAGTCTTGTAGGCGTCGTTCCCGATCGGCCCGAGCATCTCGCCGCGCATCAGGTCGGAAAAGCCGAGGATGGCGTTGAGCGGCGTCCGGAGCTCATGGCTCATCGTCGCGAGGAACTGTGATTTCGCCATGTTCGCCGCCTCGGCGCGGCGGCGCGCTTCGTCGGATACCGCCTTCGCCTGTTCCAGCTCGGCGAAGAGGGCGTCCTTCTCGGCCCGGTAGGCGAGGCTTCTTGCCTGCTGCTCGTAGAGATGGCCAGTCAGATAGAGGAGCAGGATCTCGGCCGTCAGCGTGCAGACGGCGATGGTGACGTTGAAGAAGGTCGGCTGCAGGATGTGGACGACGGCCATGCAGAGCGCGATCGGAAGCGTGCTTGCGACCGCCGCCGCCGGGATCGGCGAGGAGAGGAGGGCGCCCACGGAGAGAACGACGATCACCGCCGCGAGGCGGATCACTGCAATGCCCCCGGCCGTCTCGACATCCCCGGTCGGCGGGATCAGGAGGGGGAAGACGGCCCACGAAAGACCATGCGCCAGGTCGCGATTCACGAAGCGCTGCCGCCAGACATACAGGCTCTCGCAGGAAAGTCCCTCGCGCAAGAATCGCCGTGACGCATCCATGGCGTAGGTGTGAACCGCCAGAACCAGAGCTACCCAGCCGGCTGCCAGAAGAGGGTCGCCGAGCATGCCGATCGCAGCACCCATGCTGATCGCGAGCACCGGGATCACGGCGTAGGACGACAGGCGGTTCTTGGCGAATTCTTCCGCCATCTCCTCTTCGAACTGGAAGAGATTGCGGCGGGGATCGGCGGAATCCGGCAGATGGCGCAGGAGGGCGCGCGTGATCAGCCGCCGCCGGGCCGCGCGCGAAGCCGGTTCCGGCGCGGCGGCCGCACCCGTCTCCGGTTCCAAGGCCATTCCGTCCGCGTGATTTACGTTGCTTTTTCAAGGGATTGCATGCGCGCCGTTAAGATTGCGCGAGCCGTGTTGGTTAAGGAAACCTGAAGCGGCCCGGGCGGCTCATTATCGCTTCGGAAGAAGCGGACCCTGCATAGCCAGGCCACGCCGACGCGGCTGCGGAGGTCCAGATTTCCAACAGCTAGAATTTTATTGCGGTCACTGCCCCTTCATCCCGACTGAATAGGACATTGACGGGCGCCAGAGGAATGTTGCAGAAAATGCTTCCCTTCTCTGTCTGGACGGCCTTTTCATGGACCGCATCGACCGCATGATCCTGAAAATCCTTCAGGAGGACGCCACTGTGCCTGTTGCTGAAATCGGCCGGCGCGTCGGCCTGTCGACCACCCCCTGCTGGCGCCGCATTCAAAGAATGGAGGAGGAGGACGTCATCAAGGCTCGCGTGGCGGTGCTCAACCCGGCCAAGGTAAACGCGAAGGTGACGGTTTTCGTCTTCGTCACCACCAACCAGCACAACGAGGACTGGCTCGTGCGGTTCTCGCGGGCGATCAACGATCTCCCGGAAGTGGTCGAGTTCTACCGGATGAGCGGGCACATCGACTACCTGCTGAAGGTCGTCGTGCCCGACATCGAGGCCTACGACGCTTTCTACAAACGGCTTGTCTCGCGGGTCGACATCATGGACGTCTCCTCCGCCTTCGCGATGGAGCGGATCAAGGATACGACGGCGCTGCCGCTCGGCTTCATGCAGATCGAGCCGCCCGCGAAGCGGCGCGCGTGACGCCGCGGAGGGACTGGTCCGGGAGGGGTCCCTACGAGCCGAAGGCCTCCAGCCGCTTCAGCAGACTCGACGTATCCCAGCGGCCGCCGCCCATCGCCTGGATTTCCGAATAGAACTGGTCCACGAGCGCCGTGACAGGCAGGTGCGCCCCGGTCTGACGCGCCGTCGCCGTGCAGATGGAGAGATCCTTGCGCATCCAGTTCACGGCAAAACCGTGGTCGTACTTGCCGTCGTTCATCGTCTTCCAGCGATTTTCCATCTGCCACGACTGTGCGGCGCCCTTGGAGATGACGCCGATCACCTTCTCCACGTCGAGGCCCGCCTTCTTGGCGAAATGGATGCCCTCCGAGAGACCCTGGACGAGTCCGGCGATGCAGATCTGGTTGACCGCCTTCGTCAGCTGGCCGGAGCCGACCGGTCCCATCAGGCCAGCCATCTTGGCGTAGCAGTCGATGACCGGCTTCGCCTTGTCGAAATCCGCCTGATCGCCGCCGACCATGACGGTGAGCTGGCCGTTCTCGGCGCCGGCCTGGCCGCCCGATACCGGCGCGTCGAGAAAGCCGACGCCGCGCTCGGCGGCGGCCGCTGCAAGCTCGCGAGCGACGGCCGGGCTTGCGGTCGTGTTGTCGACATAGATCGCGCCCTGCCTCATTCCGGCGATTGCCCCGCTCTCGCCGAGCGCAATGGAGCGCAGGTCATCGTCGTTGCCGACGCAGGAGAAGACGAAATCCTGACCCTCGGCCGCCGCCCGCGGCGTCTCGGCGTGGCGGCCGCCGTATTCGGCGGTCCATTTCTTCGCCTTCTCGGCCGTGCGGTTGTAGACGGTCAGCTCATGCCCGCCCTTTTGCGCGAGATGCCGCGCCATGGGATATCCCATCACGCCGAGTCCGATGAAGGCGACCTTGGCCATCGCTGCGTTCCTTGCCTGTCCTGATCCGGATGTTTCCTTAGAGCCCGTTTGAGAATGGATTCACAAGCGGCTTGTGGCGTGATTCAAGCTTGGGATGTGGACCCGAGCGAATCGTGGCCGGATGGCCGACATTGCGAAGAAGACCAAGCGCTACCCGACCGATCTCACCGACGAGGAGTGGTCGCGGATCGAGTCGTTGCTGCCGCGTCCGCCGAAGCGCGGGCGGCGGCGCAGCGTCGATTTGCGCGAGATCCTCAACGCCATCCGCTACATGGCGCGCTCGGGCGGCGGCTGGCGCATGCTGCCGAAGGACTTTTCACCCTGGCAGACGGTGTATTGGTGGTTCCGCCCGCTTCGTGCGGCTGCTCTTGTTCCGCACCATCCACGACATTGCCTTGATGATCGACCGGGAGCGGTGCGGACGGGAGGCGAGCCCCACGGCGGGCGTCATCGACAGCCAGTCGGTGAAGGCGCCGGCGGCCAGGGAACGCGGCGGAGCCTGTCCTCGGGCGGGCCGCCGGCCCGACCCGGGGGACGCCGGCAAGAAGGTGCTCGGCCGCAAGCGGCACATCGCGGTCGACACCGACGGCCGCCTGCTGATGGTCAACCTCACGACCGCCGATATCTCCGACAGCACCGGGGCGCAGATGATCCTCGCCGCCATCCGCAAGCGCTGGCCGTGGCTGAAGCACCTCTTCGCCGACGGCGCCTATGACCGCACGCAGCTGATGGGCAAGGCTGCCTTTCTCGACTTCGTCATCGAGATCGTGCGCCGCATCGATGACGAGCCCGGCTGCAAGGTGCTGCCGCGCCGCTGGGCGCCACCAGCCGCTTTTGCGATTGCTGTCGGCGCAGAGCCTAAAGACACCGATGGTGCTAACGTCGAGAGGCTTAATCGGGAATGCCCGCCTGCCGAGCGGCCTCGATAATACGATCGCGCAGTGGTCTGTCCTGCACCGGCGAAAAGCGGCGCTGGATGGCAAGCATCGTTATCTGTGGAGCGACACCCGACAAGAGGGCGACATGCTGCCGCGCCTCGGACGCCCGCCCAGCGAGCTGGTACATGATTACCAGATACGCGTGCCCCGGCGAAAAGTCCGGCCAGCGCTCGACAACCGCCTCGAGGACGGAAATTGCGACGTCAATTCTGCCGAGCGCCAGATGCGAAAACGCCAGGTGCGAGGAGTAGGAGGCGCGGTTGTGAGGATTGATTCGCTCCGCCGTCCTGAGGCTGTCGATCGCGCGCTCGTACTGCCCGGTGAAGAAATACATCCGGCCAACTACGTAGTGGCTTTCGGCACCGTTTGGATCGAGCGCGGCCATTGCTTCGGCCTCCGTAAGCGCGAGGTTGTAATCACCCCGCGTCACCGCCAAAAGCGAACGAAGCTCGAAGAGCCGCGGCATGCCAGGAGCGATCCGCGCCGCCTGATCCTGGAGCTCTGCGATCTTGGCGAGAGCGCTCCCCCAATCCTCTGCCGGCGCACCAACCATCTCGATAAAATACGTGCTAGCCAGCGCAACCATCGCTTCCGCGTAATTCGGATCGACCTCGAGCGCACGCAGATAATGCCTTCGCGCGCGCGCATTCCCCGGCGCGGTAAACTTCAAATACTCGTTTCGCCCTTGAAGGTAGGCAGTCGATGCATCGACCTTGCGCGTGCCTCCCGATGATTGCTCCGTGCCATGATTGATCCGGACGTCGAGGCTGCGGGCTATCCGGGCCGTGATTTCTTCCTCCAGGGCGAGAAGATCGTCAGTGGTCCGCTGATAGCGCTCCGACCACAGGACACTGCCACTGAGGGCATCCACAAGCTGCGTCGCCACGCGCACCCTGCTACCGGCGCGCCTGATACTGCCCTCGACGATGTAACGCACGCCGAGTTCCTCGGCCGCCCGCTTGGCCGCAGCAGACTGGCCTGCATATGCGGATGTCGAGCTATGCGCGATCACGAACATCGATGGGTTCCTGGCGAGCGCGTTAACAAGGCCGTCAGTCAGCCCCTCGCCCATCGAGTCCTGCGCGGCGCCGCTGCTAAGGTTTGCGAACGGCAGGACTGCGATAGACGGCTTCTGGGGCAGCGGAAAGGCCATTCGCTCGAGGGAAGCAGTTTCAAGTTGTGCCTCCCAGACTCGCCCGGAGGTCACCACGCCGACGCCGACGAGAAACAACATGATGCCTGCCACTGCCATCGCGAGCCGCAGACGAGGACGAAGGGCGACCGTCGCTTGGCCTGGCTGCGGCGCCAGCTTTGGCGGCAGAGCGCCGGCACCCAACCCAGATGCTGTACGAAGGTCGTGCAGCGGACATGTAACTTCCTTCAGGTCTGTCCTGCCACGATCCTCCGATCCGGAGGCATGCCGATCGCGCATGCGCCTGTCCGTGACCGAAACCTCCGGAGCCGCATGGGTTCTCGACGGTTGCTGCAGGCCGCTTTCTCCACGGATCTCCTTCACAAGTTTCCGGGTGGCGGAATCTGGCGGCACGTCGAGCTCGCGCTTCAACAGTGCAAACAAGTGCTCGTAGTCCTTAAGCGCTTCGACCCTTCGCCCGCTCGCGGCCAACGCATGTATCGCGAGCCGATGGGCGTCCTCTCTAAGATTGTCGACGTCCATCGCTCGATGGGCAGCTCTGAGTGCGCCTTCGGCATCGCCTGACTGAAGCTCGCACGCACCGAGCTTGACCATCGAATCGAGAGCCAAGCTTTCCAGCCGTTGACGTTGGACATCGAGCCACTCGGTCCAGGCCTGTTCTGGGATCGCAATGTCGGCCAGCAGCCGGTCTCTGTAGAGATCGACAGCCTCGGCGAGGGAGTCCCGACTGCCATGCCGGACCAGCGCCTCGAACCGCATCACATCGCAACCGATAGCATCCGGATCGAGCGACACCGTTCCCCCATTGCTGATGAGGGCGTCCGCACCGAGGACGCGCCGCAGCCGGGTCAGCGCCTGGCGAAGGTTCTGCCGCGCCTGTACCTCGAAATGCGAGCCCCACAGCAAAGCCATGAGTTTTTCTCGGCCTTGCGGCTGTGGGGTCGTACAGGCCAGAAACGCCAACAATCCGATCAGCTTTTTGCTGGTGAGATCGATGGGGCCGTTTCCCCCGGTCAGTTCGAAACGGCCGAGGACCGCAACCTGCAACTCGCGCATTGGCGCACCGCCCTCCCATGGGCGGTCCATCTGTAACTTTTTACGGCTACACCAGCAAGTTTTCACGCGCGGGTCACGCTGCGCCGACGCGCCCGGTCACGGCATCGCGCTCAAATCAGCGCCGACCGAAAGAGAATTTCCTCCTTTCGCGATTGAGCCCGGGAGAATCATCATGACATGCTTCGCCTCGAAACGCCTGGAACGACCGGCGCCGCGCCTGGCCCTGGCGCCGGCGCTTATTGCCGCCTCGCTCGTCCTCCTGCCGCACACCTCGGTGGCGCTCTCCATCGAAGAGATGACGGAATCCGGGGAGTTTCGGATTTTCTCGACTGCTCTGAAGCAATCCGGCCTGTGGGACAGGATTGCTTCGGAGGAAGGCGTCACGCTGTTCCTCGTATCTGACAAGGCCATGCGCGACGAAGGTTCAGCGTTCCTTCTCGAAAAGGTTCTGCTGACGAAGTACAACCAGGGCCGTCTCTTCGAACTGATGTCTTATCACGTCAGTTTCGACTCTCTGCTGCTTCCGGATGAGATCCAAGGTGAAGTCAAGGTGAGCACGAGCTCTGAGGCCTGCCTGCCGGTTTACCGACTTGGAACTGGAATTCGGGTCGGGCCAGAGGCAGTTGTCACGGGTGTGAAGCGCATCGATAGCGGCATCGTTTACGTCATCGATCGATTGCTTTGGCAGCGGTGGGACGGTGAAGAGATCTGTCGTGGTTCGCTTGCCGGATTACCGTAGTCACGTCGGCTCTGTTGATCCCAGCATCGCGTCGGCACTCAGCTGGTCAGGCAGACGGCAGGGTGGCAAGTGGAGGCTCCACTGTCCTCTCCAATGCTGTGGTTCACGGAGCGCAAATCGGACTGGGCTGGTCGTGGATCCCCCCATGCGAAGGCGTTTCGCGAGGATGCTTATCGCAAGGTGATCGGGGCACTTTGAATCTTCGAGGTCCTCGCCGGTTGTCCTTTAGCGCGGCAGGGGACCGAGGTCAGCCCGGAGCTTTCGCTTTTTGGCCGGCGTGGCGTGAACGAGGTGCCGCGTCAGCCGCAGCTCGATCAGGTCCCAGACGCGGCGCAGCGTTTCCACCATCACCAGATAAATGATGGCGGCCCAGATGTATGTCTGGAAGTCGAACGAGCGCGAGAAAGCGCGTCGCGTCTCGCCCATCAGGTCGAACACGGTGACGATCGAGGCGATCGCCGACCCCTTGATCATAAGCACGATCTCATTGCCATAGGGGCGGAGCGCCACGATGAGCGCCTGCGGCAGGATGATCTTGCGGTAGGTCACCCACTTCCGTAGCCCCAGGGAGGCGGCCGCTTCCAACTGGCCGCGCGGAACGTTCTCGATCGCGCCGCGAAGGATCTCGGCCTGGTAGGCCGCCGTGTTCAACGCAAAGGTGAAGACGACGCAGTTGAAGGGGTCGCGGAAAAACCACCAGAGGCCGATCGCGTCAAGGGCATCGCGGAACGAGCCGGCGCCGTAATAGACGAGGAAGGTCTGGGCGATGAGCGGCGTTCCCCTGAAGAAGTAGACGAAGGCATAGGCGGGCGCGCCGACGATGGGATTGACCGACATCCGCGCGGCGGTGACGGGAATCGAAATCGCGGCGCCGATCACCAGCGACAGCGCTACGATCTGCACCGTCACCAGAAAGCCGCTCAAAAACTTCGGGCCGTAGCGGGCATTGAAATCCGGGTCATAGGAGAGGGCGAGGTAGGCGACGAGCGCGAGGCCGGCTGCGATCCACAATCCCATCAGCAGGTGGCCGGCGATGCGCGACCTCGTCCACGGGCGCGGCGGCGGCGCCGGGGCGGCAAGTGTCGGACTGGGCGACGCGGCAGCGTCCGTCAACGCGCCATCTCCCCGCGCCGGCTCCACCGCTCGATGGCGCCGAGGGCGACCGACGACAGCATAGCGAGGAGAAGGTAAATCAGGCAGGCGATCCCGAAAAACAGGAACGCCTCCTTGGTCACACGCGCGGCGATACCCGCCTGCCGCAGAATGTCCGAGAGCCCGATCACCGAAACGAGCGCCGTCTCCTTGAGCAGGATCAGCCAGAGGTTCGACAGCGCCGGCAGCGCCAGCCGGATGAGCTGCGGCAGGATGACGAGACGCATCGTCTGGAACCGGCTGAGGCCGATCGCATGTCCGCCCTCATACTGGCCGCGCGGGATTCCCTTGAAGGCGGAGAGAAACGCCTCGCTGGCATAGGACGAAAACACCAGGCCGAGCGCCACCATGCCGGCCACGAAGGAATTGATCTCGATACTCGGATTCTCGACGAACAGGCCCGCGAACTGCCGCAGCACGATCTGCACGCCGAAATACACGATGAAGAGCGTGAGGAGCTCCGGCAGCCCACGGAAAATCGTCGTGTATATGTCCGCCGCCCGCTTCAGCGACGGTTCGCCAACGTCCTTGGCGAGCGCGACGAAGAAGCCGAGCAAAAGGCCGAAGGGCAGGGTTGCAAGCGCCAGCGCCACCGTCAACAACGTGCCCCGCGCAATCTCGTCGCCCCAGCCCTCAGGCCCGAACGAGATCAGGGTCCACGTGGATTCCATGCTCCCCCGCCAACGTTGCGTCCGGCGGGCCGGATGACCCGCTGGACGCCGTCAGACATGCCTGACGCTAGCTGCCGTAAACGTCGAACTCGAAATACTTCTTGTTGATCTCGTCATACTTGCCGTTCGCGCGGATCGCGTCGATGGCGGCGTTGAACCTCGCCTTGAGCTCGTCCTCGCCCTTGCGGATGCCGATTCCGGCGCCTTCGCCGTTGATGACGGGGTCGATCGGCAGCACACCGAGAATGCGGCAGCAGGCGCCGTCTGCCGTCTTCAGCCAGTCCGAAAGCACGACGACATCATCGATTGCGGCGTCGATGCGCCCGCTGGCAAGGTCCAGCTTGTATTCGTCCGGCGTCGGATAAAGCTGAAGCTCGGCGTCGGGGAATTTCTCCTCGGCGTAATTTGAATGCGTGGTCGCGGACTGCGCTCCCATCCGGAGGCCGGCCAAATCCTCGGCGGTCACCCCCTTCAGCTCGGATTCGATCGGCACCGCAATCGCGGGCGGCGTGTTGTAGTACTTGCTCGTGAAGTCGATGACCTCCTTGCGCTCCTCGGTGATCGACATGGATGCGATGATGGCGTCGAACTTGCCGGCGAGCAGCGCCGGGATCATGCCGTCCCAATCCTGCGTCACGAACTCGCACTCGGCCTTCATTTCTTCGCAAAGGGCCTTTGCGATATCGATATCGAAACCGACCAGCGAGCCGTCGGCCTCCAGATTGTTGAACGGCGGGTAGGCGCCCTCGGTGCCGATCCTGATGACGTCCTGGGCGCCCGCCAGCCCTGCGGTGAAAGCGACAATGGCGGCGGCTGCCGCCAAACGGGTTGCGATACGCATATTGGCTCCCTGCCTCTTGTTGCCTGCTCCGGTCAGACCGGAGCCCGCCAGCCGCATAAGCGGAGGCGGCCCGGCCCGTGGAACCTGCACTCTGCCGCCATTTTTGCGCGGAAGCAAAGTGTCTTGGGAGGTCCTTAGGGCCGACGGTCGGGGCAGGCGGGCCCGTATTCAGGGTACCAGGCCGAAACCGGAGAACGGCATGAAGGTGACCGGATCGCCCAACCGGACTGTCGCGACATCCTCCGCAATCTCGATAAGACCGTCCGCCTCCCGCAGCGAGGTGATCAGACCCGACCCGTCGCGTGGGAATTTTTTCGCAATCGAGCCCCCGTCCCGGCCGACCGCCAGCCGGCCGCGCAGGAACTCGCGCCGTCCCTGCTTGCGGCTCGCGATCTCGAAGCCGGCCGCGACCTGGAAGCGCTGCGGCTCCGGCCAGGTCCCGCCGCCCATGACGGTCAGCATCGGCCGCACATAGAGCAGGAAACATACGAAGGCGGCCACCGGATTTCCCGGAAGCGCGAGAACCGGGCAGCCGCCGATCTGGCCGAAGCCCATCGGCCGTCCGGGCTTCACGGCCAGCTGCCACAAATGCCGCGTGCCGAGCGCATCGAGGGCCGTCACGAGGTGGTCCTCCTCGCCGCGCGAGGCGCCGCCTGTGGATATGACCAGATCATGGCTTGCCGTGATCCGTCGCAGGGCGTCCAGCACGCTCTCCGCTTCGTCGCCGAGGACGCCCGCGTCGGTCAGCTGGCAGTCGGCTGCTCGCAACAGTGCCGAGAGGAGGAAGTGGTTTGAATCGTAGACCTGCCCCTCCTTGAGCGGCGTGCCCGGCCGCACGACCTCATCGCCGGTGGAGGCGAGGGCGACGCGCAGCCGGCGATAGACGGCGACGGTGTCCCGTCCGGTCGAGGCGATCGCGGCGACCTCCTGCGGCCTGAGCCGCATGCCGGCTTGTGCGGCCGCGTCGCCCGCCGCCAAATCCTCGCCGGCCTTTCGTCGATTGGCGCCGGGTTTCAATCCGGGGGGAATCGCCACGAAGGCGTGCCCTTTCTGGACGTGCGGCTCGCAATCCTCCTGCATCGCGACCGTATCCGCGCCCGCCGGGA
Organism: Propylenella sp.; assembly: GCA_036396875.1. Classification (GTDB taxonomy): domain Bacteria; phylum Pseudomonadota; class Alphaproteobacteria; order Rhizobiales; family Afifellaceae; genus DASWJZ01. The sequence continues at coordinate 24,994 of DASWJZ010000374.1, forward strand.
TGACGCCGCCGGTGAAGATGCGCACCGCTGTACCGGGCATGTGCGGGACCGGCGAGGGATGGCCGGCCGCAATCCGCGCCGCTACCGGAAAATAGCCGCCGGTGGCGGCATAGTCGGCATGTGCGAAGGCATAGCCGTCGACCGCAGCATTGTCGGCGCCGGGAACGGGGCGCGGGCTGGTGACGGTTTCGGCGAGGATGCGGCCGGCAGCATCCGAGAGAGCCAACCTCTCCGCCTCGACCACGGGGCGGATGCGCTCGCGCAGGATTGCGAGCGCCTCATCGTGCCGCAGCCGGTCGCGGTCGGTGAGAAAGCAATCGTCGATCAGCCTCCGCTCAGCCATCTCTGCCCCGCAGGCCGAGCTGCCCTTCGATAAAATCCGCAATCCCGGCGACGTCGTCGAGGTCGAACGCCGGGCGTCCCGCGGGATCGATTTCATGATCGGCGGCGACGGCGAGGACGGAGGGGTCGTTGGGCGCCAACGGATCGCCGCGGCCGGCATCCCGCCGCCGGACCTCGATCTTGGCATGCCCTTCGCGCTTGTAACCTTCCACCAGGATAAGGTCGCAGGGGGAGAGGCGCTGCAAGGCCGCGTCGAGCGGGGGCTCCTCCTCACCCCGCAGCTCGTGCATCAATGCCCATCGGTTCCCCGAAACGATCATGACCTCGCGCGCGCCGGCCTCGCGATGGCGAAAGGAATCGGTGGACGGCTTGTCGATGTCGAAATCGTGGTGGGCGTGCTTGACGGTCGAGACGCAGAAACCGCGGCGCGTCAACTCGGCGACGAGCCGGGTGACGAGCGTCGTCTTGCCGGAGTTCTTCCAGCCGGTGACGCCAAAGACAGGGCTGATCACGCCGCCCGCCCCTCCAGCGACGCCGCGATCTCTTCGGCCCGCTCCGCATCCTCCGGCGTATTGACGTTGAAGAAGGGATCGACCGTCCGTCCGCCCGGCAGCGGGAGATCGTCAAAGGGCACGTTCAGCCGCAGATAGCGGTCGGCGAATGTCAGGATCTTGCCGCTGGCTCCGGTCTCCAGAAACCTCTCCAGGTCATCGGCGATCCGCACGGGCCAGAGCCCGAAGACGGGGTGCGTCCCCGCAGTCGACGCCGCCAGCGCGATGGTGCCCTCGTCGCGACCGCACGCCTCTGCGAGCCGCGCCACGAGATCGGCGGGGAAAAAAGGCGTGTCGGCCGCCACGCTCACCAGTGACGGCGCCTCCGGCACATGCGCCTGCATCCAGCGCATCCCGGCGAGAAGCCCGGCGAGCGGGCCGGCGAAACCTTCGATCGTGTCGGCGACGACCGGCAGCCCATAGCGCGAAAAGCGCGTCGGGTCGCCGTTGGCGTTGAGGATCATGTGGTCGACCTGCGGGCGGAGGCGCTCGATGACGCGGTCGAGCATCGGCCTGCCGCCGACCGTCAGCAGCGGCTTGTCGCCGCCGCCCATGCGCCTTCCGAGGCCACCGGCGAGGATGACGCCGGAGGTCGGTCGATCGTCAGGCATGGTCGTGGCTCATTCGACTGCCTCGTCCGCCGCCAACCGGCCGCCCTTTCGCTTATGGCGACTTGCCTCCTCGTCGACATTCGCGGGATCGGCGTCGAAGACGATGCGCTCGGCGCCTGCGAGCGCCACGAAGCGTTTTCCCCTGGCGCGGCCGATCAGCGTCAGGTCGGACCTTCGCGCGAGATCCACGCCCCACGCGGTAAAACCGGAGCGCGAGATCAGGATCGGAATCTCCATCATCACGGTCTTGATCACCATCTCCGAGGTCAACCGGCCGGTGGTGTAGAAAATCTTGTCGTGCGGCGCGACGCCGTTCAGCCACATCCAGCCGGCGATCTTGTCGACCGCATTGTGACGGCCGACATCCTCCATGTAGACGAGAGGCCGGTCGGCTTCGCAGAGCACGCAGCCGTGGATGGCGCCGGCGGAAAGATAAAGCGACGGCGTGAGGTTGATCGCCTTGGTCAGCGCATAGAGCCAGCTGGTCTTGAGCCTGGCGTTCTTGGCAAGCTCGATCTGGTCGAAGCCGGCCATGACATCGCCGAAGACGGTGCCCTGCGCACAGCCGGAGGTGCGCACTTTCTTCTTCAGCTTGCTCTCATAGTCGGTCGACCGCTCGGTGCGGACGACGGCGACGCCGAGCTCGTCGTCGTAGTCGACCCCGGTCACCGGGTTGTCGGGCGGCAGCATGCTCTGGTTCTTCAGATAGCCGACCGCCAAAAGATCCGGGTAGTCGCCGATCGTCATCATGGTGACGATCTCCTGGCGGTTCAGATAGAGCGTGAGCGGGCGCTCGGTGACGACCCGCGTTTCGACCCGCGCCCCGGTCTGGTCGATGCCCGCGACTGTGCTCGACAGGCGCGGATCGTCCGGATCGGGGGCGATGACATAGCGCTTTGCGTCCATCGTCGGGACCTACTTCACGCGGGAAAGCGTCCGGCGGCAGGCCGATTTCGGGCAGGCCGCCTCCCGGCGATTTGATCTTGCGCAGGCAAGTCCATATGTCACGACAAATCCTGAAGTTCCATGGATGGGCAATGGGCGCTGTCACCAGGGAAGACGTTCTTGCGGCACTGAAGCGGGTCAAGGGGCCGGATCTGAGCGGCGACATCGTCGGGCTCGGGATGGTGTCCGATGTCGTGGTGTCCGACGGAAAGGTGATCTTTTCGATCAGCGTGCCGGCGGAGCGGGCGCGCGAACTGGAGCCTCTGCGCCAGGCCGCCGAGAAGGCGGTGCGCGAGGTGCCCGGCGTGACGCAGGCGATGGTGGCGCTGACGGCCGAGCGCCGTCCGCCGGTGGGTTCCGCGCCGCCTCCCGCCCAACCGGGCGCACGCCCCCCGCGAGGGCCGGGCGACGGGCCGCCGCCAAAGGCCGGCGTGCCCGGCGTTGCCGCCATTATCGCCGTCGCCTCCGGCAAGGGCGGGGTGGGAAAATCGACCACCGCCGTCAACCTTGCGCTCGGCCTGCAGGCGATCGGGCTCAAGGTCGGCATTCTCGACGCCGACATCTACGGCCCGTCGATGCCGCGCCTCCTCGGCCTGCACGGGCGGCCGGAAATCGTCTCCGGGCGGATCCTGAAGCCGCTCGAGCGCTACGGCCTGAAAGTCATGTCGATGGGGTTCCTAGTCGAGGAGGAGACGCCGATGATCTGGCGCGGGCCCATGGTCATCTCGGCGTTGACGCAGATGCTGCGGGAGGTCACCTGGGGCGATCTCGACGTGCTCGTCGTGGACATGCCGCCCGGCACTGGCGACGCCCAGCTCACCATGGCGCAGCAAGTGCCTCTCGCCGGCGCAGTCATCGTTTCGACGCCGCAGGACCTGGCGTTGATCGACGCACGCAAGGGGCTCAACATGTTCAAGCGCGTCGACGTGCCGGTGCTCGGGCTGGTCGAGAACATGAGCTATTTCCTCTGCCCCCATTGCGGCGGACGCACCGATGTCTTCGGCCATGGCGGGGCGGAGCACGAGGCAGCGCGCATCGGAGTTCCCTTCCTCGGCGCGGTTCCGCTTCATGCGACGATTCGGGAGCGGTCCGACGCCGGGGCGCCGGTGGGGGTATCCGATCCTGACGGCGAGCACGCGCAAACCTACCGATCGATCGCTGCAAAAGTCTTCCAGGGCATCCTGGCGGAACGCGCCGAGGCGTCGCGCCAGCCGCCTCGCATCGTCCTTGAGTAGCAGAGCACCGGACAGGAGACGCCAATGACGAAAAACATGGAAGCCGATCCGTTCAATATCTCAGTGCGCAAGTTCCTGAAGCAGGTCGGCGTCACCTCTCAGCGCGCCATCGAGGAGGCGGTCGCCGCGGGAAATTTGAGAGGCAAAGGCAAGCTCACGGTCCGCGCGACCGTGACCGCGCAGGGCACCGATCTCAATCACGTGGTGGAGGGCGAGATCGATCTCGGCTGATTCGGCTTACCCGCGGGGCCGGTTGCGTCCGTAAATCGACACCGCGACCAGAAGCGCCACGAGCGCAGCGCCGATCATGATGGCGAAGATGGGCATGGCCGAGCGTCCTCCCGTCAGCGCTGCTCCGGCGATGGCCGAAAGGGCCGCCCCCGTCCCGATCTGCAGCGCGCCGGAGAGCCCGGCGGCCGCGCCCGCTATCTCAGGCTTGACGCTGATCGCGCCGGAGATGGCGCTCGGCAGCGCAAGGCCGTTGGCGATGCCGACCAGCACCATCGGCAGGAAGAACTCCGCCGGTCCGATAAGACCGGCGAGGAAGAGGGCGGCCGGCAGCGAAGCCGCTGCGACCGCGATCGCCGACCCGGCGAGAATCATTCGCGCCACCCCGAACCGCTCGGTGAAGCGTCCGGCGAGAAAGTTGCCGGTCGCATAGCCGATCGGGATGGCGCCGAACCATAGGCCGTAGACGGCCGGCGATAGCCCCAGGATGCGTTCCGAGACGTAGGGAGCGCCGCCCAGGAAGGCGAAGAATACCCCCGTCGTCAGGCTGCAGCTCGCTGTGAAAAGAACGAAATCGCGGCTTCGGAAGAGCTGCCGGAAGTCGGCGAAAAGGGTGCCGAAGCTCAGCCGCGGCGTGGGGCGGAGGTTCGTTTCGGGGACAAAGGCCCAGGCGACGGCGAGACAGGCGACGCCGAGCCCGGCCATCAACCAGAAGATCGCCGTCCAGCCGAAGAGCTCCTGAAGAATCCCGCCGATGAGCGGCGCCACCATGGGCGCCATTGCGAGGCCCATGGTGACGTATCCGAGCATGCTCGCGGCCTGACGACGATCGAAGAGATCGCGCACGATGGCGCGCCCGAGCACGATGCCGACGCATCCGGTCGCGCCCTGCAGAACCCGGATTGCGATCAACCCTTCGATGGTGGGAGCGAAGGGCGATGCGGCGCTTGCCACGACGAAAACAGCGAAGCCCCAGAGGAGCACCGGTCGGCGCCCGAACCGGTCGGAGAGCGGGCCGATGACGATCTGCGAGATGGCGATGGCCGCGAGGAACAGCGACAGGATCAGCTGGACGCGCCCATAATCAGCGTCGAACGCCCGCTCGATCGCCGGCATCGAGGGGACGACCGCGTTGATGGCGAACGGGCTGAGAGCCGAAATGGCGATGAGGGCCAGCACCGGCGGCCGCCGCAGCGAGGCAGCTTCGAGCTTCGGTTCGCCCTTGAGTTGCCGGGTCACATCGGCGTCCGAGCTTCGGGGGACGCAGCGGCGAGCGCCGCGCGGCTGCTCTTCGTTCGCTGCTCGCGATAGAGCGTGTAGAGGCCGGCGGAGACGATCACCGCACTGCCGAGAACCGTCATCGCGTCCGGCACGTCGCGCCACACGACAAAGCCGAGCGCGATCGCAATCACCACCGCGACGTAGCGGAACGGGGCGGTGACCGACATCTCGCCGAGGCGCATGGCGAGAATGCTCGTCGCGTAGCCGATGGAGAGAAAGATTGCCGCCCCGGCAAGCTGGATGGAGTGCGTGACGCTTGGCCGGACCCAGTCCTCCGTGAGGCCGAGCAGCGCGCCCATGATCGCCACCGCGACGGCGGTCGCCAGCGTCACCAACAGCGTCGGCGTGACCGCCGGCATCGCCCGCGTCGTCAGATCGCGCATCGAGACAAACAGAACCGATGCAAGCACCAGGAGGCCGTACGGGTCGAAGCCGGAGAGGCCTGGACGCACGACCATCACGACCCCGACAAAGCCGATGACGATGGCGGTCCAGCGCCGCCAGCCGACCGCCTCGCGAAGAAACAGGGCGGCGCCGCCGGTGACGGTCAGCGGCACCGCCTGAAAGATGATCGTGGCGTTGGCGAGCGGCATGTGGATCAGCGCGGAGAGATAGAATAACGTTCCACCCAGCTCGCCGACGACCCGCCACGACACCATCCGATGCCAGAGATGCGGAAGACTGCGGTGCAGGCCGGTCGCGATTGCTAGCGGGGCAAGCAGGGCGGCGGCAAACAGGCCGCGGAGGAAGATGATCTGCCCAAGCGGAAGGGCGTCGCTGACCAGTTTGACCAGCGTGTCGTTCAGCAGGAACGCGAACTGCGAGGCGACGATTGCAATGACGCCTCGCAATGAATGGGCGAATGCACTCATCCGGCGATGCTGCCTGCCGGCCCGACGGACGTGTCGCTGGCGATGAGGACCAGGGCCGGCGCGGACATGGACAGAAAACGGCGCGAGCCTTCGCAGAGCACTTGAGCGGGAAGCATGGGATTCGGAGGGCGGTGAAAGCGCGGCTCTAACAGGTCCGAGCGCGGCGCGAAAGACTGCGGCCACTGTCCGCGCGGCATCGCTGCGAACGCGTGGGAGCGAAGCCGGCTAACCGCCGGTGACGCTCATGTGGCGGGCGAGGGCGGGGCGGCTGGAGCGGCGGTCGATGACGAAGTCGTGGCCCTTGGGTTTTCTGGAGATCGCCTCGTCGATGGCGGAGGCGAGAAGGTCGTTGCCCTCCGAGGCGCGCAGCGGGGCGCGCAAATCGGCCGCATCCTCCTGCCCGAGGCACATGTAGAGGGTGCCGGTGCAGGTCACCCGCACCCGGTTGCAGCTCTCGCAGAAATTATGCGTCAGCGGCGTGATGAAGCCGAGCCGCCCGCCGGTCTCCCTCACCCGCACATAGCGAGCCGGCCCGCCGGTGCGGTAATCCAGGTCCTGCAGCGTGAACGCCTCGGCAAGCCGCGCCCGCACCAGCGACAGCGGCAGATACTGGCTGGTCCGGTCGCCGTCGATGTCGCCGAGCGGCATCGTCTCGATCAGCGTCAGGTCCATGCCCTCGCCATGCGCGAAGCGCAGCATTTCGGGGATCTCCCCCTCGTTCACCCCCTTCAGCGCCACCAGATTGAGCTTCACCTGAAGCCCCGCCGCCTGCGCCGCCCGGAGGCCGGCCATCACCTTGCCGAGTTCGCCCCAGCGGGTGATCGCCTTGAACTTCTCCCGGTCGAGCGTGTCGAGCGAGACGTTGACGCGCCTGACCCCCGCCGCCTTCAAGGGCGCGGCAAAACGCTCCAGCTGCGAACCGTTGGTGGTCAGCGTCAGCTCGTCGAGCGCTCCCGTCCGAAGATGCCGGCCGAGCGCCTCAAACAGGCTGACGATGTTGCGCCGCACCAGCGGCTCGCCGCCGGTGATCCTGATCTTCCTCACCCCCTTGTCGATGAAGGCCGAGCACAGCCGGTCGAGCTCCTCCAGCGTCAAAAGGTCCCGCTTCGGCAGGAACGTCATGTCCTCCGCCATGCAATAGACGCAGCGGAAGTCGCAGCGGTCCGT
>DASWJZ010000375.1:0-20296 GCA_036396875.1 Propylenella sp.
CACAACATCGTGAAGGCCATTCTCGCCGCCGCCCAGGAGATGCAGGGCGGGCTGCGGCAGGCGGCTGAGTAACCGGGGAGGGATCGATGGGCGTTGAAGGAATCGGCGCGCGCGTCGTCCGCAAGGAGGACAAGCGCTTCATCACGGGACGCGGCCGCTTCACCGATGACATGTCGGTGCCGGGCATGGCCCATGCCGCCTTTGTCCGCTCGCCGCACGCGCATGCGAAGATCGGCTCCATCGACGCCGCCGCGGCGAAGAAGATGCCGGGCGTGATCGCGGTGCTGACCGGCGCCGAACTCGCCGCCGACGGCGTCGGCAACATCATCTGCGGCTGGATGATCAAGTCGAAGGACGGGACGCCGATGAAGATGGGGCAGTATCCCGCCCTGGCGAAGGACACTGTCCGCTATGTCGGCCAGCCGGCCGCGGTCGTGGTGGCCGAGACGCGCGGCCAGGCGCGCGACGCCGCCGATGCCGTCGCCGTCGACTGGCAGGAGCTACCCGCCGTCGTCAACGCCGCGCAGGCGCTGGAGCCGGGGGCGCCGCAGCTTCATCCCGAGGCGCCGAACAACCTCATCTACGACTGGGGGCTCGGCGACGCCGCCGCGGCCGACGCCGCGATCGCCAAGGCGACGCATGTGACGAAGCTCGACATCGTCAACAACCGCCTCGTTCCCAATGCCATCGAGCCGCGCGCCGCGCTCGGCCACTACGACCCGGCCGAGGAGCATTACACGCTTTGGACGACGAGCCAGAACCCGCATGTCGCGCGGCTCGTCCTGTCGGCCTTCTACAACATCGCTCCGGAGCACAAGCTCCGCGTCATAGCGCCCGATGTCGGCGGCGGTTTCGGCTCCAAGATCTACATTTACCCGGAGGAGATCGTCTGTCTGTGGGCGTCGAAGCGCGCCGGCGTCCCGGTGAAATGGAACGCCGACCGCAGCGAAGCCTTCCTCGCAGATGCGCACGGCCGCGACCACATCACGCACGCCGAGATGGCCTTCGACGCCGACAACAAGATGATCGGGCTGAAGGTCGACACCATCGCCAATTTCGGCGGATACATGTCGCTCTTCTCGTCCTGTGTCCCGACCTACCTGTACGCGACGCTGCTCTCCGGCCAGTATGTGATCCCGGCGATCTACTGCAACGTCCGTGCCGTCTACACCAATACGGCGCCGGTCGACGCCTATCGCGGCGCCGGCCGTCCGGAGGCCACTTTCGTGCTGGAGCGTCTGGTCGAGACGGCCGCGCGGGAGCTCGGCGTGTCGCCGGCGGAACTCAGGCGGAAGAATTTCATCAAGAGCTTCCCCTATCAGACGCCTGTCATCATGGCCTACGACGCCGGCGGCTACGAGGCCTCGCTCGACGCCGCGATGAAGGCGGCGGACTATAACGCCTTCGGCAAGCGCAAGGCGGAGGCTGAGAAGCGCGGCAGGCTGCGCGGCATCGGGATGAGCTGCTACATCGAGGCGTGCGGCATTGCGCCGAGCGCCGCGGTCGGTTCGCTTGGCGCCGGCGTCGGCCTGTGGGAATCCGCCGAGGTGCGCGTCAACCCGGTCGGCACGATCGAGGTTCTGACCGGCTCGCACAGCCACGGCCAGAGCCACGAGACGACCTTCGCCCAGCTCGTGTCGGAGCGCCTCGGTGTGCCGGTGTCGAACATCCAGATCATCCACGGCGATACCGACAAGGTGCAGTTCGGCATGGGAACCTACGGGTCGCGCTCCGGCGCCGTCGGCATGTCCGCCATCTTCAAGGCGCTCGACAAGGTCGAGGCGAAGGCGAAGCGGATCGCCGCGCATCTGATGGAGGCCTCGGAGGGCGACATCGAAATCGCCGACGGCGAGGTGCGGGTGGCGGGCACTGACAAGAAGCTCGGCTGGCACGAGGTCTGCCTCGCCGCCTACACCGCGCACAACCTGCCGCAGGGCATGGAGCCCGGCCTGAAGGAGGGGGCGTTCTACGACCCGACGAACTTCACCTTCCCCGCCGGCTGCTACATCTGCGAGGTGGAGGTCGATCCGCAGACGGGCCGAACCGACATCGTGCAGTTCGTGGCCGCGGACGATTTTGGCCGCCTCATCAACCCGATGGTCGTCGAGGGGCAGGTGCATGGCGGCATCGCCCAGGGGATAGGGCAGGCGCTGCTCGAGGGCGCGATATACGACCGGGAGAGCGGCCAGCTTCTGACCGCCACCTACAACGACTACACGATGCCGCGCGCCGACGACCTGCCGTCCTTCAGCGTGTCGACCACCGAAACGCTCTGCCCGGGCAATCCGCTCGGCATGAAGGGCTGCGGCGAGGCGGGCGCGATCGGCTCGCCGCCGGCCGTGATCAACGCCATCACCGATGCGCTCGGCGACAACAGCCTGACGATGCCGGCGACTGCGGAAAAGGTTTGGCGGCTGGCGCAGAAGTCCGTGATGCGCCAAGCGGCCGAGTGATAGTGACGTGAGAAAGCACCCGTCATTGTCGTCATGCCATGGCTTGACCATGGCATCCATTCCGTTGCGCACCTGCCTGCCGCAACGGTTCCGGAATGGATTGCCGGATCAAGTCCGGCAATGACGACAATCTTCAAGGGTCCATGACGGGACAGCGATTACGGGAGGAACAGGACGATGTACCAGACGACCTATCACCGGCCGACGAGCGTCGCGGAGGCGGCGAGCCTCTTTTCCAGCGCCGGCGACGCCGCCTACATTTCCGGCGGCCACACTTTGTTGCCGGCCATGAAGGCGCGCCTCGCGGCGCCGGCCAATCTGATCGACCTCAGGCACGTCGCGGAGATGAAGGGCATCCAGGTCTCGGGGGATGCCGTGACGATCGGCGGCGCGATGACGCATGCCGAGGTCGCGCAATCGGCGGACGTGAGGAAGGCGATCGCGACTCTCGCCGCGCTCGCCGGTTCGATCGGCGACGCGCAGGTGCGCCATCTCGGCACGATCGGCGGCTCCGTCGCCAACAACGATCCGGCGGCCGACTATCCCGCCGCCGTTCTCGCGCTCGCCGGCGCGGTCCACACCGACAAGCGCCAGATCGCCGCCGACGATTATTTCACCGGTCTCTACACGACGGCGCTGAACGAAGGCGAGATCGTCACCAAGGTGAGCTTCAGGATTCCCGAGACCTGCGGCTACGCAAAATTCCGCAACCCCGCCTCGCGCTATCCGATGGCGGCCGTTTTCGTGGCGAAACACAAGGACGGCTCGGTCCGCGTCGGGGTGACGGGCGCCGGCAACAACGGCGCCTTCCGCTGGACAGCCGCCGAACAGGCGCTCGCTAAAAATTTCGCGCCCGACGCGGTCAGGGGATTGACGGTCGACGCGTCCGGCATGATGGGCGACATCCACGGCTCGGCCGAGTACCGCGCCAACCTCGTCGCCGTCATGGCGCGCCGTGCGCTGGAGAATCTCGGGAAGTTGACGATGACCTGAGCTCGTCCGGGCGACGGTGTGCGGACGACGAAGTCGATGGTCTGAGGCGCGGCGCGGCCAATACGCAGGGCCAGATGGAGACTTGTTGCGGCGTTGCTAATCGCCGCTGAAGGGACGTGACGGAGTGAAGTGCCGGGTCCGGCGCTGCCGCCGATGGCGCGCGGCGCCCGATCGTTCGCGTGCACAATCACGACCCATCACCAAAGTTTGGATTGCCTTTGACTGCCTCGCCTTGGCAGTTCCGCTCCCTGAAGGAGCCCTCATGCGAATGGTATTCGCTGCGCTCGCCGCAATCGTCGCCTCAAGCGCCCTCGCCCGCGCCGACGCACCAAATCCCGCCGATTGGTCTTCTGTCCTCACGGAGGCGAGGGGCGAGACGGTCTACTTCTATGCCTGGGGCGGCGAGCCCCGCATCAACGACTACATCGCCTGGGTGGGGCGCGAGGTCGATCGGGGCTTCGGCGTGCGGCTCGTCCATGTGAAGGTGGGCGATACGGCGGAGGTGGTCTCCCGCGTTCTGACCGAGAAGGCGGCGGGACGCGACGAGAGCGGCGCGGTCGATCTCGTCTGGATCAACGGCGAGAATTTCGCCGCCATGAAGGCGAAGGGCCTGCTGCAGCCCGCCGCCTGGGCAACCAGGCTGCCGAATTACGCCCATGTCGACGGCGCGGGAAATCCGGCCGTCGAGCGCGACTTCACCGTCCCGGTTGACGGGCTGGAGGCGCCATGGGGAATGGCGAAGCTCGTCTTCTTCCACGATGCCGCCCGTCTGCGGAACCCGCCGAAATCCGCTGCCGCGCTCGGACGATGGATCGCGGAGAACCCCGGGCGCTTCGCCTATCCGCAACCGCCCGATTTCATCGGGACGACGTTCCTGAAGCAGCTGCTGGTGGAGCTGACGCCAGATCCCGCCGTTCTGAAGGAGCCGGCGACCGACGCCAACTTCGAGGCAGCGTCGGCGCCGCTCTTCGCCTGGCTCGATGCAGCCCATCCCGACCTCTGGCGAAGCGGGCGCGCCTTCCCGCGCGATTACGGCGGCCTGCGCCGCCTCTTCGCCGACGGCGAGATCGATATCGCCTTCGCGTTCAATCCCTCCGATGCGTCGAGCGCCATCGCAAACGGCGAGCTGCCCGACACCGTGCGCAGCTTCGTGTTCGAGGGGGGCACGCTCGGCAACACGCATTTCGTCGCGATTCCCTTCAATGCGGATGCGGCCGCCGGCGCCATGGTCGTCGCCGATTTCCTGCTGTCGCCGGAGGCGCAGGCGGTAAAGCAGGACCCGGCCGTCTGGGGCGATCCGACGGTGCTCGCAGTCGACCGGCTGCCGCCCGAGGATCGGGCCCGCTTCGCCGCGCTCGATCTCGGCGTGGCGACCCTTCCCCCCGAAGAGCTGGGCCCGGTGCTGCCCGAGCCGCATCCGTCATGGGTGGAGCGGATCGAGACGGAATGGGCGCGCCGCTACGGCGTCGTCCGGTAGGCGCCGCCTTGCTGCGGCTCTTCCCGCTGGCCGCGCTGATCGTCCTCGTCGCCCCGGTGGCTGCCGGCATCGCCGGCATCGTGCTCCCGGCCTTCGGCTATCTTCCGGTCCTCGGCAGCACGGAATTTTCGCTCGCGCCGTTCCGCGCGCTTGCGGCGATGCCGGGTCTCGGCCGCTCGGTCCTTCTGAGCCTCGGGACGGGCCTCGCCACCACCGCTGCCGCCTTCGCGGTCGTAATGCTGTTCGTCGCCGGCTGGCGCGGCACGCGCGTCTTTGCAGCACTTGAGCGGCTCGTCTCGCCGCTCCTCAGCGTGCCGCATGCGGCCGCCGCCATAGGGCTCGCGCTGCTGATCGCCCCGTCCGGCGTCGTCTTCCGGCTCCTGGCGCTCGCCGCCGGCTGGGAGCGTCCGCCGGACCTCCTGATCGTGCAGGATCGTGACGGGCTTGCGATGACCCTCGGCCTGGTTCTGAAGGAGATCCCCTTCCTGCTGCTGATGACGCTCGCGGCCTTGCCGCAGACGCGCGCGGCGGAGACGGACCGCCTGATGCGGACGCTCGGCTATGGGCGGATCGCCGCGTTTTTCTACGGGGTCCTGCCGGCTCTCTACCGCCAGATCCGCCTCGCCACGCTCGCGGTCCTCGCCTTCTCGACTGCGGTCGTCGACGTCGCGCTGATCCTCGGGCCGACGACGCCCGCCCCGCTCGCCGTGCGCATCCTCGAATGGCAGCGCGCCCCCGACCTCGACATGCACTTCGTCGCCGCCGCCGGAGCCCTGCTGCAGCTTGGCGTCACCCTCTCCGCGCTCCTTGCCTGGCTGGCGGCGGAACGGCTTGGCGCCTTTCTCTGTCGGCGGTTCGCCCGATCGGGGCGGCGCGCCCGCCGCGACGCATGGCTGCGGCGCCTGTCGGCTCTGCTGATGTCGCTGTCCGCGGGGACCGTTCTGGCGGGACTTGGCGTCCTTGCGGTTTGGTCCGTGGCCGGAGTCTGGCGCTTCCCGGACGTCTTCCCGGACGGGCTGACGCTGATGACCTGGATGCGGCTTGCCGGAAGCCTGGTCGACCCGCTGCTGAATTCCGTCTCGATCGCCCTCGCGGCGAGCCTCGTGGCAATCGCGCTTGCCCTCGGCTCGCTCGAATTCGAGGCGCGATCGGGGCGGACTGCTTCGGGCCGGGCGCTGCAGGCGCTCTATGTGCCGCTGCTCGTGCCGCAGGTGTCATTCCTCTTCGGCCTGCAGATCCTGTTCTCCTTTCTCGGGGTCGATGGCACATTCGCCGCCGTGGTGACCGGGCATCTCGTCTTCGTCTTTCCCTATGTGCTTCTCTCGCTCGCCGAGCCTTGGTGGAGCTGGGACCCGCGCTACGGTCATGCGATGCGGGCCTTGGGCAAGACGGCCGATTCGGTCTTCTGGCGTGTCCGGCTTCCGATGCTTGCGAGGCCGGTTCTGACCGCCGCGGCGCTCGGCTTTGCCATATCGGTCGGGCTCTATCTGCCGACCCTTCTGATCGGCGGCGGGCGCCGGCCGACCGTCACGACCGAAACCGTTGCTCTCGCATCCGGCGGCGACCTTCGGCTTGTCGGCGCCACCGCGCTCGTCCAGGCGCTGCTGCCGTTCCTCGGCTTTGCGCTCGCCGCATTCGTCCCCGCCGTTCTCTTCCGCAACCGCCGCCGGCTGCGCGTCGCGGCATGAGCAATGGCGGCACGGTGGAGCGGGGGCTCCTTCTGCGCAACGTCGCAATCCGCCTCGACGGGGATGAGCTTGTCACGCTCGACGCTGCAATCGGGCCGGGCGAGGTGCTGACGGTCATGGGGCCGTCGGGTGTGGGAAAATCCACGCTCGTCGCTTTCGTCGGCGGATTTCTGGGGCGCGATTTCCGCGCCTCGGGCAACATCATTCTGAACGGCCGGGATGTGACCGCGCTGCCGCCCGAGGAGCGCTCGATCGGGCTCCTCTTTCAGGATGCGCTGCTCCTCCCGCACCTCTCCGTCGCCGGCAATCTCCTGGTCGGGCTCGATCCGGCGGTGAAGGGGAGGGCCGTGCGCCGCCGCGCGGCCGAGGCGGCGCTCGCGGAGGTGGGCCTTGAAGGCTTCGCTGACCGCGATCCCGCGACGCTCTCGGGCGGCCAGGCCGCGCGGGTTGCGCTGATGCGGACGCTTCTCGCCCGGCCGCAGGCGCTGGTTCTCGACGAGCCCTTCTCCCGTCTCGACGTGGCGCGCCGCGCCCAGGTGCGGAACCTCGTCTTCGCCGAATGCCGCAAATACGGCTTGCCGGTGCTTCTGGTGACGCACGACCCGGCGGATGCCGAGGCGGCCGGCGGTCGGATACTTGAGCTCAGGTGAAACGGCGGCGGCCTACGCCGCCGGCTCGTGCGCGGCCACCGCCACCGCCCGCTCGGCGCGCTGCTCGGCCGGCCCGCGCGCCGAGATGAGGTTGTTGGCGGTATTGACCAGTCCGACATGCGAGAACGCCTGCGGGAAGTTCCCGAGCTGGCGCCCCGTCCGCGGATCATACTCTTCCGCCAGCAGGCCGAGATCGTTGCGCAGGCTGAGGAGATGCAGGAAAAGCTCCTCCGCCTCGTCGAGACGATTGACCATGCAGAGCGCGTCGGCGAGCCAGAAACTGCAGACGAGGAATGTGCCCTCCCGGCCCCTCAACCCGTCGTTCGTCTCCTCGGGCCGGTAGCGCAAGACGAGGCCATCCTCGACCAACTCGCCCTTAACGGCATCGATCGTGGAAAGAACGCGCGGGTCCTCCGGCGGCAGAAAACCGACGATCGGGATAAGGAGCAGCGCGGCGTCGAGCGCTTCCCCGCCATAATACTGGACGAAGCTCCCGCGCTTTTCGCTCCAGCCGTTCGCGAGGATGTCCGCCCGGATTGTTTCGCGCATCTGCTTCCAGTCCTCGACCGGGCCGGAAAGCCCGAAATCCTCCACGCCCTTGATCGCCCGGTCGTAGGCGACCCAGGCCATCAGCCGGGAATGAGTGAAGTGCCTCGAGCCGCCGCGGACCTCCCAGATTCCCTTGTCCGGCTTGGTCCACTTCCTCTCGAGGTTCTTTAAGAGCACCCTCTGCAGGTTCCACCCGTCGCGCGACGGCTCGAGCTCGAACTTCCGCGCGACGTGCAGCGCATCCATCATCTCGCCGTAGACGTCGAGCTGCAGCTGGTCGTGAGCGGCGTTGCCGATGCGGACGGGCTTCGAATGCTCGAAGCCGGGCAGCCACGGCAGCTCGATTTCGGTGAGCCGGCGCTCGCCGGCTATGCCGTACATGATCTGCAGCTGTGAGGGATGGCCCGCCGCCGCCCGCAGCATCCACTCCCGCCAGGCCTTCGCCTCGTCGCGATAACCGGAGGTGAGAAGCGCATAGAGGGTGAGCGTGGCGTCGCGGATCCAGCAGAACCGGTAGTCCCAGTTGCGCTCGCCGCCGATCTCTTCTGGAAGGGAGGTCGTCGGGGCGGCGACGATGCCGCCCGTCGGATGGTAGGTCAGCGCCTTCAGCGTCACCAGCGAGCGAACCACGGCGTCGCGCCACGGATGCGGTTCGTGGTCGGCGAATCGGCACCGCGCCGACCATCCGCTCCACCACCGCGTCGCTTCTTCGAGCCGCGCGTCCGGATCGATGTTGCGCTCGCTCAGACGGTGCGACGGGTGCCAGCACAACGCGAACGGAACGCTCGCTCCCTCGCCGACCAGGAAATCCGCTACGGTGCGGAAATCCCTGCTCTTCAGCTCGACACGGGTATGCAGCTCCAGGGCGTCCGGCCCGGCCACCGCCCGCAGACCTGAATCCGTCCGCTGCACCCAGGGCACGGTCTGGCCGTAGCCGAACCGCAGCACGAACTCCATGCGCATGCGAACGCGCCCGCGGTCGCCGCGCACGATGCGGAAGACGTCGACATGCTCCTCGTCGCCGGCGAGCGGCATGAAGTCGATGAGGGTGACGGCGCCCTCGTTTGTCTCGAACGTGGTCTCGAGAATCGGCGTGCCCTCGCGGTAGCGCCGCGACACTTCCCTCGCCTCCGCCGCCGGCGCGATGCGCCAATGCCCGTGCTTCTCGTTGCCGAGCAGCGCCGCGAAGCAGGCGTCCGAATCGAAGCGCGGCAGACAGAGCCAGTCGATGGAGCCGTCCCGCGCGATCAGCGCGCAGGAGAGCATGTTCCCAATGAAGCCGTAATCCTCGATCGGTCTGCTCATCGCACGTCACCCGGCGCCGCGAAAGCAGGGATAGAGGACCATCCCGCCGTCGACATAGATCGTTGCTCCCGTGATGTAGTCGGAGAGGTCGGACGCCAGGAAGAGCACCGTCCGCGCCACATCCTCCGGCTCCCCGACCCGGCCGTATGGAATGAGCTTCAGGAGGCTCTCCATCGCTTCCGGCGCCGCCCAGGCTTCGCGGTTGATCGGTGTGCGGATCGCGCCGGGCGCGACGCCGTTCACGCGGATCCTCTGTGGCGCGAATTCCTGCGCGAGTGACTCCATCAGCAACCGCACGCCGCCTTTCGAGGCGGCGTAATTGACCTGGAAGGCCCACGGGATGCGCTGATGCACCGAGCTCATGCAGACGATTTTGCCGGTGGCGCGCGAGATATCGGGCTGCGGCCCGCGCCGGAGGAATTCGCGGACCGCGGAGCGTGCGCAGAGGAACTGGCCGTCGAGATTGACGGCGAGCGCGTTGCGCCATTGCGCATAGCTCATCCCGGTGAACGGCGCTGGCTTCTCAATGCCGGCATTGTTGATCAGGATATGCACCGTTCCGAAGCGGCGGACCGTCTCTTCGAACATTGCCTCGACCTCGGCTTCGACGGAAACGTCCGCCCCCACGGCAAACGCCTCCGAGCCGCACTCCTTGACGCCCCTGACGACGTCCTCGGCGCTCGCGCTTCCGCTCCGGTAGTTGACTGCCACGTTGCAGCCGGCCGCGCCCAGCGCCTCCGCGCAGGCGCGTCCGATGCCCGACGACCCGCCGGTGACAATCGCAACCTGGCCGGCAAGCCCGAACGCGGCTTTCAGAGCATGCGGTGAACAGTTAGCTGGCAACAGATGCTCCTGTCTTGAGCGGAATGCCGGCATTGCACGCCGATTCCGTCATTTCCGCCAGCGGCGGCCCGAAAGGTCGACGCCGAAGCGTTCCGGCGTGCGCGCGAAGGCTGCGAGCCCGGCGAGCGCCGGGTTCTCCCGCACGATGACGAAGGTCGGGATCCTGGCCATCACCGCCGCATGCGGCGCCTTCGCCTCGAAGGCGCGCCGGAATTCGCCCTGCAGCAGGAAGGGCAGGATGCGGGGAGAAATGCCGCCGCCGACATAGACGCCGCCGCGCGCCATGAAGACGAGCGCCATGTCGCCGGCGAGCCGGCCGAGCAGCCGGCAATAGAGCGACAACGTCTTCACCGCCGCCGGATCGCCGCCCTTGAGCGCTGCCTCGGTGACGGCCGCCGGCTTGTCATGGAGCGCGGCCATGCCCTCCGTCTTCGCGACGGCATTGTAGAGCCGCACGATGCCGCGCCCGCTGAAAACCGCCTCGGCGGAGATGCGCCCGTGCTCCGGCTCGATGTTCTCCCACACCGCGAATTCGTCCGCCTCCGCCGGCCCGAGCGACACGTGACCACCCTCGCCGGGGACGGGCACCCAGAGGCCGGCCGCCCGGACCAGCGCTCCGACACCGAGCCCCGTCCCCGGCCCGATCACCACCTTGGCGCCCTCCGCCGGCTCCGGCGCGTCGCCGATCTGCACGACGTCGCCGGACTCGAGCGCGGGAAGCGCGAGCGCCAGCGCTTCGAAATCGTTGAGGAGGATGACGTCCTCCATCCCGGTCCGCCGGATCGTGTCCCTCGGGCGGATGACCCAGTCGGCATTGGTCAGGTCGACGCCCTCGTCGCCGATCGGTCCCGCAACGTCGATCAGGGCAGAGCGCGGCCGCAATCCGGAATAGGCGAACACGCCCTCTTCGATCGCCGTCTCGATATCCGGAAAGTCGGCTGTCGCGACCGGGGAAAGAGGCTCCACCGCGGCGTCTCGGTCGGGGACGATGGCGAAGCGGGCGTTGGTGCCGCCGATGTCTCCGATCAGCACGGGAAAGGGCATCGGATCGATGCTGGCAATCGAAGTCATGCCGGCCCCCGTTTCTGCCTGCCCTCCCTTCGGGATAACCCGCCCTTGCGGCGGTTCATAGCCCCGAGAAAGGGGATGCATTGCGCCGGACACCGTGCCAATCTCCGGTCGGCCGGCCGGGCGGGGAACCCGGCCCGGACAGGCACGTCAGGGAGCAGATCATGCGTTTCAAATGGCTTGCCGCGGTCGCTGCGCTCGCCTTCATGGCGCCGGCCCACGCGGCGGAAGTGAACCCCGCCGTCGTCTACGACCTCGGCGGAAAGTTCGACAAGAGCTTCAACGAGGCGGCCTATCGCGGCGCCGAGCGGTTCAAGGAAGAGACCGGCATCGAATATCGCGACTTCGAGGTGCAGAACGATTCGCAGCGCGAGCAGGCGCTCCGGAATTTCGCCCGCCGCGGCCACAATCCTATCGTCGCGATCGGCTTCAGCCAGGCGGCGGCGCTGGAGAAGGTCGCCGAGGAGTTCCCCGACACGCAGTTCGCCATCGTCGACATGGTGGTCGAGAAGCCGAACGTGCGCTCGATCATCTTCCAGGAGCACGAGGGCTCATATCTTGTCGGCATGCTTGCCGCGATGGCGTCGGAGACCGGCAAGATCGGCTTTGTCGGCGGCATGGACATCCCGCTCATCCGCAAATTCGCCTGCGGCTACGTGCAGGGCGCGAAGGCGGTCAATCCTGACGTCGAGGTCTTTCAGAATATGACCGGCGACACCGGCGCCGCCTGGAACGATCCGGTGAGGGGCGGCGAACTCGCCAAGAGCCAGATGGAGCAGGGGGCCGACGTCGTCTATCACGCGGCGGGCGGCACCGGCATCGGTGTGCTGCAGGCCGTCGCCGACGCCGGCAAGCTCGGCATCGGCGTCGATTCCAACCAGAACTATCTGCACCCCGGCCATGTCCTGACATCGATGCTGAAGCGGGTGGACAACGCCGTCTACGACGCCTTTACGGACTCAAGGAACGACGCGTGGTCGGCGGGTTTTGAGGTGCTCGGCCTTGCGCAGGAGGGCGTCGGCTGGGCGCTCGACGAGAACAACGAGAGCCTCATCACCGACGAGATGAAAAGCACGATCGAGGACGCGAAGGCGAAGATCGTCTCCGGCGAGGTCGCCGTGCACGACTACATGTCGGACAACACCTGCCCGACGAGCTGACGCACGAAGAGACTGAAACATGAGGATCGCAGGCCTTATCCGGGCTGCGATCGCCCTCGCCGCCGGCATGATCCTCGCCGCCTGCACGACCGGTGGGCCGCAGCAGGTCACGCCGATCCCCGTCGATGCCGGCCGCGCCGCAAGCCTAGTCTCCGCCTACCGCGGAGCGCACGGCCTCGGCCGCGTGGGCGTCGATTCGCGCCTGATGCAGGCGGCGGCCGCGCATGCGCGCGCCATGGGCGAACGCGACCGGATCAGCCATAGGATCGGCGGTTCGCTGGCGCGGCGCGTCTCGGCCGCCGGCTATGAGTGGAGCGCCACGGCGGAAAATCTCGGCGCCGGCTTCTCTTCGCTCGACGTTGCGATGGCGGGCTGGAAGGATTCTGCGGGCCACCGCACGAACCTCCTCAATCCGAACGTGACGGAAATCGGCATCGCCGCCGTCGCCGCGCCGCCCGGCTCGAAGCATCGGAACTACTGGGCGCTGATCCTATCGGCGCCGATGCCGGAGAGGCGGGCGGAGGGTCCGTTCGCGCTGGAGCCGATCCGGTGAGCGCCGCGCCGGCGATCGAGCTTGACGGCATCGACAAGCGCTTCGGGCCGGTCCACGCCAACCGTGACATCCGCCTCGCCGTCGGCAAGGGCACGATCCACGGCATCGTCGGGGAGAATGGCGCCGGCAAGTCGACGTTGATGTCGATCCTCTACGGCTTCTACCAGCCGGACGCGGGCCGCATCCGCGTCGACGGCCGCGAGGTCAAGATCCATTCGCCCGACGACGCGATCGCCGCGGGGATCGGAATGGTTCACCAGCATTTCATGCTGGTGGAGCCGTTCACGGTGCTGGAGAACGTCATGCTCGGCGCCGAGGGGGGCGGGCTCCTGAAGCGCGGCATCGCGCATGCCCGCACCGAGTTGCAGCGGCTCGAGCGCGAATATGCGCTGGAGGTGGATCCTGATGCCGTGGTCGGCGAGCTGCCGGTCGGCCTGCAGCAGCGGGTTGAGATCCTGAAGGCGCTCTATCGCGGCGCCGAGACGCTGATCCTCGACGAGCCGACGGGGGTTCTGACGCCCGACGAGGCCGACCACCTTTTCCGCATCCTCCGGCAGCTTCGCGAGCAGCAGAAGACAATTATCCTGATCACCCACAAGCTGCGCGAGATCATGGCCGCGACCGACGCCGTTTCGGTCATGCGCCGCGGCGAGATGGTGGCGACGCGGGCGACCGCCGAGACGACGCCGGAGGCGCTTGCCGAGCTGATGGTCGGACGCAGCGTGCTTCTCCGCGTCGAGAAGCAGCCTTCAGCGCCGGGCGCGCCCCTCCTCGAGGTGCGGGACCTCGGTTACATCGATTCCCGCGGCGTGCGCCGCTTCGCCGACGTCTCCTTCGAGGTGCGCGCAGGCGAGATCGTCGGCATTGCCGGGGTCGCCGGGAACGGCCAGTCGGAACTCCTGGAGGTGCTGGCCGGCATCCGGCAGGCAACCAGCGGCGCCATGCTGCTCCACGGCGAGCCGGTCACGGCGGCGACCGCCGATCCGGCTGCGCTCAGGGTTCGCGGCCTCGCGCATGTGCCGGAGGACCGGCACCGGATGGGCCTGGTCACCGGCTTCGAGGAATGGGAGAATTCCGCCCTCGGCTACCACGGCGACCCGAAATTCCTGAACGGCCCGTTCCTCGACATCAAGGCGATCCGGGAGGACGCACAAAAGAAGATCGGGCAGTATGACATCCGCCCCCCGAACTGCCGGCTCATGACCGGGAATTTCTCCGGCGGCAACCAGCAGAAGATCGTCCTGGCGCGGGAGCTCGAACGAAATCCTTCCGTGCTCCTCGTCGGCCAGCCGACGCGCGGCGTCGATATCGGCGCGATCGAGTTTATCCACCGCCAGCTCCTCGCCATGCGGCAGGCGGGCAAGGCGATCCTTCTCGTCTCCGTCGAGCTGGACGAGATTCGCTCGCTTGCCGACCGCATCCTCGTCATGTGCGGCGGCCGCATCGTCGGCGAGCGCAGCCTCGATGCCGACGAGCGCGAGATCGGCCTCCTCATGGCCGGCATGGAGCAGGCCGCGTGACGCGCAATGGATTAACCTCCCCCTTGAGGGGAAGTCGAAGTTTGCCGGACGCGAAGCGGACGGCGAACTTCGGGAGGGGGTCAGGCTGGATTCCGTCCGCACCCCCGCCCGAAACCGTCCTTGCTCCGCTCGCCGGTTTCGACCTCCCCTCAAAGGGGAGGTTGACGGCCGCATCGCCCCCATCGGGTCGCGCATGAGCGAGCCGGCCACCGCGTCAACGCAGCGCGATATCGCGGTAGTGGGCCGCGCGGCGCGTCTTCCCGCCTGG
The DNA here is from genome assembly GCA_036396875.1 of Propylenella sp. Taxonomy (GTDB): domain Bacteria; phylum Pseudomonadota; class Alphaproteobacteria; order Rhizobiales; family Afifellaceae; genus DASWJZ01. Next base: position 14,528 of record DASWJZ010000375.1, read on the forward strand.
GCGGATTACGGCCTGGTGCCGCTCCTCAACGTCGCCGCCGCCTTTCTGGTGGCCGGCCTCGTCGTCCTCTTCATCGGTGAGAATCCGCTGCGCGCCGCCCGCATCCTCCTCTGGGGCGCCCTCGGTTTCGGCGAGGGAATCGGCTTCACGCTCTTCTACGCCACCAATTTCATCCTGACCGGCCTCGCTGTCGCGGTCGCGTTCCATGCCGGGCTGTTCAACATCGGCGGCGAAGGGCAGGCGTATCTCGGCGGCCTCGGCGTAGCGCTCGTCGCACTCGCTCTCGACCGGATCTTCCCGTGGTGGCTGGTCTTCCCGCTCGCCGTCGTCGCAGCCGCCGCGTTCGGAGCGGCGTGGGCATTCCTGCCGGCCTGGCTGCAGGCGCGCTTCGGCAGCCACGTCGTCATCACCACCATCATGTTCAATTTCATCGCCGCCTCGCTGATGGTGTGGCTGATCGCCAATCATCTCCGCCCGCCGACCTCCATGACGCCGGAGACGCGGACATTCGAGGACGGCGCGACGTTGCCGCAGCTCGACCGGCTGTTCGCGCTGTTCGGCGCGGACATCGGCGGCGCGCCCGTCAATATCACGCTGTTCCTCGCGCTCGCCGCGGCGCTCTTCGTCTATGTCCTCATCTGGCGCACGAAGCTCGGCTACGAAATTCGCACCGTCGGCCTCAATCCGGCCGCGGCGGTGTATGCCGGCATCTCCGTCGCCCGCATCACGATCGTCGCCATGCTTGTCTCCGGCGCCCTCGCCGGCCTGATGGCCCTGAACCCGATCATGGGCGACCAGCAACGGCTGCAGATCGAGTTCGTGCAGGGCGCCGGCTTCGTCGGCATCGCGGTGGCGCTCATGGGGCGCGCGCATCCGGTCGGCATCGTTCTCGCCGCCATCCTGTTCGGCATGCTCTACCAGGGCGGCGCCGAGCTCGCCTTCGACATGCCGGCCATCTCGCGCGATATGATCGTTGTCATCCAGGGCCTGGTGATCCTGTTCGCCGGCGCGCTGGAGCACATGTTCCGCGCGCCGCTCACTCGCCTCTTCGCCGCTCTCTCCGCCCTCGGCCGCCGCCGACTGGCTGAAGCGAAGGAGGGCGCCGGGTGACGATCCTCCTCGTCCTCGATTCCGCCGTGCGGCTCTGCATACCCCTGCTTCTTGCCGCTCTCGCCGGCCTCTATTCGGAGCGTTCCGGCATTTTCGACATCGGGCTTGAGGGAAAGATGCTGGTCGGAGCCTTCGCGGCGGGCGCCATCGCCGCGATCTACGGCTCCGCCTGGCTCGGCCTCTGCGCTGCGATCGTCGTCTCGGTCGCTTTCGCGCTCGTCCACGGCTTCGCCTCGATCACCCAGCGCGGCAATCAGATCGTCTCCGGCGTCGCCATCAATTTCCTCGCCGCCGGGCTCACCGCCTTTCTCGGCCAGGCGTGGTTCGGGGAGGGTGGGCGCACGCCGCAGCTGCAGGTGGGCGAGCGCTTCACCTCCATCGAGCTCCCCGGCGCCGCCGCGCTCCGCGAGGTGCCTGTGGTCGGCCCGATCTATGCCGACCTGATCTCCGGCCACAACCTGATCGTCTATGTCGCCTTCCTTGCAGTGCCGTTTACCGCCTGGGTCGTATACCGGACGCGATTCGGGCTCCGCCTCCGCGCGGTTGGCGAGAACCCGGCGGCGGTCGACACGGCCGGCATTTCGGTGACGTTTCTGCGCTATCGCGCGGTCATGATCGCCGGAATCCTCTGCGGCGTCGCCGGCGCCTATCTCTCGCTCGCCCAGTCGGCCGGCTTCGGCCGCGACATGACGGCGGGGCAGGGCTTCATCGCGCTCGCCGCGTTGATCTTCGCCAACTGGCGGCCCTGGCGCGTGCTCGGCGCCACCTTCCTCTTCGGGCTGCTGAGCGCGATCGCAATCCGCATGCAGGGGGTCGTGCTGCCGGCGATCGGCCAGGTGCCGGTCCAGTTCATCCAGGCGCTGCCCTATGTCCTGACCGTCATCCTGCTCGCCGGCTTCATCGGCCGTTCCACCCCGCCGCGCGCCGGCGGCGTTCCTTACGTCAAGGAGCGGTGATGGCAAGCCACGCGAAGCTGTTCGAGGCGGCGCGGTCGGCGATGCGGCGCGCGCATGCGCCCTATTCGGGCTTCCCGGTTGGCGCCGCGATCCTGACCGGCGCCGGCAACATCTATTCCGGCTGCAATGTGGAGAATGCGAGCTTTCCGGAAGGCTGGTGCGCGGAGACCTCCGCCATCGCCGCCATGGTTCTCGCCGGCGAGGGCGAGATCGCGGAAGTCGCGGTCGTGGCGGAAAAGATGCCGCGCATCACGCCCTGCGGCGGTTGCCGCCAGCGGCTGCGCGAGTTCGGCTCGGCCGCCACGCGCGTCCATCTCTGCGATGCGGATGGCGTGGTGGAGACCGTGACGCTCGGCGATCTCCTGCCGCGGAGCTTTGCCCTTGGCTGACAGCCTTGTGGCGGTGAAGCGCAATACGGCGCTGATCCGCTCCAGAACCAGCCACAGGCCGGAGGTAGGCATCGTGCTCGGCTCCGGCCTCGGTGGTTTGACCGGGGAACTCGGCGGCGCCGTCGCCATACCCTATGGAGAGCTCGCAGGTTTTCCGTCGCCCGGCGTATCGGGCCACGCCGGCTCGCTCCACATTGGCCTGCTGAGCGAGATGCCCGTCGCCGTCCTTGCGGGCCGCGCGCATTATTATGAGCACGGCGATGCCGGCGCGATGCGCCCGGCTCTGGAGACGATGCGCGCCCTCGGAGTCCGGGATCTGATCCTGACGAATGCGGCGGGCAGCCTGCGCGAGGACCTGCCGCCCGGGTCGGTGATGCTGATCACGGACCACATCAATTTCGGCAACAGAAATCCGCTGATCGGCGAGCCCGGCGAGGCCCGTTTCGTCGGGATGACGGCGGCCTACGATGCCGATCTGCGCCGGGCGGCGGGCGCGGCGGCCCGCGAGAAAGGGATCGATTTACATGAGGGCGTCTATATCTGGTTCTCCGGGCCGAGCTTCGAGACCCCGGCGGAGATCCGCGCCGCCCGCGCGCTCGGCGCCGACGCGGCGGGCATGTCGACGGTCCCTGAGGTGATCATCGCGCGCTTCCTCGGCATGCGGGTGCTCGCCTTTTCCGTCGTCACCAACTATGCGGCGGGGATGACCGGGGCCGAACTCTCGCACACGGAAACGAAGGAGGTCGCTCCGCTCGGTGGGGAGAAGCTCGCGCGTATCCTGAGCCGCATGCTTCGGGAATGGCCGCCGCGACGCGAATGACGATGCAGTTGCTGCCGCAGGAGATCATCCGCAAGAAGCGCGACGGCGCCGCGCTGTCGGCCGAGGAAATCGCCTTCCTGATCGCGGGTCTGACGCAGGGCCGCGTGAGCGAAGGTCAGGCTGCGGCCTTCGCCATGGCGGTCTTCTTCAACGGCATGGACATGGACGAGCGCGTGGCATTGACGCTGGCGATGCGCGATTCCGGCGAGGTGCTCGCCTGGCCGGATGCCGATGGCCCTGTCCTCGACAAGCATTCGACCGGCGGCGTCGGCGACAACGTCTCGCTGATGCTGGCGCCTATTGTTGCGGCCTGCGGCGGCATCGTCCCGATGATTTCAGGCCGCGGCCTCGGCCATACCGGCGGGACGCTCGACAAGCTCGATTCGATCCCCGGCTATTGCAGCCGGCCGGACATCGGGCTCTTCCGCCGTACCGTCCGCACCGCCGGCTGCGCCATCGTCGGCCAGACCGGCGACCTTGCGCCGGCCGACCGCCGCCTCTACGCGATCCGCGACGTGACGGCCACGGTCGAGTCGATCCCCCTCATCACCGCCTCCATCCTCGCGAAGAAGCTTGCGGCCGGGCTCCAGGGTCTCGCCCTCGACGTGAAGACCGGCTCCGGCGCTTTCATGGCCGATCTTGCCGGAGCGAGGGACCTGGCCGAGAGCCTGGTCGCTGTGGCGAACGGCGCGGGGCTCCGCACCAGCGCGCTCATCACCGACATGAACGAGCCGCTCGCCTCCGCCGCCGGCAATGCGGTCGAAGTGTTGAACGCCGTCGCCTTCCTGACCGGGAAGCGTCGCGGCCCGCGCCTCGAGCGCATCGTCGAGGCGCTCGCCTGCGAGATGCTGACGCTCGGCGGCATCGCCGGGACCGCGAGCGCCGCGGAGGCGATGGTGCGCACCGCGCTCGAGAAAGGCCGCGCCGCCGAAACGTTCCAGCGCATGGTGAAGGCCCTTGGCGGGCCGGCGGATTTTGTCGAGCATCCGGAAAAGCATCTCCCCCGCGCCGCCGCCGTTAGCGCCGTTGATCCGGCCGAGGCGGGCGTCGTCGCAGCGATCGACACGCGCGCGCTCGGCATCGCCGTCGTCGCGTTGGGCGGCGGCCGGACTCGCGCCGAGGATGCGATCGACCATGCCGTCGGGCTGACCGAACTCGCCGGCATCGCCGACGAGGTCGGAGCGCATCGCCCGCTCTGCCTCGTTCATGCGCGCGGCCGGGCCTCCGCGGCTGCGGCGGCCGAAATGGTCCGCAGCGCCTACAGCCTTGGCGAACCGCCGCGCGCCCGGCGCCTCATTTATGAGCGCCTCGGCGGGCTCACATGAAGGATTGAGAAATGTCGAAGGGTATCGACGAAGGCGCCGGAGAAATCCCCCTCATCCGGCCTCCGCTTCGCTCGGCCGACCTCTCCCCCGGGGGAGAGGACATCGGAACCGCCGGCATCCGAGTCTCTACGGAGGTCGATTGACATGGCGCGGGCGATGCTTCTCGTCATGGATTCCGTCGGCATCGGCGGCGCGGCGGACGCCGCACGCTTCGGCGACGAGGGCGCCGACACGCTCGGTCATGTCGCCGCGGCGTGCGCGTCCGGCGCCGCCGACAGGCCGGGTCTTCGCTCGGGCCCGCTGATGATCCCGGTGATGAACCGCCTCGGCATCGCGCGCGCGGCGGAGGCCTCGACCGGCACGCATCCCGCGGGCGTGCCGCGGGCGCAAACCCCTGCCGCCATCTGGGGCTATGCGAGCGAAGTGTCGAAGGGCAAGGACACCCAGTCCGGCCACTGGGAGCTGGCGGGTCTGCCGGTCCCCTTCGCCTGGGGCTATTTTCCGGACACGCGCCCGGCTTTCCCGCCGGAGCTGACCGACGCGCTGATCCGCGAGGCGGATCTGCCGGGCATTTTGGGCAACCGGCATGCATCGGGCACCGATGTGATCGAGGAGCTGGGCGAGGAGCACATCCGCACCAGCAAGCCGATCTGCTACACTTCCGCCGATTCCGTCTTCCAGATCTGCGCGCACGAGGAGCATTTCGGCCTTGAGCGCCTCTACGATGTCTGCCGCATCGGGAGAAGGCTTTGCGACCCGCTGAAGATCGGCCGGGTCATCGCCCGTCCGTTCACCGGCGAGACGCCGGAGACCTTCAGGCGAACCGGCAACCGCAAGGATTTCGCGATTCCGCCGCCCGGCGAGACGCTGCTCGACCTCGCGGTGTCGAAGGGCCGCGATGTTTTCGGTGTCGGCAAGATCTCCGACATCTTCACCGGCCGCGGCGTGACGAAGGTCTTGAAGGCGCCGGACAACGAGAGCCAGTTCGAGCGGACGCTCGAGGCGATGCGGGACGCCAAGGACGGCGACCTTGTTTTCACCAATTTCATCGACTTCGACCAGCTCTTCGGCCACCGCCGCGACGTCGCCGGCTACGCCGACTGCCTGGAAAAATTCGATCGACGGCTGCCGGAACTGCTCGCGGTTCTGCGGCCGGGCGACCTCGTCAT
>DASWJZ010000376.1:0-2791 GCA_036396875.1 Propylenella sp.
GCCTTTCCGCCAGGCCCGGCATCGCCGCCTGATCCGTTCGAATCCTCAACGGCTTCCTCAAAAGCTGTTCCTGATCCATCGTCCCATCCGCACCAGGTATCCGTCGGTCCCGGTCATCGACAGCCGCGACGGCGAGCGGGCGCGGAATTGTTCGATCTGCGCCACCTGCGGGTAGATGACGAGCCCGATGGCGGCCGAGAACGCGGGGCTCTTGGCCGCTTCCGGCAGGCCGGCTATGCCGAGCGGCCGGCCGATGCGCACATTGCGCCCGAGGATCCGCCGCGCCGTCTCGGCGAGACCGGTGAGCTGGCTGGCGCCGCCGGTCAGCACCACGCGCTGCCCGACCTCTTCGCCGAAGCCCGATCGCATGAGCATGTCGCGCGCCATCTCCAGCGTCTCCTCGACGCGTGGGCGGATGATCCGGGTCAGCGCCGAGCGCGCCACCGTGTTCGGATGGTCGCGCTCGTCCTCGCCGACCGCCGGGATGGTGAGAATGTCCTTGTCGTCGGAAATCGACTGCAGCGCCGACCCGTGGCGCGCCTTGATGCGCTCCGCGTCGGCAAGGTTGGTCGACAGGCCGCGGGCGACATCGAGCGTCACATGCTGGCCGCCGACCGCGATCGCGTCGGCATGCACGAACTCGCCGTTGTGGAAGATCGCCAGCGTCGTCGTGCCGCCGCCCATGTCGATGCAGGCGACCCCGAGCTCGGCCTCGTCGTCGACCAGCGCGGCAAGCGCCGAAGCGTAGGGCGTGGCCACCACCGTCGCCACTTCGAGATGGCAGCGGTTGATCGCCAGCTCCAGATTCCACAGCGGCGCTTCGTCCGCCGTCACCACATGCATGTCGACGCCGAGCATCTCCCCCAGCATGCCGGTCGGATCATGGATGCCGCTGTTGGCGTCGAGCGAATAGCCGATCGGCAGCGAATGGAGCACCATCCTGCCCTCGCTCGCCGAATGGGCGCCGCCCGCCCCGAGCACGCGCTGGATGTCGCTCGCGGAGGCTTCGCCGCCGATCTCGACGCTGGCCGACCAGGTCTCGCTCTTCAGCCGTCCGCTGGAGATGTTGATGATCAGGCTGCCGACAGTGACCTCGGCCATCCGCTCCGCCGCGTCGACGGCGAGGCGGATCGCGCGCTCCGCCTCTTCGAGGTCGACGACGACGCCGGACTTGATGCCGCGCGAGCGGGTGGAGGCGAAGCCGAGCACCTCGACCGCATGCGTGCGCCGCCTGAGCGATTCGCCCTCGCGCGGCTTCAGCCGGGCGATCATGCAGCAGATCTTGCTCGAGCCGATGTCGAGGACGCTGACGACGGTCGAGCGTCGCGCCCCGAGCGGCTTCACCCGAGAGACGCCGGCCGGCGTGCGGTCTGGCGTCCGCCTCACGTGCGCGCCCTCTTCTCCCCGGCGGCCGGCACGACATCCTCCAGCGAGCGCCCTTCCGGCAGCCGCACGGTGATCCGGTCGGGCAGGCGGAGGTCGACCACGACCACGTCGCGCTTCAGAAGCTGCCGCTCGGCGTTGAGCTTCTGCAGCTGCGCGAGCGCCTGCCGCACCTCCTTCTCCGGCAGCTTGACGGTGACGCCGTTCTCCAGATGCAGGTCCCAGCGACGGCCGGCGACCAGCACCGCCGCCCGCATCTCGGCTGCGATGTCGGGCGCCGTCGCGAGGGCGGCGAGGATCCGCGTGGCGGTGGTGTTCGCCCCGCCGCCCACCATGAACGGCAGGCCGCCGAAGCGCGATTCCTGAAGCGGCACGATCTCGACGCCGCCGCCGTCGATGACGAACACCTCGCCGTCGCGCTGCCACAGCGCAAACGGCTTCCGCTCGGTGATCTCCACCCTGAGCGTGCCCGGATAGAATTTCCTGACCGTCGCGCGCTCCACCCAGGGCAGCGTCGCGACGCGCGCCTGCGCCGCCTCAACGTCGAACGCGACCAGCGACCCGGCGAGTTCGAGCTTTTCGAGGACGGAAATCTCGGACGTCTCCTTCTGCCCGAGGATCTCGACGTCCTCGATGCCGAGGCCGACGACGACGAGGAGCGAATCGCCGAGGCGTCCGATCTGGCCGCCGACCACCAGCCCGTAGAGCATGCTGAGGAGCAGGAAGGAGACCGCCGCGATCTGGCCGAGCGGGCGCGTGCGCCGCCGCTCGATCCGCTCCGCCGCGCGCCGCAGCCGCCGCGGCAGCAGATCGGCGAGCGGCGCGAGCAGGCGGCCGAGCGCATGGTCGAACGCCTCGACCAGCGCCTCCGCTCCGATCCGTGCTCGCCTCAACGTCGGCAAGACGCGTCCTCCACCATCCAGGTCACCAGCTCCGGAAAACTCTGGCCGGCGAGGGCCGCGAGCTCGGGAACCAGCGAGGTGCGCGTCATGCCGGGCTGCGTATTGACCTCCAGCCAGATGATTTCGCCGGTTCCGTCCTCGTCGTAACGGAAGTCTGAGCGGGAGACGCCACGGCAGCCGATGGCACGATGCGCTGCGAGTGCAAGCCTTTGGACATTTTGGTAAACAAAGGGTTTAACCGGCGCCGGACAGAGATGTTTTGATCCGCCCTCGGCGTATTTCGCGTCATAGTCGTAAAAGCCGTGGCCGACCGGCACGATCTCGGTGACGCCGAGCGCCGCCTCGCCCTGCACGGCGCAGGTGAGCTCGCGCCCGGCGATGAACCGCTCCACCATGACGAGCTCGCCGAACGCCCAATCCTCGCGCGCGAGCGATTGCGGCGGGTGCGGCTGGTCGGCGGCGACGATGATGACGCCGAACGAAGAGCCCTCGGCGATCGGCTTCAC
>DASWJZ010000377.1:0-6424 GCA_036396875.1 Propylenella sp.
CCTGGGTGATCCAGGCGGTGCGCGGGAGGATACCCATGATCGCCTGTGCCGTCACCGACTTGCCGGAGCCGGATTCGCCGACCAGCGCCACCGTCCTCCCATGGCGCACGCGCATCGACAGGCGATTAACCGCCTGCACGCGGCCCGCCAGGCTGCGGAACTCCACCGACAGATCCCGGATCGTCAGCAGTTCGTCGGTCGCTTCGGGCCGATCGGGGCGGTTCATGATGTCCTATGGGGCCATGGAATCGGCGACCTTGCAATGACCGTAAGGTTACGGGCCGCCGTCAATGTCAACCGGCGCGCTCCTTCTCTCCGCAACAGCCCATACGATCGCCGCCGTTCGCGCGGCCCCCGAAAGAGCCGGCGTCACGGCATTCGCGTTCGGTTTGGCAAGCGCGGCGGCGATTGCCGCCGCCAAAGCCTCGGGGGACAGCTCGCCGGCGGGAAGCACCGTCAGCAGGCCCTTGTGGCCCAGCACATCGGCGCGGAGCCTTTGCTCCGTCTCGCCCGCCGTTTCGTAAGGGATGACCACGGCGCGTGCGCCGGCGCGGAGAATGTCCATCGTCGTGTTGTAGCCAGCTTGCGAGATCGAGAGCGCCGCAACGCGAAGTCGCTGCGGAAAATCCGGCCGGAATCGCTCGACGATCGTCCGCGCGCCGGCCGCCGCCGCGAGTGTCCTGAGGTCCGTCGGCGGCAGGTTCGGGCCGGTCAAAAAACGCCATACGCGATCGGAAAGCGCTGTCATCGGCCGGGCCGCCATCGCCGCGAGAAGGAGCGGTCCGCCTACGGCGCCGCCGCCGGCGGAGACAAGGACCTCCCCGTGTCCTTCCGCGGCAGGTGCGTCGTCGGCGGGCGCGACGATGTAGCCGGTATAGCGGATGAGGTCGGCGATCCTGTCCGCCGCGGCGAAGGTCGCCTCGAACGGGATGAACGCCGGATCGCCGTGGACGAAGACCGCGTCGAAGAAGCGGCGCAGCGTCGTCACGATCTCGTCGTCGCGGCCGGGTCTCCGCGAGGCGACGAGAACGTCCCGCACCGAGCATGCGACGAAGGGCTTCGGCCGCGTGCTTTCGACAGCTTCGAGCAGCGGCAGCAGCTCGAACCGGAACTGGCGCCTGCCGAAGGGGAAGAGCTCGATCAGCACGACATCCGGACGGGTCTGCCGGCAGAGGTCGAGCAGCGCGGCGCGCCGCGTTTCCCTCCATGCCTCGTCGACGGGCGTGCCCGCTTCGTCAAGCAACCTCGAAAAATCCTCGTTCGCGATCGTCGCCGCGGGGAGCGGCGCCACGCGCACCGCCCGGAACGGAACCTCAGGCACGGCGCGGCCGCCGAAGGCTATGGTGACGTCGAGCCCCGACGCGGCCATCGCCTCCGCAATGATCTCCGCCCGCCTCAGGTGGCCGACGCCAAGCAGATGCTGGACGTAGAACAGGACGCGCGCGCTCACACCGTCGGCTCCAGAGGAACGTTCAGCGCGTCCACCGACGGCGACCCGTCCGGCGAGACGCGGAACGAATGGCCGCGGCCGTCGATGAGCCTCTGTGGCGGCTTTCCCGTCATCGCCCAACCGCTCGCCATCGCGTAGAGCGCGCGCAGCACCCCCTTGTGCGTGATCAGGATCGTCGGTTGACGAAGCTCCGCAAGGAGAGGTCGCAGCCTTTTCTGCACGTCGCGCGGGCTCTCTCCGCCGGGCGGGCGGAAATCGAGGCCTCGCTCCTCGTTCTCCGACATTTCGCTGCCGAGTTCGGCGCGAAGCTCCGCAAGGCTCCGCCCTTCCCATTCGCCCCAGTCCATTTCGATCAGGCGCGGGTCCGGCCGCGCGGCAAGGCCGAGCAGGTGCGCCGTCTCGATCGCCCGTACGAGCGGGCTCGAAAAAGATGCCGCATCCGCCCAGCCCGAGGGAAGCCGGGCCGCCCGCAGCCCGGCGCGGCCCGCCTCGCTGAGCGGCCGGTCGCTGCGCCCCTGGATCAGGCGGGCGGCGTTCCAGTCGGTCTCGCCGTGGCGAATGACAAGGATGCGCGTCATTCCCGGCCCACGAGGCGGCGCAGGCGCCGGTCGAGCACCTCGGCGGCCGCGGCAAGGTCGTGCTCCCTTGCTGCCCGCTCGCCAGCCGCCCGGCCCATCGCCTTCCGCCGCGCAGGGTCGGCGAGCAGTGCGTCGAGCGCTGCGGCAAAGGCCGCGGCGTCGCCCTCGGGCGCCAGCAGTCCCGTCTCGCCGTCGGCGACGACGTCCGGCACGCCGCCGCTCCGTCCGGCGACGACGGGCAGGCCGGCCGCCTGGGCCTCGAGGAGCGCGATGCCGAATGCCTCCTTCACAGCCGGCCAGACATAGATGTCGGCGGCCCGGTAGAGCGTTCTCAGGATGTCGGGCGAGAGCACGCCAAGCCAGCGGACGCGATCGCCGAATGGAGCGAAGGCCGCGCGCACCGCATACTCCGCCGGCCCGGCCCCCGCGATGATCAGCTGCCAGGGCCGCGCGGTGAGATGGCCGAGGGCCTCGGCGAGGCGCCGGTAGGAGAGGAGCTTCTGGTCCTCCCGCATCATGGCGACTGCGACCAGCCACGGCGTGTGCGGATCGAGCCCGATCCCGACGCCGATATCCCCGCGGCTTTTCTCGCGGTCGGGGGCGCGAAACGGCGCCGTCTCGATGAACGGCTTCAGCGGCACCATGCGCCTCGGATCGGCAAGCAGCGGCAGCACGCATTCGGCATCGGCGGGATTCGGCTGGAACACGATGTCGGCGCGACCGATCGCCTCGGCCACGGCGCGATGGCCGAGGTCCCAAAGCCCGCCCGCCTGCTTCGGCGCGTAGGACGCCTCCGCCAGGACGTAGGGGATGCCGAGCCCTTCCGCGACCGCCGGTCCGAGCCAGTCGGGCGCCTTGTGATAGAGGTGATAGGTGAACCAGAGATCGGGGCGGGAGCCGGTGTCGCGGAGCCGGCGCGCGAGGCGGTCGGCCAGCGCAAGCCCCAGCTCGCGAAGGCGGACCTGCCGCCGGGGGTCGCCGGCATCGAAGCTGCGGAAGCGCGAGACGGTTTCAACGCCATGCCCGCGGTTTCTCAAAGCTGCGATCAGGGCGCGCGCCATGGCGCGGTCGCCGGATGCAACGGGGTGATCCGGCGGCTTCAAGGGCGCATAGAAGGCAATACGCATCGTTCCGGCATATGCCCGCGACGAGGTCAATCCGCCTGGAGGAGAACGTGGCTGGACGCCGGGCAGTCCGGGGGGCGCGGCAGCGTCCGGAACGGGCCGTCGAGGGGCCGATCGGCAAGCACCACCGTACCCGGTTGCGACCATTCCGCTACTAGCGGCGAGAGCCATGACCGGGTGATGAGGTCCTGGGTCGGGTCGCCGGAGCCGAGATCGATGTGGATCAGAGCGGGCTTGCCCGGAATGCGCGGAGCGCAGAATTGCAGCGTCTCGCGGATCTCGCCAAGGATCACGTGATCGCCGTCGGGGATGCATTTCGGGTGGGCGGTGATGGCGCGGTCGAAGGCGAATATTTCCCGGTCCGGCAGGATGGCCCGCAGATGGTCGAACGTCCTGCCGCTTCCCAGGCCCAGCTCGAAGACGCAGCCGGGCATGCCGACGATCAGCCGCGCCGCCTCCTGAAGGAGCGCCCGCTGCGCCGTCAGTCGGCTGATCATGAAGTCGAGACGGCTCACGGCGATGTCGATCGTCCTTGCGCGAGACCGGTCAGCCGGTCGCGCCGCCGACCACGGCAAAGCGTGCCGGCATGGCCAGCGGCGGCACCGCGCCGAGATACTGGTCGACCAGGCTGTTGATGACGGAAAGGCCGTCGAGCAGGCCGGGTATATGAACCTTGGACGGCCGCCGCCGGTTGGGAAGCGCGCGCAGGGCCTCCACCATCTGGCTCGGATCGGTGGACTCATCCGGAAGCAGCATCGACACGAGCCCCAGGTCGGCGGCCCTGGCTGCGCGGATATACTGCTCCGCCCTCGGCATCGTGCGCGGCAGGATGAGCGCCCGCTTGTCGAACGAGAGGATCTCGCAGAACGTGTTGTAGCCGCCCATGGCGACCACGGCCTGCGCGCGCTGGATGAGCGATTCGATATTGGCCTCGAAGGTGATCGCCTCGACCTGCGGCAGCCGGTCGACCCGCTCCATGAAGCCGGTCTGCTGGCTTGTCCCCATGAACGGGCCGAGGACGATTTTGGCCGGCATATCGAGCGTGGGGTCGAACTCGTAGGCGCGGAGCACCCAGTCGACGAGCATCGCGCCGTCGCCTCCGCCCCCGGTCGTCACCAGGAAGAAGGGCTCCTCGAATTCATGCGGCTGGGGGTAGAGACCCGACGGGGTCTTGCCGCGCCGGAGATAACCGGTGAAGCGGGTCTTCTGCCTCACCGCGTCCGACACGTCGATGCCGGTCAGCGGATCGCAGATCTCCGGCAGCCCGTAGATCCAGATGTGGTCGTAAAAATTCTCCAGCGCGGGCACGGCGCGCTTGCGGTCCCACTCCTCGGCCAGCCGCACCGGCTCGTCCATCACGTCCCGCAGCCCGAGGACGAGAACCTTTTCCCGCTCCTTGAGGAGACGGAGGGTGGCTTCGACCTCGCCGCGGAGGCCGAGCGGCTCCTTGTCGACCAGGAAGATGTCGGGTTCGAAGACCCGCGCCGTCTCCAGGATGATCGCCGAGCGGATCGCCATCAGATCGTCGATCGACATGCCGGGGCTGTGGGGCTGGTAGCTCTCGTTGGCGACCTTGACCACACCGGGCACGCGAATGAAATCGACGTTCGGAGAAAAGCTGAACGCGCCGACGATCGGCGATCCGGCGATCATCAGGACGGACAGGTCGTCGCGATAGGCGACCAGCGACTGCGCGATGGCCCGGCAGCGGCGCAGATGCCCGAGACCGAACGAATCGTGGCTGTAGATCAGCATTCGCGGGGGGCGGTTCGACAAAGGCGGTTCCTCGCGGGCTCGGTCCGACGGCGCGAGGATCGGCACGTTTTCGCCTGCGATGCAAGCCGCGGGACGCGACCGGCCGCTAGAGCGGAGCGCAATAGATGACGATGCGGATGCTGGACCAGAATCCTTCGTCTTCGGCCGTCACCTCGGCGCATGACCGGTCGCGCGCATGTTCGATGGGATGGCTTTGATCGCACCAGAGGGGATTGAGCGCGCCTCTGTCCCGCCATTCGTCGCTCGCGCGCGTTCGATCCAGGTAGCCAACCAACCCGACCTCGTCCCCGCCGCAATGCGCGATGCAGTAGTAGGTCTCGCCGGCGACGTCATATCCCCCTGTCGGGGTGCAGAGCGTCTCGCTCGCCACCACGTCCGCGAACGCCCCGTCGCCCGCCGGGCCGGGCGGACCCGGATCGCCCTGCGGCCCCTCCGGCCCCTGATTGCCGCGCGGCCCCTTCCGGCCACGCGGCCCTTCCGGGCCTTCCGGGCCTGTTCCGCCCTCCGGCCCGGCCTCGCCCCGCTTTCCTCGGGGGCCGCGCGCGGCGAGAGTCAGCCAGTGGTCGGCGTTCAGATCGGGCCGCTTGCCCTTGTTCGGCCGCCGCGCGACCCAGCTCGAGCCGGCGAAGGTGACGAGGTCGTCGGCTGCGTATTGCGCGCTGTTTGACCAGGCGCCGCGAACCCGCACGCCCTGCGGTCCGCAATCGCTCACCAAGAGATCGACGGCGCCGGTCTTTGTCGAGAGCGTGACCCAGCAATCGGGCGTGCGATACGCGACCTCGAAACGGAACGACTTGTCGGCGGCCGAGCGGGTCGAGAAATCCGTGCCGACGATCGTCACCTTCATGTCCCGCTTGGCGGTCGAGCCGGTGATGACGAGACGGCCGGCGGCGATCGCGACGAGGTCGATGGTAAGGCCCGCTTCGTTGGCAGCCCGCCCTTCAGCCGCCGACCGCGCGCCTTCTGCGGCGAATATCGCAAAGCAGCTCAACACTCCCAGCGCGAAGCACCGCGCCGCCCGCCACACCAGGATCGTCACGTTCCGCCCCCCGAAACGTCGTGCTCCAGCCACGGGCGGAGCCGTTGCGCCGCACTCGGCCTGACAACAACTCCGACCCTTCTGAATTGACGCTAAGCGTGCAATCGGGTCGCGTCACGCACAAAAGCGCGTGGAGTGCCCAGAAAACAATCATGGGTATAGTATCGTGCCGCCCGCTTTAACAGGATACAACTTTTGATTGCTATTCGGCCGGCTCGGGATGGGCATCCGCAGGAGGCGCGGTCTCGGTAGTGGTACGCCGCGCGACACGCGCCGCCCGCCGCCGGTCGCGCCATGCGGCGAGGTTGGCGATCGCCGGCCCTCGCGCCGCAGCCGGTCGTAGGTGTCGATCAAGACGATGTTGTTGTTCACGATGACGCCGGCGTTGGCGATGACGCCGATGCCGGTCATCACCACGCCAAAAGCCTGGCCCATCACCATCAGGCCGATCAGAACG
>DASWJZ010000378.1:0-12177 GCA_036396875.1 Propylenella sp.
GATCTGGCGCATGGGCGCGGAGAGAAACGTCGGGATGCCGGCATAGACGGCGACGCGGGTGCCGGCGCTGAAGATGCGCTCCGCGACCTGGCGGAATTTCGGGTCGGCGACGTCGCCGCCATCCGCTGCGGCGTACTTCTCCCGCAGCCGCTTCAGGTTCGCGTCGAAATCCATGGCTCAGGTCTTTCCCGTTCCGGCTCGGCGGGCTTGGCCGATTGACAGCCGCGCCGGAAGCTCGGCGATGCCGGCGGCATCGACATTGGCGAAGGCGACGCGGATGAAAGCCTCCTGTCCCGGCCCGAAATAAGTCCCGGGAAGGCAGAGCACGCCACGCTCGCGCGCCATCCATTCGCATATTTCGGCGCCGCTCCGCCCGTCGTAGGGATGCCGCACATAGGCGAAGTAGGCGCCGATCGAAGCAATCTCCCAACCCTCAAGCGCAGCCATCGCGGCCCTGAAGGCGTCCGCCCGCCGCGCGATCTCGGCGCGATTTCCGGCGCGCCAATCCGCAAGCGCGGGGATTGCCCATGGCAGCACCAGCTGCGCCGCCCGCGGCGCGCAGATCTGCAGCGTGTCCAGGATCTTGGCGATCTCGCCGACCGCCTCGGGGTCCGCGACGAGCGCGCCGACGCGGTGGCCGGGGATGCAATAGGATTTCGAGAAGCTGTAGAGCTGGATCAGATTCGCGCACCGGCTCTTGTCGGCGAAGAGGCCGTGCGGCGGCGCGTTCGACGGCAAGAAGTCGCGGTATGTCTCGTCGATGACCAGGGTGATGCGCTGCTCGGCACAGAATGCGTGGAAAGCGGCGATCGTGGCCGGCGGATAGACGGCGCCGGTCGGGTTGTTGGGCGTCACGAGAACGACGGCGCGGACGCGATCGCCAAGCGCACGTTCGGCGTCCGCTACGTGCGGCACGAGGCCGTTCTCCGCGCGGCACGGGATCGGCACGGTTTCGATGCCGAGCATGTCGAGCGCCATCTTGTGGTTGAAGTACCAGGGGCAGGGGAGCATCACGGCGTCGCCGGCCTTGGCAAGCGCCATCATCGCAACGACGAAGCCGAGGTTGCAGCCGGCGGTGATCGCGACCTGGTCAGGCGCGATCCGCGCCCGGTAAAGCGCAGAGACATGCGCCGCGTAGCGAGCGCGGAGAGCGGCGTCGCCGAGGATGTCGCCATAGGAGGCCGCCTCGCGCGTCGCGGCCGCCGCTCCGAGCCGGGCGAGCATATCGGGATGCGGCGGATAGCCGGGGACGGCCTGCGAGAGATCGATCAGCGGGCCGCGCGAGCCGTCATAGGCCGCTGCCCATGCCTTCGCCTCCGGGATCGGCGGCGCCTCGGTGCGGATCAGGAGCGGGTTGAGGTTCAAGGCTTCGACCTTGCTGGCCGCATTGGGGACCGCCGCCTTAGCCCATGATCGCGGCTTCATCCACCTCGATCAGGGTGGGACCGGGGCGCACCGCCGCCGCTTTCAGGAGCTGCGACAACTTTTCCCCTGCTCCTACCCGCTCGGCGGCGAAGCCGTAGGCCTTGGCGATGGCCACGAAATCCGGCGTCGCGAGATCTACACCGATCGGTTCGATGCCGCGCGCGCGGAAATAGTCTTTGATCTCCCGGTAGCCGCGGTTGTTCCACACCAGCACGATGATCGGCGTGCCGGCGTCGATGGCCGAGCCCAGTTCGGCGAGCGTGAACTGCAGCCCGCCGTCGCCCGCGAGGCAGACGACGGGCCGCTCGGGCGCGCCGAGCTTTGCCCCGATCGCGGCGGGAAGCGCATAGCCGAGCGTGCCGTAGCCGGTGGCGGAATTGAACCAGCCGCCGGGCGCATCGGGCTCGTAATAGAGGTTGCCGGCATAGACGGGCTGAGTGGAGTCGCCGACGATGACGGAGCCCGGCAGCGCGTCGCGAATACCGTTCAGGAAGGCGACGTGGGCCTGCATGGCTGGCGACAGAGAGGAAAGCGCGGCGTCTCGCGCCGTCTGCGCCCGCGCCGCGCCTCCGGCATCCTTGCGCGCCGGCCCGAGCCGCTCAGCGAGCGCCGCGGCGGCCGTCGCGGCATCGCCCGGAAGGGCCAATTCGGGCGCGCGGTTGCGCACCATCTGAACCGGGTCGATGTCGATGCGGACGAGCCTGCCCGGTATCGCGAAGCCGCCTTCCGCGTAGAGATCGTAGTCGGTGGGTCCGATCTCCGTGCCGATTGCGAGAACGACGTCCGACTCGGCGATGAGCCGACGCACGGGCCGCAGCGACGGACTCGCAGGGACGGCGAGCGGATGCCGGGGCGGCATCAGCCCGCGCGCGTTCACCGTCATTACCGCCGGCGCGTCGAGGCGCTCGGCGAGCGCCGCGACAGCGCGCCCCGCCCGGCAGGCGCCGCCGCCAACCAGGATCAAGGGGCGCTCCGCCCCGGCAAGCACCATCGCCGCCTGGCCCAAGGCCGCGGCCGACGGCGACGGCGGGAGCATGCCTGGCGGCTCGCCAACAGTGGCGCGGCCGACCTCTGTCGCCATAACATCAAGCGGGATCTCGATATGCACGGGGCGCGGCCGGCCGGCTTTGAAGATCGCGAAAGCGCGGTCGAGCACCGCCGGCAGATTCTGCGGCCGAAGCAGCGTATGGCTGAAGGCGGCGATCTGCGAGGCGAGCGCCCGTTGATCGGGAAGCTCGTGCAGATTGCCGTCGCCATGGCCGAGCTGGCCGGTCGCGTTGACGCCGGAGATCACCAGCATCGGAACGGAATCCTGATAGGCCTGCGCCATGGCGGTCGCGATGTTGGTTACGCCCGGGCCGGTGATGACGAGGCAGACGCCCGGCTTCCCGGTCAGCCGCGCGTAGCCGTCGGCCATGAAGCCCGCTCCCTGCTCGTGGCGCGGCGTGATATGGCGGATGCGGCTGCCGGCGAGACCGCGGTAAAGTTCGGCCGTGTGGACGCCCGGAATGCCGAAGACGTGCTCGACGCCGTGACGTTCGAGCAGCGCGACAAGATATTCGCCGAGGCGCATTGGCTCAGCCGCGCGCCCGGAGCGGCCCTTGTCGAAGGCGCTCCACGAAGCGGCGGATGCGCGCGCACCCTTCCGTCAGTTCCACTTCGCCCAGCGTATAGGAAAGGCGCACGAATCCCGCGGCGCTCGCCCCGAAGGCGGTCGCGTCGAGCACCGATACGCCTTCCTCCTCGAAAAGCCGCCAGGCAAAGTCGGATGCGCTGCGGCCGGTCCCGCGTACGTCGACGAGGAGGAACATTCCGGCGTCGGGCCGGAACGCCGAAAGCTCCGGAAGCCCGGAAAGCGCCTCGCAGACAAGATCGCGGCGGCGGCGATAGACGTCGCGCATCCGCTCCGCCTCGCTCGCTGCGCGGGTCAATGCTTCGATGCCGCCCTCCTGGACGAAGCCGGGCAGCCCATAGAGCATGCACAGCGAGAGGTTCTCGACGTGCGTCACGAGCGCCTCCGGCGCGATCAGCCAGCCGCAGCGCCAACCGGTCATGGCATGCGACTTCGATACGCTGCCGACCGTGACGGTGCGCTCCGCCATGCCGTCGAGGCCAGCGATGGAAATATGCGGGGCGTCGAAGGTCAGCGCCGCGTAGACCTCGTCGGCGACGACCCAGAGGTCGTGCCGCCGCGCAATCCCCGCCATCCCTTCAAGTTCCGCCCGGCTCATGACGACGCCGGACGGGTTGTTCGGGTTGGCGAACAGAATGGCGCGTGTTCTCGGCGTGACCGCCCGCTCAATGGCGTCGAGGTCGGGGCGGAAGCCGCCGCCGGGCCGCGACGGGACGCTGACGAGGGTTGCGCCCGACACATGCACGGTCGCTTCGTAGGTGACGTACATCGGTTCGGGGACGAGAACCTCGTCGCCCGGCGACAAAAGGCAGAGCGAGGCGGCGAAGAGCGCGTTCTGCGCGCCGGCGAGCACGATAACGTTCGCGGCGCCGGCCTCGGCTCCGCCGCCCTCTCTATGCTGCCGGGCGATGGCCGCCCTGAGGGCCGGCCGCCCCGGGATCTCGGTATAGTGCGTATCGCCGGCGCGCAGCGCAGCAACCGCCCGCTCGACGATCGGCGGGGGCGTGGCGAAATCCGGATCGCCGATGCTCATGACGATGATGTCAGCGCCGGCGCGGCGGGCGGCCATTGCGGCGCTGTGGATCTTCCAGGCGGCGGCGCCTTCGCCACTGATCCGGTCGACGCGGGGGGAAAATCGCATGGCGAAACCGTTACCCTTTTCGCGGGGGCGGGAGAAGCGGCGGATGGCGGTTGCCGCAGGCCGTGCTACCGTCCGTGCAGCCGGAGGGGTCTACCATAGCAACACCCGAATCGCAGCGAGACGATCGATCGGCCGGCGCGCCGGATTTCGGGGCCTCGGCAGCCGAGGCGGTCGTCGCGGAGGACATTCACAAGAGCTTCGGGGCGCTCGACGTGCTGAAGGGCGTGTCGCTCCGCGCGCGGAAGGGCGATGTCGTGTCGATCATCGGTTCCTCCGGGTCGGGCAAGAGCACGTTCCTGCGCTGCCTCAACCTGCTCGAGGTTCCGGACCGCGGGACGGTGGCGATCAACGGCGAGGCGATCCGCTTCGGCGCGGGCGCCAATCGCGGCAGCCAGCGCGACAGCCGGCAGGTGCAAAAAATCCGTACGCGGCTCGCCATGGTGTTCCAGAGCTTCAATCTCTGGCCGCACAGAACGGTCCTCGGCAATGTGATCGAGGCGCCGGTGCACGTGCTGAAGGAGCCGCGCGCCGAGGCGGCAGCGCGCGCCGAGGAGATTTTGCGGAGGGTCGGCCTGTTCGAAAAACGGGACGTCTATCCGGCGTTCCTGTCGGGCGGGCAGCAGCAGCGCGCGGCGATCGCGCGCGCGCTCGCCATGCGGCCGGACGCCATCCTCTTCGACGAGCCGACCTCGGCGCTCGACCCGGAGCTGGTCGGCGAGGTCCTGAAGGTCATCCGCGATCTCGCCGAGGAAGGCCGCACCATGATAATCGTCACGCACGAAATGGGCTTCGCCCGCGAGGTGTCGAGCCACGTGATGTTCCTGCATCAGGGGGTGGTGGAGGAGGAGGGGGCGCCGCGAAAGGTCTTTTTGGAGCCGGACAGCGCTCGGTGCCGCGCCTTCGTCGGCGCGGTTCGGTGACGGGCGGCTTGCGGAATTGGGGTCGGCCGGACGTCAGACAGGTGGATAGCTCGAACGGGAGAGAGACATGCGTAACATATTGAGAATCGCGATGTCGGCAGCGGCGCTCGGCTTCATCGCGTCGGCTTCGGCCGAGCCGCTGAAGGTCGGCTTCGGGGCCGAACCCTATCCGCCCTTCACCGAAGCGACCGCCTCGGGCGAATGGGTCGGGTTCGAGATCGACCTCGCCGAGGCGCTCTGCGCGGAGATGCAGGTGGAGTGCGTGCCCGCGCCGATCGCCTGGGACGGCATCATCCCGGCGCTCACCTCCGGCCAGATCGACATGATCCTCGGCTCGCTGTCGATCACCGAGGAACGCAAGCAGACGGTCAGCTTCTCCGACCGCTACTACTATACGGCGTCCGACTTCGTGGCGCCGAAGGGGAGCGGCATCGACATCACGCCGGAAGGGATGAAGGGCAAGATTCTCGGCGTGCAGAGCGCGACAACCAACGCCGCCTATGCCGAGAAGACTTACACCGACGGCGTCGAGATCAAATACTACAACACGCAGGACGAGGTGAATTCCGACCTCGCCGCCGGCCGCATCGACGTAATGCTCGCCGACCAGATCGCCATGGACGCCTTCGTCAAGAGCGAGGCCGGGAAAGACATGGAGGTCGTCGGGACGGCGCCGGCCGATCCGGCGTTCGGGGAGGGAATCGGCGTGGCGCTCCGCAAGGAGGACACCGATCTTCTCGCCAAGGTGAACGCCGGCATCAAGGCGCTGCTCGACAGCGGAAAGTACGACGAAATCGCCGGGAAGTATTTCGAGTTCGACATCTACGGCCCAAAGAGCTGACGGCGACGTGGTGCGGAGCCAACCCTCTCCCCTCGCGGGAGAGGGCGTTGTCTTGCTGTGCGAAACGACGGGTGAGGGGGCGGCGAGCCAGCATCTGACGACTCGCTCATCCGCCCTCCGGGAAGCCGGAGGGGCACCTTCTCCCACAAGAGGAGAAGGTTTCCTGCGGTCGCTCCCATGCTTGATCTCCTAGCCCTTCACCCGCCCGGGTGGGGCGGGGCGCTGCTGAAGGGCGCCGTCGTGACGCTCGAGATCGCGGTTCTCGCCTATGCGGCGGGCATCGTCCTCGGCCTCCTCGGCGCCGGGGCGAAGCTCGGCGGCAGCCGGGCGCTGTTTTGGCTCGCCGAGACCTACACGACCCTGATCCGGGCGGTGCCGGAACTCTTGCTCATCATCCTGCTCTTCTACGCGGGTTCCAGCGGCATCGCGGCGCTCCTTTCCGCGCTGGGCTTCGGCGACGTCCGGATCAGTGGCTTTGCCGCCGCCGTCGGCGTGCTCGGCGTGGTGCAGGGCGCCTACCAGACGGAGGTGATCCGTGGGGCGATCGTCGCGATTCCGCGCGGCCAGATCGAGGCGGCGCGCGCCTACGGCATGCCGTCGCTTCTCCGGCTCCGCCGCATCGTCGTTCCGATGATGCTGCCGATCGCCCTGCCGGGGCTCGCCAATCTCTGGCTGATCCTGCTGAAGGATACCGCGCTCGTCAGCGTCGTCGGGTTCTCCGAGCTTCTTTATGTCGGCAAGCAGGCGGCCGGCTCCACCAAAGAGTACTTCCTCTTCTACATGGCGGTCGGCGCGATCTACCTGGTCATGACGCTGGGCTCGAACGTCGTCTTCCGCCTTGCCGAACGGCGGCTGCGCCGCAGCGTCCCCGCGGTGTAACGATGGACCTCGCCTGGCTGCCGAAATACCTGCCGCTCCTCGTCGAGGGGTTCTGGCGCACGCTGCTCCTGGTGTTCTGGGCCGGCCTCCTCGGCTTCCTGCTGGCGATCCCCATTGCTCTTGCCCAGACCGGACGAGGCGGCATCCTCGCGATGCTCTCGCGCGGCTTCACCACCACGATCCGCGGCACGCCGCTGCTCGTGCAGGTCTACCTGATCTATTACGGGCTCGGCGATCTCTTCGCGCAGACGCCGGAGATCCGGCAGAGTTTCCTCTGGCCCTACCTCAGGGACGGCTTCTGGTACGCCGTCGCCGCCTTCACGATCAGCGTCGCCGCCTATGAGGGCGAGATCCTGCGGGGCGGCTTCCTCGCCGTACCGCGCGGCGAACTGGAAGCGGCGCGCGCCTGCGGGATGTCACGCTTCCTGATCCTCCGTCGCATCTGGCTGCCGCGCGCCATCCAGATCACGCTGCCGGCGCTGTCGGGCGAGGCGATCCTGCTGCTGAAGTCGACGCCGCTTGCCGCCACGATCACCGTCATCGACCTGATGGGGGCGGCGAACATCATCCGTGCGCAAACGTTCCGGGTTTATGAGCCGCTCATTCTTGTCGCCGCGATCTACATCGCGATCGCCGCCGCCATCGCGGTGGTCTTCCGGCTGCTGGAAAACCGCGTCCCGTCGCCGCGGTAACCCCTCTGGCTGCAAGTGGACACAGCGCCGGCGCATGATCGTCGTGGGCGCGCGAAAGCGGCGAAAGCCGTCGCTTTTCGCATCATCGCGGGGAAACGGGAGGTGTAATTGTCCGCCGACCGCGCGGTGCGGTCGAAATCCGGGGGGCGCCCGTGCCGCTGACCATGGCCCGCGAGGTCTTCATCACCTGCGCAGTCACTGGCGCAGGCGATACCGTCGGGCGCTCGCAGAACGTGCCGGTCACGCCGGCGCAGATCGCGGACGCCGCCATCGAAGCGGCGAGGGCCGGCGCGGCGATCGCGCACATCCACGTCCGCGACCCCGCGACCGGCAAGGGCGCGCGCGACCCGAAACTTTATCGCGAGGTCGTCGACCGCATCCGCTCGTCCGGCGTCGACGTCGTCATCAACCTCACCGCCGGGATGGGCGGCGACCTGACGCTCGGCTCGGTGGAAAGGCCTTTGCCCCCGGCGAGCGCCGGGACGGACATGGCCGGCGCGACCGAGCGGCTCGCCCACGTGGCCGAGCTGCGGCCGGAAATCTGCACGCTCGACTGCGGCACGATGAATTTCGGCGAGGGCGACTACGTCATGACCAACACGCCGGCCATGCTGAAGGAGATGGCGCGGCAGATCACGGCGCTCGGCGTGCGGCCGGAGATCGAGATTTTCGATACCGGGCACCTGGTCCTGGCAAAGTGGCTGGTCGATCGGGGGCTGATCGAAGAACCCGTCCTCGTGCAGCTCTGCATGGGAATTCCATGGGGCGCGCCGGACGACATCCCGACGCTGATGGCGCTTATCGGCAACCTGCCGGCGGGGTGGGTCTTCTCCGCCTTCGCCATCGGCCGCAACCAGCTCCCCTATGCGGCGCTCGCCGTGCTCGCCGGCGGCAATGTGCGCGTCGGCCTGGAAGACAACCTTTGGCTGGACAAGGGCGTGCTTGCCTCGAACGGCCAGCTGGTGGAGCGCGCCGCGACGATCGTGACAAACATGGGCGCGCGCGTCCTCGGCCCGGACGAGGTGCGCGCGAAGCTGAGGCTCACGAAGCGGGGGTGAGAGAGTGACGAAAGGCATCCGGTCGGGCGCGATACGCTCTCCTGGGGAGAGGGTGGCTGCGGAGCAGCCGGGTGTGGGGTGCCGAGACCGGACAAAGGGAGCTCTGCCCTCTTCTGTGCCTCATCCCCTCACCCGTCGCCTTCGGCGACACCCTCTCCCCATGGGAGAGGGTTGGCGCGGCGTCGCTGTGACCGCCGTGCGAAACGCCGCGATCGTCGGCGGCGGGGTGATCGGCGGCGGCTGGGCGGCGCGCCTCGTCCAGAACGGCATCGACGTCGCCGTCTACGATCCCGACCCCGAGGCCGAGCGGAAGATCGGCGAAGTTCTGGCGCATGCCGACCGCGCTTTCGCCAGGCTGACGAGCGCGCCCCCCGGGCCGCGCGGTGCGCTTCGCTTCGCCGAGAGCATCGCGGACGCGGTCGCCGATGCCGGCCTCATTCAGGAGAGCGCGCCGGAGAAACTCGAGCTGAAGCGAAAGCTGCTCGCCGAGATCGACCGGCACGCGCCGGAGAACGCGCTGATCGGATCGTCGACGTCGGGGCTGCTGCCAAGCGATCTGCAGGCCGGAAT
This sequence comes from Propylenella sp., assembly GCA_036396875.1. Classification (GTDB taxonomy): domain Bacteria; phylum Pseudomonadota; class Alphaproteobacteria; order Rhizobiales; family Afifellaceae; genus DASWJZ01. Next base: position 9,160 of record DASWJZ010000378.1, read on the forward strand.
GGAATGCCCGGAACGGCTGGTGGTCGCCCACCCGTTCAACCCGGTCTACCTGTTGCCGCTGGTCGAGATTGTCGGCGGCCGGCAGACCTCCGCCGAAACGATTGCGCGGGCGGAGGAATTCTACGCCGGCATCGGGATGAAGCCGCTGGTCGTCCGCAAGGAGATCGACGCCTTCGTCGGCGACCGGCTGCTCGAGGCACTCTGGCGCGAGGCGCTCTGGCTCGTCCACGACGATGTGGCGACGGCGGAGGAAATCGACGACGTCATCCGCTATTCCTTCGGCCTCCGCTTCGCGCAGATGGGCATCTTCATGATCTACCGCATCGCCGGCGGCGAGGCCGGGATGCGCCACTTCATGAACCAGTTTGGCCCGGCGCTGAAATGGCCATGGACGAAGCTGATGGACGTGCCGGAGTTCAACGACGCGCTGGTCGACAAGATCGTCGAACAATCCGATGCGCAGGCGGGCGGCCTCTCGATCCGCGAGCTGGAAAGGATCCGTGACGACAACCTCGTCGCCATCCTGCAGGCGCTCCGCGCGCAAGATCGCGGCAAGGGCTGGGGCGCCGGCGCGCTGCTGAAGGACTACGAGGAGAAGCTGTTCGAAAAAGCGCATCGCGAGGCCGCGGCGCGGGCGCACGACCTGTCGAGGCCGCTGCAGCTGTTCGCGACGCGCGTCTCGCCGGAATGGATCGACTATAACGGCCACATGACCGAAAGCCGCTATCTGCAGGTCTTCGCCGATTCCTCCGATGCGCTCCTCGTTTTTCTCGGCATCGACGCCGCGTATCACGCGCGGGCCGGCAGCTATTTCACCGTGGAGACGCATATCCGGCACCTGAAAGAGGTGCGGGCGCTCGAGCCGGTTCACACGACGACGCAGGTGCTTTCGGCCGACGAAAAGCGGCTGCACGTCTTCCAGACGATTCTGCATACGCCGGGCGGCGATGTTCTGGCGACCGGCGAGCAGATGCTCCTGCACGTCGACGCCAAGACGGGCCGCGCCGCCCCGGCCGAGCCGCAGGTGCTGGCAAAGCTCACCGAGCTTGCCGCCGCGCACTCCGCGTTGCCGCGGCCGGAGGGGGCAGGACGGGCGGTCGGGCAGAAGCGATGAAGGCCTCAATCCTTGTCGTCATGCCAGGGCTTGACACTGGCATCCATTCCGTAACGCATCCGTTTGCCGCTGCGGTGTCGGAATGGATTGCCGGATCAATGACGATGGCTTTGAGCGTGCAGCGCGCGAGGATCGCCGCATGAATTTCGACCTGACCCCCGAGCAGGAGATGGTCGTCACGACTGTCCGCGCCTTCGTCGAGACGGAGTTTTATCCGCTCGAGCCCGAGGTCGAACGGCTGAACGACGTGCCGGAAGAGGTGGCGCGGGAAATCCAGCGCAAGGTCATCGCGCTCGGCTTCTATGCCCCGAACATGCCGGCGGAACTCGGCGGCGGTGGTCTCGATTCGCTCACCTTCACGCTGCTTGAGCGCGAGCTTGGGCGTGCCTCCCTGGCGCTCGCCACCTATTGGGGGCGGCCGTCGAACATTCTGATGGCGTGCCAGGGCGAGCAGCGCGAAAAATACCTGCTGCCCTGCATCCGCGGCGAGAAGATGGATGCGCTTGCGATGACCGAGCCGGACGCCGGCTCCGACGTGCGTTCGATGAAATGCACGGCGCGGCGCGACGGCGCGGATTTCGTGCTGAACGGGACGAAGCATTTCATCTCGCATGCCGACAAGGCGGATTTCGTCATCGTCTTCGCGGCGACCGGGGAGGATCAGACGCCGGCCGGCCCGAAGAAGCGGATCACCGGCTTTCTGGTCGACCGCGGCACGCCGGGCTTCGAGGTCCGGCCGGGCTACGCGTCGCTGTCGCATCGCGGCTACCACAACTCGACACTAGTGTTCGACGATTGCAGGCTGCCGGCGTCGCAGGTGCTGGGCGAGGTCGATCGCGGTTTTGAGGCGATGAACGAGTGGCTTTCGGGAACGCGCCTGACGGTCGCCGCGATGTGCGTCGGCCGCGCCCGCCGCGCCTTCGATCTCGCGCTCGGCTATGCGGCGACCCGGACGCAGTTCGGCCAGAAGATCGGAAAGTTCCAGGGCGTTTCGTTCAAACTCGCCGACATGGTGACGGAGATCGACGCGGCGGACTGGCTGACGCTCGCCGCCGCCTGGCGCGTCGACCAGGGCCTCGACGCGACGCGCGAGATTTCCTCCGCCAAGCTCTTCGCCAGCGAGATGCTCGCCCGCGTCACCGACGAGGCGATCCAGATCCATGGCGGGATGGGCCTGATGTCGGACCTGCCGCTCGAACGCTTCTGGCGCGACGCGCGGGTCGAACGCATCTGGGACGGCACCTCGGAGATCCACCGCCACATCATCGGCCGCGAGCTGCTGCGGCCGCTCGGCGCCTGACCGAGATGGGCGGCCGGTTTGAGCGGCTGTTTCGGCCAAGAACAATCGCGGTATTCGGCGGGCGCGAAGCCGCGCGGGTGGTGGAACAGTGCGACCGGATGGGCTTTGCGGGCGAAATCTGGCCGGTGCATCCGACCCGCAGCGAAGTAGGGGGCCGGCGCGCCTTCCGCTCGGCCGCCGACCTGCCCGCGCCCCCCGATGCGGCTTTCGTCGGCGTCAACCGCAACGCCACCATCGAGGTCGTGCGCAGCCTTGCCGAAGCGGGGGCCGGCGGGGCCGTCTGCTATGCCTCCGGCTTCCGCGAGGCGGCGGACGGCGCGGCGCTGCAGGAGGCGCTGGTCGCGGCCGCCGGCGCGATGCCGATTCTCGGCCCGAACTGCTACGGCGTGATCAACTACCTCGACGGCGCGCTTCTCTGGCCGGACCAGCACGGCGGCGCGCGCGTCGACACGGGGGTCGCCATCGTCACGCAGTCGTCGAACATGGCGATCAACATGACGATGCAGCGCCGCGGCCTGCCGATCGCCTATGTCGCCACGGCGGGAAACCAGGCGCAGACGAGCCTTGCCGAGATCGCCGAGGCGCTGCTTGAGGATCGCCGCGT
>DASWJZ010000379.1:0-9065 GCA_036396875.1 Propylenella sp.
GTCGCGACCCGGCAGGAGGTCGAGGACGAGATCGCCGCGGCGGGCCGGATAGGAGCGCGTTTCGTCGGGCTCGGCGAGCCGCCTTACCCACCCTGGCTCCGGCACGGCGATGCGCCGCCGCCAATGATCGCCGTGCGCGGCGAGACCACCCACCTCACCTCTCCCGCCATCGCTATCGTCGGTTCGCGCAATGCCTCGGTCGCAGGGCGCAAGATGGCGGCGTTGCTTGCCCGGGGACTCGGCGAAGCCGAATTCGTCGTCGTGTCAGGATTTGCCCGCGGCATCGACGCAGCGGCGCACGAAGCTGCCCTCACCGGGGGCACGGTGGCCGTCTTCGCCGGCGGAATCGATGTCGTCTACCCGGCGGAAAACGGGCCGCTGCTGGATCGGATCCTCGACGCCGGCGGCTGCGGCATCACTGAAATGCGGTTCGGTTCGGAGCCGCGGGCGCGAGACTTTCCTCGCCGCAACCGGATCATTGCCGGAATGGCGCTGGCGACCGTGGTCGTGGAGGCGGCGGAGCGGTCCGGATCGCTCATTACGGCGCGCCTCGCCCTTGAGCAGAATCGCGAGGTGTTCGCCGTTCCCGGCTCGCCACTCGATCCGCGCGCCGCGGGATCCAACAACCTGATCAAGCAGGGCGCGCGCATGGTGACGAATGTCAGCGACATCATTGAAGGCGTTACGCCCATGCTGGCACAAGTGCCCGAGCCGAAGCCAAGCACGTTCGGTGCGCCGCCGGCCGGCGAGCCGGTCGCCGAGCCGGCCGACAATGATCGCGACCGCATTCTCGAGGCTCTTGGCCCGACGCCGGTCGAAATCGACGAGATCGTCCGCTTCACCGGCATACCGGCCCGCACCGTGCACGTGGTTCTGCTGGAACTGGACCTCGCCGGCCGCATTGAACGGCACGCCGGGCAGCGCGTCACCCTGCGTTAATGCTACACCCCGTCCCGCCCCGGCGCTTCCGACGCCAATCCGCCGGGCGTCCCCTCACCTTCGGTCGCTTCCCGCCAGGCTTCGAGGACGGCCATATCGATAAGGTAGGCGAGGAGCGGAAAGTCGTTGTTGATCGCCAAACGGGCAAGTCGGCTGCCCTCGATGGCGATCTGCTCCGCGGCGGCCGTCCGCTCTATCATTTCCGCTTCCCGACCTGTCCTTCGCACGTTGGCGCGCACCTCGCTGGACATATGCAATGTATAGTAGATGATTTGATTATGCACAATCGTAACGAGCATGGCGGCTGGCGGGCCGTTTCTGGCTCTTGAGAGCCGCGCGGCATCCGGGGCCGAGCGCCTCCGGGGTTGACCGGCGTGGCGGCACCCTCCAATTGACGCGCACTGACGGCGGCTCTGGGCTGCCTCGAAGCGGCGGAGCGCTCCATGGACGTTGTGATTGTCGAATCGCCTGCCAAGGCGAAGACGATCAACAAGTATCTGGGCCCTGGCTATCAGGTCCTGGCCTCCTACGGCCATGTCCGCGATCTCCCTGCAAAGGATGGATCGGTCCGTCCCGACGAGGATTTTTCGATGGATTGGGAGGTCGATGCGAAGTCGAAGAAGCGAATCGCCGAGATCGCCGACGCCGTAAAAAGGGCCGACCGCGTGATCCTCGCCACCGACCCGGATCGGGAGGGCGAGGCCATTTCATGGCACGTGCTTCAGGTCCTTCAGGACAAGAAACTGCTCGCGGGCAAGCCTGTCGAGCGGGTCGTTTTCAACGCCGTGACCCGGCAGGCGGTGCAGAGCGCCATGGAGCGGCCAAGGGCGATTCTTGAGCCGCTGGTGGAGGCCTATCTCGCTCGCCGGGCGCTCGACTATCTTGTCGGCTTTACGCTGTCTCCCGTTCTCTGGCGAAAGCTTCCGGTGGCAAAATCGGCGGGACGCGTGCAGTCGGTCGCGCTCCGGCTCGTCTGCGACCGCGAGGCCGAGATCGAGAGGTTTCGCCCGCAGGAATACTGGTCGGTTCTGGCGACCCTCCGCACGCCCCGCAACGAGACATTCGCCGCCAGGCTGGTCGGGCTCGACGGACGCAAGCTGGAGCGCCTCTCGATCGGCAGCGGCGACGAGGCGGCAGCGGCGAAGCGGCGGCTTGAGAATTCGACCTTCACCGTCGTGTCGGTCGAATCGAAACCGCAGCGCCGCAACCCGCAGCCCCCCTTCACGACATCCACCCTGCAGCAGGAGGCGCAGCGCAAGCTCGGCTTCGACGCAAGCCGCACGATGCAGATCGCACAACGCCTCTATGAGGGGATCGATGTCGGCGGAGAGGCCACCGGCCTCATCACCTATATGCGCACCGACGGGATCGACGTCGCGCCGGAGGCCCTCTCAGCCGCCCGCCGCGTCATCGAGCGCGAATATGGGGCACACTACCTGCCGGACGCCCCGCGCCGCTACCACGCGAAGGCCAAGAATGCGCAGGAGGCGCACGAAGCCATCCGGCCGACTGACCTTTCCCGCCTGCCCGGCGACGCCGCCCGCTTTCTCGACCGTGACCAGGCCCGCCTCTACGAATTGATCTGGAAACGGGCAATCGCGAGCCAGATGAATTCGGCGGAGCTGGAGCGGACGACGATCGACGTCGCCGCGCGGAGCCCGGACGGCGAAGCGATGCTTCGCGCTACCGGAAGCGTCATTCGGTTCGACGGCTTCCTGACCCTCTATCAGGAAGGCCGCGACGACGAGGAGGAGGAGGAAGGCGGACGGCTTCCGGCCGTCACCTCGGCCGAGCGCCTGCAGCGCGAGAAGATCGAGGCGGACCAGCATTTCACGGAGCCGCCTCCCCGCTACACGGAAGCCTCGCTCATCAGGAAGATGGAGGAGCTTGGCATCGGCCGTCCCTCCACCTACGCGCAGACAATGGAGACGCTCCGCAAGCGCGACTATGTGCGGCTGGAGCGCAAGCGGCTCGTGCCGCAGGACAAGGGACGCCTGGTCACGGCGTTTCTGGAAGATTTCTTCCGCCGCTATGTCGAGTACGATTTTACCGCCGATCTGGAGGAGAAGCTCGACCGCATCTCCGCTGGCGACCTCTCGTGGAAGCAGGTTCTGCGCGACTTCTGGCGCGATTTCGCGGCCAACATCGCGCAGGCCAACGATGTCAGCCGCGCCGAGGTGATCGATGCGCTGAACGAAGTGCTGGGCGATCATCTGTTCCCGGCCCGCGCCGACGGCGGCGATCCGCGCGCCTGCCCCGTGTGCGGCGACGGCAGACTGTCGCTCAAGCTCGGGAAATTCGGCGCTTTCGTCGGCTGCTCGAACTATCCCGACTGCCGCTATACGCGGCAGATCGCGGGAAATGGCGAGAATGACACCGCCGGCATCGCAAGTCCGGACGGGACCCTGCTCGGCGAGGACCCCGAAACGGGCCTCCCGGTCACGCTCCGCTCCGGCAGATTCGGTCCCTACGTCCAGCTGGGCCCGGGCGGCGAGAAGGGAGACAAGCCAAAGCGAGCCGGTATTCCGAAAGGCTGGGTCGTCGAGGAGGTCGATCTGGGGGCGGCGCTGAAGCTCCTGTCGCTTCCGCGCGAGGTCGGAATTCATCCCGAGACGGGTAAGCCGATCGTCGCCGGAATCGGCCGCTACGGCCCGTTTGTCGAGCACGATAAGAAATATGTGAATCTGGAATCGGTGGACGAGGTGTTCACGGTGGGGCCGAACCGCGCAATCTCGCTCCTGGCGGAAAAGAGGAGCGGAGCCCGCGGCCGGACTGCGGCGTCGGTTCTGAAGGAGCTTGGCGAGCATCCAACTCTGGGCGCTCCGGTCACCGTGCGTTCGGGCCGCTATGGCCCCTACGTCAATGCCGGGAAGATCAACGCCACCCTTCCGCGGACGCTCAACCCCGAGGCGATCACGCTGGAGCAGGCCCTGGCTTTGCTTGCCGCCAAAGAAGAGAAAGATGCATCGGGCGCCGGTCGGCCGGCGCCCAGGGCCGCCCGAAAGGCCTCCGGCGCGAAAAAGCCCGCCGGCAAGTCCGCGCGCAAGTCCGCGCGCAAGGCCGCCGCCGGATCGACGTAGAGATCCCTTGGCGCGCAAGCCGCACAGGCCCGGGAAGGGAGGCGATCGGGAGCTTCCGACCCGGGACGCCATCCTCCGTTTCGTCGCCGAGAATTCCGGCAAGGCCGGGGCGCGCGAGATCGCCCGCGCCTTCGGCATATCCGGCGGCGCCCGGATCGGCCTGAAGCGCCTGCTGCGCGAAATGGCCGACGAGAGCCTGCTCGACGGCACCCGCAAGCGCATCCGAAGACCTGGCGACCTCCCCTCCGTGACCGTGCTTGCGGTTGAAGGGATCGACGATCAGGGCGAGCCGATCGGCGTCCCCGTCGAGTGGGACGAGGCGTGGGGATCGGCGCCGCGCGTCGTCGTCACCGGCGATGCAAAGGGCGGCCGCGGCGGCCGCGGCCGCGCCCCCGGCATCGGCGACAGAGTGCTTGCCCGCCTGCTGCCGGACAGAGAAACCGGCGGGTTCACCGGTCGGATCATCAAGCTTCTGGAGCGCAAGCCGAAGGCAGCTCTCGGCATTTTCCGGCAACGGGACGGAGCGGCGCGCATCATCCCGGTCGACCGCCGCGACCCGGAACTCACCGTCTCGCCGGATGCCGCGAGAGGCGCGCGGGACGGCGAACTCGTCTCCGTCGAAATCGTCAAGAGCGGCCGCTTCGGGCTTGCCACAGGGCGGGTGGTGGAGCGCCTCGGCGACGTATCGACGGAGAAGGCGATCAGCCTCATAGCGCTTGAGGAGCACGGCGTCCCCTATACGTTTCCGGACGCCGTTCTTGAGGCTGCCGAAGCGGCGGAGCCGGCCGGGATGTCGCACCGGGAGGACTGGCAGGCGCTGCCGCTCGTCACCATCGACCCGGCGGATGCGCGCGACCACGACGACGCCGTTCACGCGGAGCCGGATCCGGAAGCGCCCGGCGGCCATATCGTGACAGTCGCCATCGCCGACGTGGCCAATTACGTGCGGCCCGGCTCCGCGCTTGACCACGAGGCCGAGCGACGCGGCAATTCGGTCTATTTTCCCGGCCGCGTGGTGCCGATGCTGCCGGAGCGCATATCGAACGACCTTTGTTCGCTCCGCGAGAACGAGCCCCGCCCTACGATCGCCGTTCGGATGCGGTTCGGCGTGGATGGCCGTAAGAAGGGTCATACGTTCCACCGGGTCATGATGCGGTCGGCGGCGAAGCTTTCCTACGAGCAGGCGCAGCAGGCGATCGACGGTCGGCCCGATCGAAAGTCAGCGCCGCTTCTCGAGCCGGTCCTGAAGCCGCTCTGGGCGGCTTATTCAGTGCTCTCCCGCGGCCGCAACGATCGTGAGCCGCTTGCCATCGACCTGCCCGAGCGCAAGGTGCTTCTCAAGCCGGACGGGTCCGTCGACCGGGTCGTCGTTCCGCCGCGTCTCGATGCCCATCGCCTGATCGAGGAGTTCATGATCCAGGCGAATGTCGCTGCCGCCGAGACGCTCGAAGCGAAGAAGAGCGCGATCGTTTATCGCATCCACGACGAGCCGTCATGGGAGAAGCTCGACGCGCTGCGCGACTTTCTCGGCTCGCTCGACATGAGCTTTCCCAAGGCCGGCAACCTCAGGCCGAGCCAGTTCAATCGCATCCTCGCGCGCGTCGCGGACACGCCGAACGCGCTTCTCGTCAACGAGGTGGTGCTGCGGTCGCAGAGCCAGGCGGAATACTCGGTGGAGAACATCGGCCATTTTGGGCTCAATCTTCGCCGCTATGTCCATTTCACCTCGCCGATACGCCGATACGCCGATCTTCTGATCCACCGCGCGCTGGTCGCCGCACTTGGTCTCGGCCCCGGCGGGCTGCGGCAGCAGGACGAGGCGAGGCTGGAGCGCGTTGCCGGAGAGATCTCGGTCGCCGAGCGCCGCGCCATGGCCGCCGAGCGCGACACGGTGGACCGGCTCATCGCATCGTGGCTCGCCGAGCGGGTCGGGGCGCATTTCGAGGGGCGCATCCGCGGTGTCACGCGGGCCGGCCTCTTCGTCGAGATCGCCGACAGCGGCGCCGACGGTTTTGTGCCGATCTCGACCATCGGCGAGGATTTCTACGAATTCGAGGAGGCGCATCACCGCCTCGTCGGCCGGACTACCGGCGAGACCTTCCGGCTGGGAGACGCGGTCGAGGTCCGGCTTGCCGAAGCGCTTCCGTATGCGGGCAGCCTGCGGCTTGAGCTGCTCCGCGACGGGCCGGAGCCGCGGCCCGCCCGCCGGAAAGGCAGGCGTGTTGCGGGACACCGGAGTCGGCCCGAGAAGAAACGGCCGGCCAGGGCGAAGCAGCCCACTCGCAAGCAGGGCGAATGAACCGCGACGGCCATTGCTTGAAGCGACGCTCCGTTCTTACGCCCGGCCCGCGCCGATGAGGGCGCCCGTCCTGGTGCCCTTTGCGCCGGGCCCCGGCTGGAGCCAGCGGCTGGGCCTTACCCTCGGCGCAAGCGCTGCCATCGCGACCATCGTTTCCGTCGGGATCGCTGTCAGCCTGATGACACCGCTTGTGTCGCTCACGCTTTCCGGACGCGGCATATCGGAGCGCACGATCGGCATCGTCGTCTCAACCTACGCGATCGCAATGCTATGCGCGGCGCCGCTGACGGCGCGGATCGCGGCACGGCTCGGCACCGCCCGGACGATCGTCGTCCTCACCGTCGCGGCCGGCTGCCTCATTCCGCTTGTCTTTTTCATCGAGGACCTAGGCTGGCTGTTCCCGGTCATTTTTCTCTACGGCGGCTGCGTCTCGCTCTGCTTCACGCTCTCCGAGTTCTGGATCGCCGCCAAGACCCCGGACGGGAAGCGCGGTTTTGTCATCGGGCTTTATGCGACGCTTCTGTCCATCGGCTTTGCCGTCGGGCCGGCCATCATCGCAGCGCTGGGCGTGCTGACGATCTATCCGTTCCTCATCGGCAGCATGCTGATGATCCTCGCCGCCGTCCCCGCTTTTCTCGCGCGCAAGGTTTCGCCCGATTTCCGCGAGCGGCCGCGCATCCGTTTCTCTACCTTCATTTTCGCCGTCCCCGTCGCCACGATCGGCGCCCTCGTCTTTGCCACCGGCGAAAGCGGCGGCTTCGCCTTCCTGCCGCTGTGGGGCCAGCATCTCGGCTTCCGGCCGGAGACCGCCGCGCTCCTCGTCTCCGCCATGACGCTCGGCAACGTCGCCTTCCAGATTCCGCTGGGCTTGCTGGCCGACCGCACGGACAGGCGCCTGATCCTCCTGGCTTGCGGTCTCGCCGGGGCGTTTGGCATGCTCGTCGCATGGACGGTCGCAAGCTCGCCAGTTCTGCTTGCGACGGTTCTATTTCTCTGGGGCGGCGTGACCGCCGGCATCTATACCGTGGGCCTTGCGCATCTCGCCGCGCGCTTCCAGGGCGGCGATCTCGCAGGCGCCAATGCCGCTTTCGTCTTCTGCTACGCGCTCGGAATGCTCGTCGGCCCGCTCGCCATCGGCGATGCCATGGCGCGCGCACCCTCCTTCGGCTTTCCGCTGGTCCTCAGCGTAATCTTCGCTATCTACGCTGCAATCGTGGCGTTGCGCATCGCCTTCCGCTGAACGCTCGCAAGAAGCCCGCCTCCGGGGGAGGCGGGCTTTTAGGCAGTCAGTTGCCGGTCAGTTGCCGAAGCCGAACTGGAAGTTGACGCCCGGCCGATCATGCCAGCGATTGTCGTACCACCACCGGTCACGGTCGCGCCAGCGCCGATACCGATCATCCCACCACGGCCGGTGGCCATAGCGCCAATAGATCTGCGGCGGTGGCGCCGGCCGGTAGGCGTAAACCGTCGGCGGCACCACCGGCACCGGCTGCACAGCGTAGCCCGAGGCGATATAATTGCCTGACGCCCAGCCGCGCCGGCCAGCATAGCTCACTTCACACCAACGGTCGCATCTGTGAACCTCCACCGGCGCGCCCACCGGGATCGTAGTCATGACCGCATAGCCGGTGCTGGGACCCGTCCGCATATTGACGTTTCCTGTCGCCATTCCGGGGACCGCCTGCGCCGCGGCCGAACAAAGAACCGCCGCCGCCAAGCCGCCCGCCAGAGATAAAGATCGAACGCGCATTGTTCTCTCCAGAGCTTGGTCGCCCCCGATCGCGAGGCAAACTCCCGCGCCCGCAGGCAGTTCCGCGCTCTTTCGTCACAGCTTTGTTAGAAATTGACCGCTTGAGCGGGGCGGTCCGAAGGCTTGACTTCGGACGCCGCAGCCGTCATTTCAGCCCGAATTCCAGATCGGTAAGGACGGGTTCATGGCCAAGGCGGCAACGGTGAAGATCCGCCTCGTCAGCGACGAGGGCACCGGATACTTCTATGTGACCAGGAAGAATACTCGCACCATGACCAACAAGCTGTCGCTGCGGAAATACGATCCGAAGGCGAGGAAGCACGTCGTGTTCAAGGAAGCGAAGATCAAATAGCAGCGCCACCGGCGCCGCACTCGTGAAGGCGCCTGAGGGCGCCTTTTTCGATGGGTTTCAGGCAAAAAGTGGCCGGCCGGAGCGTGGCTGTACGAGGAGGCCACTCACCACGTCCGACCGGCCGACCCCACGGACCCAGGAGATGCGGCGGACCTGAGCAAATCCATGGGGTATTCGAGTGCGGCAAGTCGGCGCCAGGCGCCACCCTCCCCGCCTCGCCCTATGAAGCCGATCAGGCGGCGCGTTTCTACCGAATGGTTCATATTTGGTTAAAAACGTAACGGAACTCGCAACCGGTGGTTTACCGTCAGGTGTCACGCGGCGCTTGCCACCACTCGGTTGCGGCCGGCTCGCTTGGCTGAATAAAGCGCCCGGTCGGCGCGGCCCAAGAGGGCCTCGGTCGTGTCGGATGGCCCCCGCCATTCCGCAAGCCCGATGCTCGTCGTGACGGAAATGGCCGCTCCGCGTCGCGTGGCGAACGGGAGCTTCTCCACGTCGCCGCGGAGCCGCTCGGCCACCGAAACGGCGAAGTCGCGATCCGTCTCCGGCATGACGAGCACGAACTCCTCGCCGCCGTAGCGTGCGACGAGATCTATGCCGCGGACCCCGCGGCGAAGGCAGTCGGAGAACTCCACGAGTACGTCG
>DASWJZ010000380.1:0-4053 GCA_036396875.1 Propylenella sp.
CTTCGGCGGCCTCCCGCCCGGCGGAATAGGTCGGTGCTTCGCTCATCTGAACATTCACGCTACTTTCGCTTCGTCTGGGTCAAGCCGAGGGAGAGCTTCAATTTCGGCGCCCGCGAGCTTCCGCGCAAGGTTCAATTCGTAGGTGCTCTGCAGGTTCAGCCAAAACTGCGGGCTGGTGCCAAACCAATGTCCGAGACGGAGCGCCGTATCCCCGCTGATGCCGCGCTGGCCGCGGATTATCTGTGTAATTCGGTTTGCCGGAACGTTAATCCGGCGCGCCAGCTCGCGCGCGCTAACGCCGATGTCATCCAAATCTTCCTTCAGCACTCTTCCGGGATGTACCACGCGCGTAAACATGGAAGGCCTCAATGATAGTCTACAATCTCAACGTCCTCAGCACACCGATCAGATTCATTCCAGCGAAAACAAATGCGCCACTTATCGTTGATCCGGATGCTATGTTGGCCCCTTCGATTCCCGCGCAACACCTCCAGTCGGTTTCCAGGCACTTGTGCCAAATCGCCGAGCGAATCGGCGGCACTTAGCCGAGAAAGGCGGGTTTCCGCCGCCTCTTCAAAGGGCCTGAACTCCTTTACAGCCGCACCCCGTGAAAAGCGCTCGGTTCGCTTATCCTTGTAGCTTCTGATCATGTCCAATCCCGCCTGGACAGCGTGCGGGTGAGAACATGATGGGGCTAAGGCCTGTTCGCAAACGCAGTCCCTACTGAATTCGACCAAGGTTTCCGCGATACGTATCGCGTAACGGACCTTTCGTCAAGTGCTCAAGCAAAAAACGAGTGCGCCTTCGCCAGCGCCTTCGCCAGCGCGTCGACTTCGGCGCGGGTGTTGTAGAGGCCGAAGGAGGCGCGGCAGGTCGCGGTGACGCCGTATCGCGCAAGCAGCGGCTGCGCGCAATGCGTTCCGGCGCGGACGGCAATTCCCTCCCGGTCGATGATCGTGGACACGTCGTGGGGGTGGGCGCCCGCCATTTCGAAGGCGACGATCGCGCCCTTCCCCGGCGCATGGCCGAAAATGCGGAGGTAGTTCAACGCCGAAAGCTGCTCCTGTGCGTAAAGCGCGAGGTCGGCCTCGTGCGCGCGGATCGCCTCGCGGCCAAGGCTCTCCATGTATTTCAGCGCCGCCCCGAGCCCGATCGCCTGGACGATGGGAGGCGTCCCCGCTTCGAACTTGTGCGGCGGGTCGCCGTAGGTGACCCAGTCCTCGGTCACGTCGCGGATCATTTCGCCGCCGCCGAGGAACGGCGGCATGGCGTCGAGGTGCTCGCGCCGGCCCCAAACGACGCCGATGCCGGACGGGCCGTAGGTCTTGTGGCCGGTGAACACGAAGAAGTCGCAGCCAAGCTCCTGCACGTCGATCGGCAGATGGACCGCCGACTGGCTGCCGTCGACGAGGACCGGAATGCCGCGCTCGTGCGCGATGCGGCAGACCTCCCGGACCGGCACGACGGTGCCGGTGACGTTGGACATGTGGACGATGGAGACCATCTTCGTCCGCTCGTTCAGCAGACCCTCGAACGCCTCCAGATCGAGCGAGCCGTCCTCGTGAATCGGCGCCCATCGGATGACGGCGCCGCACCGCTCGCGGTGGAAATGCCACGGCACGATATTGGAATGGTGCTCGAGGATGGAGAGGACGATCTCGTCCCCCTCCCCGATGCGCATGCCGCCGAAGGACTGCGCCACGAGGTTGATGCCCTCGGTCGAGGAGCGGGTGAAGATGATCTCCTCGGCGGCCGGCGCGTTCAGGAAGCGGCGGACGGTCTCGCGCGCGTCCTCGTAGGCCTCGGTGGCGGCGTTCGAGAGGAAGTGCAGGCCGCGATGGACGTTCGAATATTCCTCGGTGTAGGCGCGCTGGACGCGGTCGAGCACCGCGCGCGGTTTCTGCGCCGATGCGGCGTTGTCGAGATAGACGAGCGGCTTGCCGTAAACCGTGCGGGAGAGGATCGGGAAATCCGCGCGCACCGCCTCCACGTCATAGCCGCCGTTCGTCGCCATCAGAGTGTTTCCGCCCCCATGCCGAGCCAGCGGCGCGTGCGCGCCTCGAGCGCCGCGACAATGCCCTCGTCGCCGACCATCTCGATCGCATCGGCCAGGAAAGCCTGGACCAGCATGCGCTCGGCCTCCTCCTCCCCGATGCCGCGCGAGCGCAGAAAGAAGAGCATCTGCCTGTCGATCTGCCCGCAGGTGGCGCCATGGCCGCAGACGACGTCGTCGGCGAAGATCTCGAGCTCCGGCTTGTTGGCGAACTCCGCCTGATCCGACAGAAGGAGCGCGCGGCTCATCATCTTGGAATCGGTCTTCTGCGCGCCGCGCTCCACGATGATCTTGCCCTGGAAGACCCCCTGCGACTGCCCGTCCATCGCGGCCTTGAAATATTCCTGCCCGCCGCAGCGGGGGGCGGAATGATTGACGATGAGCGTCGTGTCCATGTGCTGCTTGCCGCGGGCGATCGTGGCGCCGCGCAGGCCGACATTGGACCCCGGCGCCTCGAATCCCATGCGGATCTCGCTCCGCGAGACAAGCCCGCCGGCAACGAACAAGAACGGCTCGAAGCTCACGTCTCCGCCGAGCCGCGGCAGAAGCAGAGAGAGATGCAGCGCATCGCCACCCTCTTCCTGTGCCGAAACCCAGCGGATCTTGGCGCCGTCGCCGACCTGCAACTCAGTCACGACGTTGGTGTGATAGGCGACGCCGTCCGGCCCGGCATAGGTCTGCAGGACGGTCGCTTCGGACCCGGCCCCGATCGAGACCTGGTGGCGCAGCGTCTGCAGTCCGGGAACGATCCCGGCGAAGACCGTGACGATCTCGAGCGGCCGCTTGAGCTTTGCGCCCTCGCGGATGCGGAGCACCGCGCCGTCGCGCACGAAGGCGGTGTTCAGGGCGAAGACCGGCGCTTCGGCGGGTTCCAGCGAACGGTCGAGAATCGCTCCCCCGTCGGCGAGGAAGCGGCCGAGGGAGGCGAAATCGACGCCGCCTTCTATGCCCTGCATATCCGAAAGCGACGGCACGAAATGGCCGTTGACGAAGACGATCCGAGCGCGGTCCATCCCCGCGAACACATCGGCGCGCTCGAGCGCCGCCTTGGCATCCGCAGGCGCCGCCGGCGCCGCCGGTGCCGGCGCGTCGCGCATCAGGGCGCGCAGGTCGGTATATTTCCACTCCTCGATGCGGCGGTGCGGCAGGCCCTGCGCCGCGAATGCGTCGAAGGCGGCGGCGCGGATGTCGCGCATCGCATCGTCGGCGTCTAGCGAGGCGAAATGGCTCGCCAGCGCCTCCTCCGCCTTGGTCCGGATACGGGTCGGCTGGTCCGTCATCAGGCCGCCTCGCCGTATTCCGCATAGCCGCGCTCTTCCAGTTCGAGCGCCAGGTCCTTGCCGCCGGAGCGGGCAATCCGGCCCCTTGCCATGACGTGCACGAAATCCGGGACGATATGATTCAGGAGCCGCTGATAGTGCGTGATGACCACAAAGGCGCGCTCGGGCGAGCGGAGCGCGTTGACCCCGTCGGCGACGATTCTGAGCGCGTCGATGTCGAGGCCGGAATCGGTCTCGTCCATGACGCAGAGCGACGGCTGCAAGAGCGCCATCTGGAAAATCTCGTTCCGCTTCTTCTCGCCGCCGGAGAAGCCGACATTGAGCGGCCGCTTCAGCATGTCGGGCGTGATCTGCAGCTTCGCGGCGGTCTCCTTCACGAACTTCACGAATTCCGGCGTGGAAAGCTCAGCCTCGCCGCGCGCCTTCCGCTGCGCGTTGAGCGCGGTCCGCAGGAACGTCATGGTGCCGACGCCGGGGATCTCGACCGGGTACTGGAAAGCGAGGAACACGCCGGCGACGGCGCGCTCGTCCGGCTCCATCTCCAGAAGGTTCTCGCCGTTGTAGAGCACCTCGCCTTCGGTCACTTCGTACTCGTCCTTGCCGGCAAGCACGTAAGCGAGCGTCGACTTGCCGGAACCGTTCGGCCCCATGATGGCGTGCACCTCGCCCGCATTCACCGTGAGGTCGATCCCGTTCAGAATCTTCTGGCCGCCGACTTCG
>DASWJZ010000381.1:0-9457 GCA_036396875.1 Propylenella sp.
GGTCGTCGCCGTCGCCATGGCGGCGTCGGCGGGCATCGCCGCGGCGCAGGACATGAAGGGGAAGATCTACTATCTGGTTCCGACGCTGCTCGACGAGTTCCAGACCGGGTCGATCGACGCCATCACCAAGTTCATGAAGGATGTCGGCTACGAGGTGGTGTCGCTCGACGCGCAGAACCGCAGCGACCTGCAGCTCAACCAGATCGACGATGTGATCAACCTGAAGCCGTCCGCCGTCATCCTCGCCGCCGTCGATTTCGACGCGGCGAAGACCGGCATCGAGAAGATGCGGGCGGCCGGAATCCCGGTGATGATCTTCGACCGGCAGATCACGTCAACCCCGTCGGACTTCACATCGGTCGCCGGCACCGTCGAGATCGGCTACATCGCAGCCGAGGAGATCACCCGGCTGTTGACCGAAAGGCACGGCTCGGCGAAGGGCAAGGTGCTGCAGATACTCGGCGATCCGGGCGACCCTTACACGCTCGACATCCAGAAGGGGTTCGAGGAGAAGATGGCGGCGCATCCGGACGTCGAGATCATCACGCATGCGGCGATGCAGTGGGAGGCGTCGAACGCCGGCAACATCGCGTCCGACCAGATGCTCACCAACCCGGACATCGACCTGATCTTCGTGCATGCCGCGCATCTCGCTGTAGCGGTGGCGGCGGTGCTGGAGGCGCAGGGCAAGCAGCCGGGCGACGTGATGCTCGTCTCGTCGAACGGCGCGCCGGTCGGCCTCGATCTCATCCGCAAGGGCTGGGAGCAGGTGGAGGTCGAGCAGCCGATGGTCGCCCAGGCGGCGGCGCTCGCCATGTTCGCCGACAAGGTCGTGAACAAGGAGGAGATCAAGCCCGGCACCTACGACGTGACCGGACTGCAATCGGAGCTGGCGATCGAGACCTGGGGGCCGAACATAAAAATCCCGGGGGCGGCGATCACCAAGGAAAACGTCGACGACCCGAAGTTCTGGGGCAATCTGCAGCCGCCGACGGCGCCGGTCACGCCGGTCGAGTAGACGGGCTCCAAGGAACGACGTCCTCATGGTGAGGTGCTCGCCGCGAAAGCGGCGAGCCTCGAACCAAGTACGACGGCTGGGCATCCTTCGAGGCTCGCGCCCTTCGGACGCTCACGCCTCAGGATGAGGAGCTTGGTGGATACGGGCCGCCGATGACCGTCGAAACCGCCGAAGCCGCGCGTCAGCCTGCCGTCGTCACGTCGCGGCGGGTGGCCGCCGTCGAGTTCGTGCTCGACAATCTCGTCTGGCTGATCCTGATCGCCGTGCTCGGTGCTTTCTCCTTCGCGATTCAGAATTTCCTGCAGATCGGCATCCTCCTCAACATTCTCGAGCAATCGACCTTCGTCGGCATAATCGCGGTGGGGCTTTCGCTCACGCTGATTGGCGGACACATGGACCTGTCGATCGAATCGGTGATGGCGCTTGCCGCTATGACGGTTGCGCTCGTCTTCGGAACGGGGGGCGCCGGCGGCGGACTCGCCCTCGATCCGCCCTGGCTGGCGCTGCCGGTGTCGCTCGCCATGGCGCTGGCGGTCGGCGCCGTGGTCGGCTCCGCCAACGCCTTTCTCGCGGTGCGGCTCGGGATCAACGCCTTTATCGTGACGCTCGCTGCCTATATCTGGGCGCGCGGTCTGGTCGTGGCGGTCTCCGGCGGCCGCTCGGTATACGGCCTGCCGGACTCCATGCGCATGATGGCGGTGGAACGCCCGCTCGGTGTGCCGCTCCTCGCCTGGATGCTGATCCTTGTCTACGTACTCTTCGCCTTCGTCCTGACGAAGACGCCGTTCGGCCGGCATCTGATCATGATCGGCGGCAACCCGGTCGCCACCTTCCGCGCGGGCATCCGGGTCGGGCGGACGGTCGCCGCCGCCTTCGTCCTGTCGGGAATGCTCGCGGGCCTTGCCGGGTGGCTGCTCGCGTCGCGCACCGCCGGCGCCACCGCCAATCTCGGCATTGGCATGCTGTTCCAGGCCTTCGCGGCGGTGGTGATCGGCGGCGTCAGCCTGAAGGGCGGGCAGGGACGCCTCTCGGGCGTATTCGCCGGCGTGCTTCTCCTCAGCTCGATCCAGACGGCGATCAATGTGATGGGCATGCCGCCGCACTATACGCAGATGATCCAGGGCGGGCTGGTGCTGGCGGCGGTGCTGCTCGACACACTGAAGACGACGATCAGGCGGCGGTATTTGTAGCAGGTTCCTCGGTCAGCGATATCACTGCCGTTACGCGGCTCGCCCTGACCTATGGTGGGCGCCGTGCTGCGAGAGCGCGCGGCGAGCCGCATCGGGCTCACGCTCGATAATCCGAAGCAGCGCCCTCATTGCCGCATCTGGCTTCCGGCGCCCCTGCTCATAAGCCTCCATAGTCCGGGCCGGGATATGAAAGCTGCGCTCGAACTCTATTGTCGACGAGGCGACGCGGCGACGGATGTCCTGGATGCGTCCCGGAGTCAGCACGTCGTCAGAGACTTCGTAGCTTTCAGCCTCAATTTCTCCACGCAGATAGGCCGCCATCTCGGCAAAGGCCTCGACCAGATCGTCTCCAACGCGAGATCCCTTGCGCCGTCTGCTCATGGTTTACTTTCCTTGATCCCTTCAATCACCGCAAGTATCGCCTTCCGTTGCTCGGGTGAAAGGTCATCACGCTCGCTCTTCGGGAACGCCGTCATCATGAAGAGCGAATGCGCTGATACACCCAGGTAGTAGATCACCCGTCCGCCGCTACTCTTGCCCGTGCCTGGTCTTGCGAAGCGCGCCTTGCGAACGCCACGCAGCCCCCAGAGATGGACGGTTGAAGGCGCAGCGGCTAATCAGGACAACATGCAGGGCCGCAGGCTTCAGGGAAGAATTGCGATAGTCGTGGGCGCGGCGCGCGGCATCGGCGCCGGCATCGCCGAGCGTTTCCTTGAGGAGGGTGCGTCGCTCGTGCTCGCGGATGCGGATGCTGACGCCGGCAGGGCGACCGCCGATCGGCTCGGCAAGACGGGGCCGGTCGAGTTCCTGGCCGTCGACATCAGCGCGAAGGCCGGCGCGGAGGCGATGGTCGCCGCGGCGCTGGAAAAATTCGGGCGCGTCGACATCCTGGTGCAGAACGCCGGCATTTACCCCTGGACGATGATCGAAGACATTTCCCCCGAAGAATGGGACCGCGTGCTGGCGGTGAATCTGAGGGGGACATTCCTCGCCGCGCAGGCCTGCCTGCAGTCGATGAAGGAGCGGCGCTACGGGCGGATGGTCTTCACCTCGTCGATCACCGGTCCGCGCGTGAGCAGCCCGGGCCACGCCCACTATTCCGCGAGCAAGGCGGGCATCAACGGCTTCATCCGCGCCGCTGCGATCGAGTTCGCTCCCTACGGGATCACGGTCAACGGCGTCGAGCCGGGCAACATTCTGACCGAGGGGATGAAGGAGCACCGCAGCCCGGCGTTCATCGCCAGCATGGAGGCGATGGTGCCGCTCGGCCGACTCGGCACGCCGCGCGACGTGGCGAACGCCGTCCTCTATCTCGCGTCGGACGAGGCCGAATACGTTACCGGCACGACGATCGTGGTCGACGGCGGCCAGACGGTGCCGGAGGGCAGCGACTTCAAGCTCGCGCCGGCCTGATGGGAATGCCGCCGATCCGTCAGAAGAGGTCGGCGCGGAGATCGCGGAGATAGGGATTGGCCGCGCGCGTCTGGGCGAACGCCGCCGGCTCGTAATCGGCGACGATGACGGCGCGGCCTTCCGGCGCGGCGCGGGCGGCGTCAGCGCCGTCCGGCAGGACGATCGCCGAGCGTCCCGCATAGGAGAAATTCCGGTCGGCCCCCGCGTGATCGGCATAGACGATCGCGATGCCGTTCTCGAACGCGCGGACCGGCACGATCTTTTCCGCGATGAACGCCGCGTCGGCGGTATCGGGCTGCGCGGTCGGAACGAGGACAAGGTCGGCGCCGGCTCGCGCCAGCGCTCGCACAGGCTCGGGGAACTCCACGTCGTAGCAGATGAGCAGCCCGAGCCGCATGTCGTCCAGTTTGACGAGCGGGGACGGCCTGTCGCCGGGCCTGAAGAGCGCTCGCTCATAGTCGCCGTAGAGATGGCATTTGCGATAGAGGATGCGTCGCCCCTCCGGCGTGAGCAGGGCCGCGGTGTTGTAGATCGCGGCGCCGTCGCGCTCGGCGAAGCCGGCGACAAGCGTGATGCCGTGCTCCTCGGCGATCGCGGCAAACCGCGCCACCTGCGCCCCGTCGGTGCTCTCTGCGAGATTACGGATCGCATCGCCGGCGCCGTAGCCTGTCGTCGCAAGTTCCGGCCCGACCAGAAGCGTTGCGCCGGCAGCCTTCGCCTCGTGCGCCGCTCCGTCGATGAGGGCAAGATTGGCCGCAACATCTCCCGGCTGCGCCACCATCTGGAAGGCGGCGATGCGCATCAGCCCTCCCGCGCGGCCCAGGCGCCGAGGAGCCGCGGCAGGTCTCCGAAGCGCGCGATCAGCCCGAAGATCAGGGCCGCGACGGCGACGAAGACGACTGTAACCGCCGCCATCGTCGGCGTGTAGCCGTAGCGCAAGGCGCTAAAAATCTTGATCGGCAGCGTCTCGGTGGTGAAGCCGGCTACCATGTAGGCGACGATGTATTCGTTGAGCGACAGCACGAAGGCGAAGGCATAGCCGGAGACGATATAGGGGCCGACGAGCGGCAGCACGACGGTTCGGAGGATGGCGCGGTCGTCAGCCCCCATCGTGGCGGCGGCCTCGACGATCTCGCGCTCGATCGATGCGAAGCCGAGGGTAAGGGTCACGAGGGGAAGCGTGACGAAGAAGATCGCGTGGCTGACGACCACCGTCCACGATTGCCCGTAGAGACCGATCGTCGCCCAGAAGGAGAGGAAGCCGAGGGCGGTGATGACGGGCGGGAGGATGAACGGGGTCAGCCCGAGCGCCTCCAGAACGCGCGCCCAGCGGACCGGGCGCCGCCACTGCGACCAGACGAGCGGAAAGGCAACCAGCAGCGACAGAGCGGCGGCGCAGGTGGCGATGACGACGGAGGTGATGAAGGCGCTCCGCCAACCGGGGTCGGTAACGATCTCCGCGTACCAGCCGAGCGAAAAGCCCTCCGGCGGGAATTGCAGCGTCTTCTGCTCGTTGATCGACACGCCGGCGACGATGGCGATGGGCGCGGCGAGGAAGAGCCCGACGCCGAGAAAGAGAAGCAAGCTGCCGAGGCGCGCGGTCACGCGGCGCTCCTGCGGCCGATCATCAGCGACAGACCGACGAGGGCGAGGCTGACCAGCACGAGGAAAACCGCCATCGCGGCGGCGAACGGAAGGTTCGACTGATAGATCGCCTGGTCGGTGATCAGGACCGACAGCGTCCAGTGCTGCGGGCGACCCAGAATCTGCGGCAGCAGATAGGAGCCGAGCGCGAAGACGAAGACCATGATGAAGGTCGCAAGCAGCGTGTTGCGGAGGACCGGCACGACAAGATTGAAGAAGGCGAGGATCGGCGATGCGCCGAGGGTGCGCGCCGCCTCGACGAGCGACGGGTCGAGCCGGGCGACCGAGGGGTAAAGCACGAGGATCGTGTAGGGGAACGCCTGGTAGACCATGCCGGTCAACACCGCGCCGAAGCCGGGTGTCAGGGATATCGCCTCCTCCATCACGCCGAGCGCGACGAAAAGATTGGTGATCCCGGCGGTGCGCGAGAGGAGCGTCGACCAGGCGAAGCCGATGATCACCTCGGAGAGCGAGAGGACTGCGAGCAGCGCGACCAGCCACGCGACCTGCCGGCGCCGCGGCAGCCGTGTCAGCCGGTAGGTGAACGGAAGACCGAGCGCGACGCAGATGGCGGCGACGAGCGCGGCGAGAAAGAGCGAGAAGCCGAGGCGCTCGGCGAAGAACGGCGTCAGGAAGCGGGCGTAATTGTCGAGCACGAAGGCCGGCTCGTAGAAGGCGCCCTGCACGCGGCGGAAGAAGCTCACCGCCAGCATGATGCCGAAGGGAACGACGAAGAAGACGGCGAGCATGACGGCCGGGAAGGCGAGCGGCAGATAGGCCGCAAAGCGCGGCTGGCGCTCCGTCCTCATGCCGGAAGAACCAGGCAGTCAGCCGCCGCGATCTCGAGGCCGACCTCGGCGCCTTCCCCGAAGCCGTGGCGCTCGCGCGGGGAGGAAACCGCGGCGATCTCCTGGCCGTCGCAGGCGACAAAGGTTTCGACGCTCGCGCCGAGGTCGCGGACGAACGTGACGCGGCCGCGCATCGCCGCGCTCGCCGGGCCGACGATTCGGATGTCCTCCGGCCGGACCGAGATGACGGCTGCGGCGCCGCCGGCCGGAACGGCAAGGCCCGGAATGGTTCCACCCGGTACCAACGCACCATCCGGCGCGGGCGTTGCGGGCAGAAGATTGGTGGAGCCGATGAAGGCGGCGACGAAGGCGTCGCTCGGGCGGCGGTAGATGTCGAGCGGCGAGCCGGCCTGGCGGATGCGGCCCTCGCCCATCACCACAATCAGGTCGGCCATCGTCAACGCCTCCCGCTGGTCATGGGTGACGACGATGGTGGTGATGCCGAGCCGCCGCTGCAGCTGGCGGAGCTCCACCTGCATCGCCTCGCGGAGCTTGGCGTCGAGGGCGGAAAGCGGCTCGTCGAGGAGGAAGAGGCGCGGCGAGCGGGCGAGCGCGCGCGCGATGGCGACGCGCTGGCGCTGGCCGCCGGAAAGCTGCGAAATCGGGCGCTCGGCGAGCCCCGGAAGGTGCACGAGATCGAGAAGCTCCTCTGTGCGCGCCCGCTGGTCCGCCTTCGGCGCACCGCGGATGCGCAAGGGATAGGCGATGTTCTCGCCAACGGTCAGGTGCGGAAAGAGCGCCAGCGACTGGAACACCATGCCGAAATCGCGCTGGTGGGCGGCGCGGCCGGTGATGTCCTCGCCTTCGATCATGACGCGGCCGGAGCTCGGTTCCTCGAGTCCCGCGATCATTCGCAGCAGCGTGGTCTTGCCGCAGCCGGACGGGCCGAGCAGGCAGACGAAGGTGCCGGGGGCGATGGCAAGGCTCACGTCGTCGACGGCGGCGAGTGCGCCGAAGCGCTTGGTCAGGCGATCGAGAACAAGGCCGGACACTACCCTCTCCCTAAAAGAGAGGGCGTCGGCCGGCCTCTCCCCATCGGGGAGAGGAGCAGGCCTCGCCAACGCCCATCCGGACTCAGCCGCCGACAATCAGCTCCGTCCACTTCTGGTTCAGCCAGTCCGACTTCGCCTGATAGAGGTCGTAGCGCGGAATGATCGCCGGAATGTCGGAGGAGACGGCGGCGAATTCCTCGTCGGTGAGGTCGAGCACGTCCCGGTTCACCGTTGGCGAGGTGCCGACATTCCGCGACAGGAGCGCCTGCGTCTCCGGCTTCGACATGTGGTCGATGAAGGCGTGCGCCTCCTCCAGCTTGTCCGACGCCTTCGAGACCACCCACAGGCCGGCATCGTTGACGCCGCCCTCCTTGGGGAAGGTGGAGCGCACCGGGTGCCCGTCGGCGGCGGCGAGGCCGGTCACGTCGTGATAGTACTGACCCATCGGGATCTCTCCCGATTTCAGCGCCTGCTCGAACTGCGCCTCGTCGCGATACCAGAGCTTTACGTTGGGCTTCAGCTCGGCGATCTTCGCCATCACTTCGAGGATGCCATCATCGGAGTCGAGCTTTGCGGTGTCACCGCCAAAGAAGGTCTTCGATGTGATCTCCAAGAGGAAGGAGTTCGACACCAGCGCCAGAAGGCCGAGCCTGTCGGCATTGGACGGGTCCCACATGAACGCCCAGGAATCAGGCTCTTCCGGGTAGGTGTCGGTGTTGGACACGAGCGTGATGTACCACGTCACGGCGCCGATGCCCGCCGTCCGACCGTCCGGGTAGGTGTTCACGAATTCCGGCTTCAGGTTCGACGCGTTCGGGATCTTGGCGAGATCGAGCGGCGCCCAAAGATCGACCGCCATCCCCTTCAGCGTCGCCACCTGCGACATCATCGAGACGTCGGCCGGCGCGACGCCCGCCCGCGCCGCCTGCTCGAGCTGCACGAGCCACGCTTCGCCGGTCGGCTCGGCGACCGATTCGACCGCGATTCCGGTCGCTTCGGTGAAGCCCGGAAAAATATGCTTGTCGAAGGAGTCCTTAAAGTAGCCGCCATAGACGCCGACCTTCAGGCTCCTGTCCTGCGCCGTCACGATCGACGGCATGGCGAGCGCCGCGGCGCCTGCCGCGCCGTATGTAAGAACCGTCCGCCGGCTCACGCCGGACTTTTCACGACCGCTCATGTCACTCTCCCTGCCAGCAAGACCGCCCCCGCACGGCGGAAAGCCGGATTGATGCATGTCCTGATCCGACAGGCAATTCCGATGCTAGGAGCGGATGCCGAACGCGCGGACCCCATGTCCCCGATCGGCGGTCGAAAATTTGCGGGCCGAAGGGTCTAGCGACGCTTTCCTACGCTCGGGCGGAACACCAGGAGGCTCGCAATCTCAAACAGCATTTGCGCACCGGCCTGCGCGGTGTTGGTCGTCGCGTCGTATTGCGGCGCCACCTCGACCACGTCGCCGCCAATCAGGTTGACGCCCTTCAGGCCCCAGAGGATCGCCCGCGCCTCGCGCGTCGTCAGACCGCCGATCTCCGGCGTGCCGGTGCCCGGCGCAAACGCCGGGTCGAGGCTGTCAATGTCGAAGGTCAGATAGGTCGGCCCGTCGCCGACCACCTTGCGCGCCGTCTCGACGATTGCTGCGATGCCGAGCCGCTCGACCTCCTCGGCATGGATCACGGTCATGCCGGAATCGTAGGAGAACTCCCAGAGATACTCCGCGGAACCGCGGATGCCGATCTGGATGGTCCGCCGGGGGTCGAGCACGCCGTCAAGCACCGCCTGGCGGAAGGGTCCGCCGTGATGGAATTTTGAGTGGTCGAAGGGGCCCATCGTGTCGCAATGCGCGTCGATCTGGATCAGGCCGACCGGCGCTTCGCGCCCGATCGCCCGTAGAATCGGCAGCCCCATCGAGTGGTCGCCGCCGACCGCGAGCGGCGCGACGCCGGCCTCGACGATCGCGCAAATCGTCCGCTCGATATCGTCCAGCGACATGTCGAGGCTGAAGCGGCTGCGGAACGGCACGTCGCCGATGTCGGCGACTTTCATCTCAAGCGTCGGCGCGCATTCGAGCACGTGGTTGTAGGGCCCGATGCGCTCGATCGTCCTGACCGCGCGCGGGCCGAAACGGGCGCCCGTCCGGTTCGACACGCCGAGATCCATCGGCACGCCGAGGATCGCAACGTCGAGATCGCCGAAATCCGGCGCGCTCCAGTCGATCTGGCGCATGGGCGCGGAGAGAAACGTCGGGATGCCGGCATAGACGGCGACGCGGGTGCCGGCGCTGAAGATGCGCTCCGCGACCTGGCGGAATTTCGGGTCGGCGACGTCGCCGCCATCCGCTGCGGCGTACTTCTC
>DASWJZ010000382.1:0-2233 GCA_036396875.1 Propylenella sp.
CCGGCGATCCTGGAGTTCGGCTCCTTCACCTGACCCTACTGCGCGCTAGCGGCCGACGCCATGGAGGACATGGCGCGCCGCTACGCAAACCGGGCCGTGCGCTCGGTGTTCGTCTATACGCGCGAAGCCCACCCCGGCGAGAGCTATCGCCACCACACGTCGATGGACGACAAGCGCCACCACGCCCGCGCCTTCAAGGAGCACTGCCGCGTCGAGCGCCCGATCTTGCTCGACGACCTCGCCGGCACCGCCCATCGTGCCTACGGCATGCTGCCCAACATGACCTGGATCATCGGCCGCGGCGGCGTCATCCACTACAAGGCGGCCTGGACCGACCGGGCCGATATCGAAGCGGCGCTGAACGCCACGCTCGACGGCCTCGAGCGCCGGGTCGCGGAGCAACTCGCCCCCTTCCACTCGGAGCGTCTGGCCTGGCGGGTCCGCGACATGGAGGCCTTCCGCCGCGAGCTCGAGCGCGCCGGCGCGCAGGCGGTCAGCGATTTCTTCGGCCCGCGCCGCGAAGACTGACGGGTCTCACTCCGCGGCGCTTGTCCGCGCCCACTCGTCGCGCCACGCGTGGGCTTCGGCAACCGACCGAAACTTCCTCACTCCCGGCGGCAAGCGCCATGGACGCAGGCGCTCCGGCGCTCCCTCTTCGAGGCCGCCCATGACGGGATCCTCGTCGAGGGCGTCGCCGTACTTCTCCTCAAGGCATCGGGGTTCTCGCCGGCCCCCATCCGGGACAGCATCTCCTGCATCGCGGCAATCGTACCTGGGACTTTCGGGTCACGGGAAAGCCCCAGCCTGAGCAGGGAGGGAGATCCGTATGGGTCCGCGGCGAGTTGATCCACGATCGCAGCTTGGGAGGCTCGCCGGGGCCTCTTGGGGTGATGCCTCTGGCTCGCCACATATTTTCGTATAATTTTCGTACTCCACGACCCTCGTGAACGGCTTCGGAACCGTGTTCGAGCGGATTCTTTGTGGGTCGACCATTGTGACACTTTCTCAAATAAATCAGATATTTACATACTCCATCTGCCGCCGTTCACGGAAATGCTCGATGAACTCGAAGAATTCGTGTTGTTTTCGTCGAGAATGTGATAAACTTAGTAGATGGATACGACAGAATCTGCCTCTCGCTCGACACATCGCCCAGCCGGAACCGCCTCGCTGGCGTCGGTCATCGGCGCCATGGAGAACGGCGTGGATCCCGACGTGGCCGTGGGGCGGCTTTCGTTGCGCCTGGAGAGCGGTGAGACCGTCGTTCCCGCCGCCTACCTGGAGCCGCCGCGATCGTCGGTGCGTCTTTTGCGCGGCGAAGCGGCCCGCCTGCTGGACACCGCCGCCCGTGCCTGCGTCGACGCCCAGGGGCTCGGTACGCGGCTGGCGGTGCTCACGGCGCATCGCCTGCGCTCCCAGCGTGCCTATCAGCGGCTCGGGTATCGAACGGACGCGGACTACGCGCGCGAGGAGCTCGGAATCTCGCCGCGGGAGTTTCGGGACATGGCACGGCTCGGAGGCCGGCTCGAAGCCCTGCCGGCGATCAGGCGGGCCTTCATCGACCAGCGGCTCACGCGCACCCAGGCGGAGGTGGTGTCGCGCATCGCCACCGCAGCGGATGAAGACGAGTGGCTCGCGCTCGCCGAAGCAGAGACGGTGCGGGGGCTCAAGGCCGCGGTGCGCGCAGCGCGCGGGCAACGGACGGGCGCGCGGCAGGCGGGCGACCGGCAAGCCGGCGAGCAGCGGCTTCGCGAGCAAGGACTGAGCGGGCAACGGACGGCCGAGCAGCAGCTCGTTCCGCCGCAACACGAGCGATCACGTTGCGCATCCGACGCTGACGGCTGCGATGAGGACGATCTCCCGCGCCGGCGGCGCACATTCGATGTCCCTGTGGAGCTGCTCGGCAAGATCGATGCGGTGTTGGAGCTCGCAGCGCGCGTCGCCGGCGCCGACGTGCCGCCGGGCACCTTGTGGGAGTTGATCGCCGCGGACTACTTGTCGGGTGCTTCGCCGCTGCCGGACGATGGTGAAGACCGACCGAACGGCGGCGATGGCGGTTCATACGACGCCGGCGCGCATCGAAGCGCAGCCGCTCGCCCTGGTGCCGATACACGTTCTTGCCCCGAATCAGATCCCGGTGCCGATCCGCATTCCGGCGCCGAACCGCATCCCGGCGACGAGGGGCATTCCGGGGCCGAGCCGCATCCTCGGGACGACGCGCTTCCCGGCGCCG
>DASWJZ010000383.1:0-1622 GCA_036396875.1 Propylenella sp.
CGCCCCGTTGTCACGACGGCCGAGGCGGGCTTGCCGCAGACAACGACGGTGGTGGTCGCGGCGCGATCGCTGCGGTTCGGCGACAGGCTGCAGAATGACAATCTGCGCGAGATCGCCTGGCCGCACGGCAACGTCCCGAGCGGCGCCTTCATCACGCGCGAGGATCTCCTGAAGGAGGGCGAGCGCTTTGTGATCACCGCGGTCGAGGCAAACGAGCCGGTCCTTGGCTGGAAGATAACCGGGCCGGGCCAGCGAGCCACACTCTCCGCCGTGGTGGAGAGCGGCAAAAAGGCGGTGACGATCCGGGTTAACGATGTGCTCGGCGTCGCCGGCTTCGTGCTGCCGGGCGACCGCGTCGACATCCTGCTGATGCGCAATGGCCGCAACCGGTCGGGTAACTCGGAGTCCGCCTATGTCGACGTGCTGCTGCAGGGTGTGAAGGTGCTCGCCATCGACCAGCTGGCCGACGAACGGACCGATGATCCGCTGGTGGCCAAGGCCGTTACACTCGAGGTGGACACGGAACAGGCGCAGAAGCTGACGCTCGCCGCCAATGTCGGACAGCTGTCGCTGGCGCTCCGGAACGTAGCGCAGGGAGAGGGAGAGCCGACCCGCCGCGTGACGATCAGCGATCTGAATGCCGGAACGGATTCCGCCCTTCCGCCGCCTGAGCCAGAGGAGGTTGCGGAGGTCAAGGATGAGCCGACGACGGTCGTCTATTACGACTCTTACGATCCGCCGCCAGCCTACGCGACGATCGGCGTCATCCGGCGAATGGAGCGGTCCGAATATCAGGTCGAAATCCAGCGGTGAAAGGCGGCCGGTTTCGGCTCCCGGTTGTGCTTTTCGCGACACACTGCACGTTTGATTGGCAATGGACCACACTCTTCGATCGCGCCCAGCCCTCGAGCCCGTTCCCGCCGGCGCCGATCGGCGGTAGAATAACTTGATGGAAGGGGCCAAGGAGAGCGCCTCCGGATAGAGGGGCATTTTTATGGAGACTGTCGGAAGGATGGATGTCGCTGCGGAGCGCTGGCGCATTCTGATGGCATTCTTCGTGTCCATTGTGGCGCTCGTCGCGATTGCCCTGAGCGTTTCCGCCGGGCGCGCGCAGGAGGTGCTCATTAAGTTCCAGGATGGCCGCGGCGTGGGCGAGGTGGATGTTCCGGCCGGGCAGTCGGTGACGATCCGGACGCAAGAGAAGCTCGGCGAACTCGTGGTTGGCGACACGGATGTGGCCGACGTGTTTCCCCTCACCGAAACTTCGCTCTATGTGCTCGGCAAGGCGGCGGGGCGGACCAATATCGCCGTCTATAGTCCCGACCGCGTCCTGCTCGGGGTCATCGATGTCGAGGTCGGGGTGGACGTCGCCGATCTGGATGAGGCGCTCCGTCAGGCGGCGCCCTCTGCCGAAATCGACGTCCAGACCGTCAACGGACGCCTGCGGCTCGGCGGTTCCGTCCCTGACGCGATAACCCTCGACAAGGTGCTGGAAATCGCCCGCCAATATTCCGAGAACGTAGTCAACGCGATCCAGGTCACCAAGGCACAGCAGGTCACGCTGGCGGTGCGCCTGCTGGAAGCGAACCGCAACGCCGGCCGCGAACTGGGCGTCAGCTGGC
>DASWJZ010000384.1:0-22036 GCA_036396875.1 Propylenella sp.
CTTGTCGACCTCGCCATAGTTCAGGCCGTAATTCAGGCACGACGTGTACATGCCCTGGCGGCAGCGCTTGCACTGCCCGCAGCCGGCATGGATTTCGACCGTGATCCGCTCGCCGACGGCGAATTCATCGACGCCCGGTCCGAGCGCCGCGACCGTTCCCATATATTCATGGCCGGGCGTGAAGTTCTTTTTGAACGGCAGACCGCCTTCGATCCGCGCCGGGGAGCCGTAATGGATCACTTCGAGGTCCGTGGCGCAGATCGCCACCGCGTCGACGCGGACCAGCACCTCCGCCTTCTCAGGGACCGGCGTCGGCTTCTCGCCGAGAGTGAGCTGATCTGGATCGCCGAGAATCCATGCGCGCATCATCTCCGGAACCGGAAAATTCGGCAGGGTCTTCACGCCAGGCGGAGCGTACATCCGCCCCTCCATTACCTTGCGCCGGTCACCGGCAGGACGGCGCCAGCGACGTAGGAGGCGGCGTCGGACATCAGCCAGAGGATCGCCTCGGCGCATTCCTCGGCCGTGCCCGTGCGCCCGATCGGAATGGAGGGCGCGAGCCGCTTCAGCCGCGCCTCGGCGAAGTCGCCGCCATGCATGTCGGTCACGATCAGCCCGGGGAGGATCGCGTTCACGCGGATGCCCTCCGCCGCGACCTCGCGCGCGAGCCCCAGCGTGAAGGTGGAGACGCCGCCCTTCGAGGCGCCGTAGGGCGTCCACTCCTTCGGCGCGCCCTCGCGAGCGGCCACGGAGGAGAGATTGACGATGGCCCCGCCCCTCCCGCCGTGCTTCGTCGACATCCGCCTCACCGCTTCCCGCGCGCAGATGATCGTGCCGAAGAGGTTCACGTCGAGCACGCGCCGAATGTCCGCCGCGGACTGGCTCGCGAGCGGCCCCGGCGGCCCGACGATGCCGGCATTGTTGACCAGCGCGTCGAGGCGACCGAGCTCGCGGTCGACCGTTTCGAACATCCGCATCACCTGCTCCTCGTCGCCGGTGTCGGCCCGCACGAGAAGGGCCCTGCCGCCGGCGGCGCGGATGTCGGCGGCGACGGCGTTCGCCCTGCTTTCGCTCGCCACATAATTGATGCAGACGCTATAGCCGCGCGCCGCGGCAAGCCGCGCCGTGGCGGCGCCGATCCCGCGGCTCGCACCGGTGATGAGCGCGACCTTCGTCATCTAGGCGCGCCGCTTGTTGCCGGTCTTCGCCCAATAGGCGGGAAACGCGGAGCAGTCGAGCCCGGCGAGGCCCGCCTCCACGGCGCGGCCGAAGCTGGCGAAGACCTGCTCGACCAGCGGGCTCATGTTACCCTTCGCCTTCGCTTCCTCCAGCATCAGGCCGAGATCCTTGCGCATCGTCCGCACGTCGGCGGAGACCGGCACTTCCTCGCCGCGGAGCGCCCTGGCGATGTTCGGTCCGCGCACCTTCAGCACGTTCGGGCCGCCGGAGCTCTCCGAGAACACCTCCATCAGGAAATCCGGATCGAAGCCGAAGCCCTCGCAGATCGACACCGCCTCCCCCAGCGCCTGCCAATAGACGAGGAGCGGGAGATTGATGGCGAGCTTGAGCGCCGCGCCGGCGCCCATCGGCCCGGCGTGGTCGATGCGGCGGCAGAGATGGGCGAGGACCTCCCTGGCGCGATCCACATCGGCTGCGTCGCCGCCGGCAAAACCGAGAAGCCGCCCGTCGCGGGCCACGGCGACGGAGCCGCCGACCGGGCATTCGACAAAGCGCGCGCCGGCGGCCTCGACCTTCTGCGCCAGGTCGACATGCGTCGCCGGGCGCACCGTGCTCATGTCGATGAAGAGCTTGCCGTTGACGTCGCCCGACAGCAGACCGCCCTTGCCCTCATAAACCTCCTTCACCGCCGCGTCGTCCGACACCATCGTGACGACGATGTCGGAATTGGCGGCCAGCTCGGTCAGGCTCGACGCCGCTTTGGCGCCGCGGGCCGCGGCGTCCCTTGTCTTCGCAGCATCGCGGTTCCAGACCGAGAGCCGATGTCCCGCCGCAATGATGCGATCGGTGAAGACCTGTCCCATCTTGCCCAGGCCGGCGATTCCGACGCGCATGCTCGTTCCCTTACCCAGAGTTCAAATCAATCAGTGCGAGAGGCCGAACAGCTTCATTGCCGTGCCGCCGGCCACCGCCGCCTTCTCCGCCTCGCTGAGCGAGGTGCCGGTGACGTGGTCGATCGGATAGTACTCGGCCATGTCGTAGGGATAGTCCGTGCCGAGCACGATGTGGTCGGCGCCGAAGGTGCGGACCAGATACTCGAGCTGATGCGGCGTGAAGACCGTCGTGTCGAAATACATCCGGCGCAGATAGGAGGTGGGCGGCTTCGGCAGCCCGGCATTGGCGTCGCGCCGGGCCCCCCAGGCATGGTCCATGCGGCCGGAATAGGCCGCGGCGAAGCCGCCGCCGTGGATGGCGTAGACCCTGAGCTGCGGATGCCGCTCCAGCACGCCGCTGAAGATCAGATGATGCAGCGCCAGCGAGGTGTCGAGCGGGTTGCCGATCGTGTTGGTGAAATAATAGTCGGCAAGCCGGCGCGGCTCGGTGAAGCCCATCGGATGCAGCATGACGATCGCGTCCAGCTCGACCGCCTTGGCCCAGACTGGTTCGAAGTCCGGGCTCGAAAGGTCCGTGCCGTTGACGTTGGTCAGAAGCTGGACGCCTCTGAAGCCGAGGTTCTTCACGACATGCTCGAACTCCGGGAGCGCCGCCGCCGGATCCTGCAGCGGAATGGTGCCGAGCCCCGCGAAGCGCTTCGGCGCGTGCGCGACGAAGGCCGCCACGCCTTCGTTTACGATGCGCGCGACCGTCGCCGCGTGCTCCGCTGGCGCTTCGTAGTAGGACTGGTTCGGCGCTGGAGAGACGACCTGCATGTCGACGCACTGCGTATCCAGCACGCGCAGCCGATCGGCGGGATCGGTGAGCGCCACGCGCCGGTCCTGGTCCTGCCGGAGATTCGTCTCGCGGGTGAGCGGCGTGGAGAACTTCAGGAAAGGGAGCGCCGCCATGTCCCCGTGCCTGCCGATATAGGCCGCCGCCTCGGGAACGAGGACGTGGGCGTGGCAGTCGACCGTCACCGTCTTCAGCCGGATCGGCTCGGTGGACACTTGCCTCGCCGCCGTCGGCCCGTAGCGGTTGTTCGCCTGCCCGAGGTCTTTCGTGTCGATTACGCTGTGGTCCATCCGTTCCCGCCCGTTTCTTTCTCTCCGCCTTCACCGCCATGCCGCCGCCCGCCTGCGGCTCACCGCCACCATGCGGGCGTCGCGGCGCCAGAACACGATCGTGTCGTCGAGAAGCTCCATGACGGCGTAGAGGATAAGCCCCATCAGCGCCATCGAGAGGAGCACGGCGATCGACTCGGCGATGTTGAGGGCGAACGAGGCGCGCTGCATCAGGATGCCGACGCCTTCGCTCGCCGAGATGAACTCGCCGACCACGGCGCCGATCAGAGCCAGCGCCATCGCCGTCTTCAGGCCGGCCATGATGATCGGAATGGAGCTCGGCAGCATCAGCTTCCAGAAGATCTGGCGCTTGCCGGCGCCGAGCGAGCGGAACATTTCTTCGGCATCCGGATCGACGTTGAGCAGGCCGGTCAGCGTGTTCACGAAGGGGGCGAAAAAACAGACGAGCGTGGCGATTGCGATCTTGGAGTTCCAGCCGAATCCGAACCAGGCGATCATCAGCGGAGCGACCGCGATCAGCGGCGTCACCTGCACCACCACCACGTAGGGCGCGATGTAGCGGCGGAACGTCGCGTTCAGCCCGGCGATCACTGCAAGCGAGATGCCGATGCTGACGCCGATGGTGAAGCCGGCGACGGCCTCGAACATGGTCACGAAGAAGTGCCACCAGATCTTTCCGGAGACGAAATAGAGGTCCCAGATCGCGTAGGCGATCTTGCTCGGCGCCGGCAGGATCAGGTCGTTGAGCCGGCCGAAGACGCCCATCAGCTCCCAGGTCCCGACAACGACCGCAAATATTGCGAGGTGCGTGGCGAGCTGCCTGATCCCATTCTCGCGCGGCGCGGTAACGGAACCGGACGTTGCGGCCGCGGTCATACCGGGCGCTCCGCGCCAGGCTGCTGCGCGCCTTGCCTTGCCATCACGCCTTCCATGGCCGCCGCCCTCTTCCGGCCAATGCGCGTCAAACGATCGTCGTGACGCCAGAAGACGATGCGGCTGTCGGCGAACTCCGCGAGCTTGAAGAACAGGAAGCCCATCGCCGTCAGCGACAGCAGCACGGCAAAGGCGGAGGCCATGTTCAGCGAATAGGTGTAACGGTGGATCAGCACCGCCATGCCCTGATGCGCCGAAAGGAACTCGCCGACGATGGCGCCGGCCAGGGCGAGCGACATCGCGATCTTCAGGCCCGCCATGATCGTGGGCATCGCGTTCGGGAGCTGGAGCTTCCAGAAAATCTGACGCTTGGAGGCGCCCATCGAACGGAACATCTCTCTCGCATCCTCGTCAACGTTCAGCATCCCCGTCACGGTGTTGACGAAGGGCGGGAAGAAGCAGATCAGCGCGGCGATCGCAATCTTCGGGCTCCATCCGAAGCCGAGCCAGGCGATCAGCATGGGCGTCAGCGCGACGCGCGGCGTGACCTGCGGCACGAGGATGTAGGGCTGGATGTAGCGGCGGAACGGCTCGTTGATGCCCGCCATGATGGCCAGCCCGACGCCGGCCGACGCACCGATGATGAAGCCGGCCGTCGCCTCGACCAGGGTCACGAAGAAGTGCCAGTAGATGTTGCCCTGCTCGACGTAGATCCTGAAAACAGACTCAACGATCGCGCTCGGCCGCGGACTTGTCAGCTCGTCCAGCAAGCCAAGCCGGCTGCCGGCCTCCCAGGCCGCGATCAGTGCGAGGAAGATCAGCGCGTGATTGAGGATGCGCCGGCCCCAGGCGCTACCGCTCGCGGTTCGCGCGGCCGGGATCGCTGCCGCGGTGACGCTCATGCATGGCCCCCCAATATGCCGCGCACTTCCGACACCATCGCGTTGAACTCGGGCGTCTGTTGCAGCGCGATCTCGCGCGGCCGGGCGAAGGGGACGTCCACCATCGCCGCAAGACGGCCGGGACGCGGCGTCATCACTATCACGTGGTCGGCGAGAAAGATGGCCTCGGCGATGTTGTGCGTGACGAAGAGCGTCGTCGCCTGAACCTCGGCGACGATCCGCAGAAGCTCGAGATTGAGCCTTTCGCGCGTGAACTCGTCGAGCGCGCCGAACGGCTCGTCGAGCAGCAGGATGTCGGCGCCCGTCTGCAGCAGCCGCGCAAGCGCCACGCGCTGCTGCATGCCGCCCGACAGTTGCCGCGGGAAGGAGAACTCGAAGCCCTTGAGGCCGACGAGGTGCAGGAGATCGATTGCGCGCCGCTTGTCGTCCCAGGTCACGCTGCCGCCGATTTCGGTCGGCAGAAGGACGTTCTCGACCGCCGTCCGCCAGTCGAGCAGCGTCGCCTTCTGGAACATCATGCCGACGTCCTTGCGCGGAGCGCCCACCGCCTGGCCGTGCACGAAGAGCGCGCCGGACGTCAGCGGGATGAGCCCGGCGACAAGCCGCAGCAGCGTGGACTTGCCGCAGCCGCTGGGGCCGACGAGCGACACGAACGAGCTCTTGGGGACCGAGAAGGTGGCCCCTTCAAGCGCCACGACCGTTTCGGAGAAGATTTTGGTGACGCGGTCGCCTTCGATGACGATCGGTCGGGCTTGCTGAGCGGGCGACGGTGCGGCCTGCGACAAGGTCTGCACAACAGCTGCCATCAGACGTTCCTCTCTGGCTCGCCCCGGGGGCGACGGCGGCCGGCCGTTCTTCAGTGACCGGTACGCGCTCTGCCGTCTCGCCATCCTATTGGCATTCGAGGGCACGGTGTAATCACTTCGCGCGGATGCGCCGCCCGCGCGCCCCGCCCGTAACGCCGGCCCCAACCTCCAAGATCGAGACTCCCCGGCGCCCCCGGTTCTCCGCCGTCTACGCTAGTGAGCAAATGTTCATTAGCGATCGGCTCCTGTCAACGCCTTCGCTTGGTAGCGTCACATCGGCGAGACCCATCGCTACGAACGGTGGCCGCTCACCTCGGCGCCGGCGTCCGACTCGATCGCCAGGAAGCGCACGACGGAGGCGGCGGCGATCGCCGCCATGACGACAAGCGCAAGCTGAAAGTCGAACATCGCCAGATCGTCGGGCCGGCCGCCGCGCGCCACCGCCGCAAGGCTGAGGAGAAGCGCCGCAAGCGCGATTCCGACGCTCATCGAGAGCTGATGCGACATCGCGTGAAGCGTCGTCGCGGAACTCTTCATCGCGTCGGGCACGTCGGCGAATGTCAGCGTGTTGATGCCGGTCAGCTGCATCGATCTGAAACAGCCGGCGGCGAACAATATCGCCATCGCGAGGGGCGGCGCCGTGGCGGGGGTCAGCGCCGCGCATGCGAGAATCGTCACGGCCGATATGAGGCCGTTGACTATAAGCAGCCGGCGGAACCCGAACATGCGCAGGACCGGCGTCGTGATCGCCTTCATGGCGAGGTTGCCGGCGGCATAGGCGAGGACCAGGAAGCCCGCCGACACCGCCGACAGCCCGAAGCCGATCTGGAAGAAGAGCGGGAGCAGGTAGGGCATCGCGCCGCTGGTCAACCGGTAGAGGCCGCCGCCCAGCATCGTGCTGGCGGCGAAGGTCGGGATGCGGAAGGTGGTGAAATCGAGAAGCGGATGGTCCTTACGCCCGAGGTGGCGGAGCGCCAGAAATCCCGCCCCGAGCCCCAGCGCGAAGACGACGAGCGGCCAGAACCATGACCCGTTTGCGTGCCCGATGGCCTCGAGCCCGTACATCATGGCGCCGAGAGCGACCGCCATCAGGGCGAATCCCGGCAGGTCGAACGGCCGGCGCGTCTTGCTGCGAAGATCGGGGACAAAGCGAAGCACGAGCAGGATTCCGGCGAGGCCGATCGGGACGTTCAGGAAGAAGATCCACCGCCAGGATGTGTAGGTTGCGATGAAGCCGCCGAGCGGCGGACCGATCACCGGCGCGATGAGGCCCGGCCAGGTGATCAGCGCGATGGCGCGCACCAGCTCGGCCTTCGAGGCAGTGCGGAGCACGGCGAGGCGGCCGACCGGCGACATCAGCGCGGCGCTCGCGCCCTGCAGGACGCGGGCCGCCGTGAACTCCCACAATCCGGTGCTCAGACCGCAAAGGATCGAGGCGAGGGTGAAGACGCCGATCGCGGCGCAGAAGACGTTGCGCACGCCAAAGCGGTCGGCAAGCCAGCCGCTCGCCGGGATGACGGCGGCGAGGGTGAGGAGATAGCTGGTCACGCCGATCGTCAGCGTGACGGCGTCGGTGCCGAGGGAGGCGGCGATCGCGGGAAGGGCGATCACGATGACCGTCCCGTCGAGGTTCTCCATGAAGAACGCCGAGGCGACAATGAGGGCAATCAGCCGCGAGCCTTGCTTGCTTTCCATTCTCGCTCCGCCCGACTCGTCACGCCGGCGCCCGGGACGACGAAGCGCCGGAGCGGCGGCTACGCCGCGATTCCGCAAGATAGGGCGCCCAGGGCTCCTCCAGACGCTCCGATTCCTCCTTCAGGATGCCGAGAAACTTCTCGGCGGGCGCCGAAAGCGGGCGGCGCGCCGGCTCGATCAGAATGAGGTCGAGGGCGAAGACGGGATCGACGATCGGGTTGATGGTCACGCTCCGCGCCTTGATGTCGGACGCCATCATGATTCCGGGAAGGATGGTGAGCCAGTCCGAGCGGGCGACGAAATCGAGCGTGCCCAGCATGGCGTCGAGCTCGAGCAGCCGGTCGTAGCGGATGCCGTTGGCGGCGAGATAGATCTCGATCGAACCGCGGCGCGTGTTCTGCGTGCCAGGCACCACGAAGCTGCGCATGCCGAGGTCCTTGAGCCGAACCGGGGCGAGGTGCGTCAGTCCGGACCGGCGGCGCGACACCAGCACCTCGATCGTGCGCAGGAAATGCCGGCTGGCGATGCCGGTGACGCCGGCGATCGCCGGGACCACCGCGAAATCGAGTTCGCCGGCCCGGATCTGCTGGGTGAGCACGGCGCTGTAGGCTTCCACGATGCGGACGACGACGTTCGGATGCTCGCCGATGAAGCGGGTGAGCGCCGGAGCGAGCGCCGAGCGCGTCATCGTCGGCATCAGGCCGACGACGATCTCGCCGGTCAGGCCGGAACCGAGGCGTCCGACCGCCCGGTCGGCCGACTCGGCGAGGCGCAGAAGCTCGACGCAGCGGCCGTAATAGGCGTCGCCCGCCGGCGTCGCCGCGACATGTCCGCGATTGCGCACGAAGAGCTTGGCGCCAAGCCGCTCCTCCAGCTTGCGGATATGCTGCGACACGCCCGACTGCGTCTGATGCTCGCGCTTCGCCGCAGCGGTGAAGGAGCGCTCCTCGTAGGTCGCAACGAAAACCTTGATGCCGCGCAGCCCGTCCGACATGCCATCAGCAATTCTTATCAGCGCGAGTAATTCTTATAATTTCAGCAGGCGAAGTCGAGCCCCTACCTTTTCCCGCCACAGGAGACCGCGGATGCAGCTCGGCTTCTTCACCATGCCCATCCATCCCGTCGGGCGGCGCCTGAACGAGACGCTGAGGGAAGACCGCGAGATGGCGATTCTCGCCGACAGGCTCGGATTCGTCGAGGGGCTGTTCGGGGAACACATCACCGACGCGGCGGAAACGATCACCTCCTCGCTCATCTTCCTCGCCTGGGTGCTGAACGACACGAAGTCGATCCGGCTCGGGTCCGGCACCGTCAATCTGCCGAACCACCACCCGGCCCGCGTCGCGGCCGAAGTCGCAATGGTCGATCATATGGCGGAAGGCCGCTTCATCTTCGGGATCAGCCCGGGCGGGCTGCTCTCGGACGCGGAGGCGTTCGGCAATCTCGACAAGGACCGCACCGCGATGTTCGTCGAGGCGATCAACCACGTGCTTGCCATCTGGTCCGGCGAGCCGCCCTACGACATTGCCGGCGATTACTGGTCGATCACCACCGGGCGCACGCTCATCCCGGAACTCGGCCAGGGAACCATGGCCAAGCCGTTTCAGAAGCCGCACCCGCCGATCGTCATCACCGCGGTCGCCCCCTTCTCCAAGGGCGTCGCCGAAGCGGCGGCGCGCGGCTGGGAGCCGATCTCGGCAAATTTCCTGCTGCCGCAATGGGTGAAGTCGCACTGGCCGAAATATGTGGAGGGATGCGAGAAGGGCGGCAGGCCGGCGGAGGCGGCGAACTGGCGCGTGGCAAAGAGCATCTTCGTGGCCGACGATCTCGCGACCGCAAAGCGCTACGCCACGTCCGCCGAGGGCCCCTATTACGGCTATTACCACTCGATCGCGACCAAGCTGGTGCGCAGCGGGCGCGCCAATCTCTTCAAGCGCGACCCGCAGGCGCCGGATTCCAGCGTTACCACGGAGGGCGTGGTCCGCGACCTCGTGATCTGGGGCACGCCCGACAAGGTGGCCGAGGATCTTCTCGCCTTCCGCGACGAGATCGGCGATTTCGGCACGCTCCTCTATGCCGGGCACGACTGGGCGGACAAGCGCCTGGCGCGCCGCTCGATGGAGCTGATGGCGGAAAGGGTGATGCCCGCCGTCAACAAGCACGCGGCCTCCTCCAGCGAAGCGGCGTAAACGCCGGGCCGGCGCACTGCCCTTGAGCGCTCGGTTCGATTTCCGGCGCCATCCGGAATAGGCTCCCCGGATGACGGAGCGATTCAGTCTTCCGCCGGAGGGGGCGCTCAGCGCCGACCAACGCGCCGTGTTCGACGCCATCAAGGCCGGGCCGCGCGGAACGGTGCCGCGCATCTTCCATCTCCTTCTGGAGAGTCCGGACCTGGCGGCCCTGGTGCAGGAGCTCGGGGCCTTCTGCCGCTATCGCACGGGTCTGCCGCCGCATCTCTCCGAACTTGCTATCCTTGTCGTCGCGCAGCACTGGGAGGCGGCGTACGAATGGCGCATCCATACCGGGGAAGCGCGCAAAGCTGGCGTCCCGGAGGCGTCGATCGCGGCCATCGAAGCGGGTCGGCGGCCCGATTTCCGCGACGCCGAGAGCGCGCTCATCTACGATTTCGCGACCACGTTTTTTCGGCAGAACGACGTGAGCGACGCGCTCTTCGAGGGGGCCGTGGCGCGCTTCGGCCGACGGACCGTGATCGAGCTCGCCGCGATCCTCGGCTATTATTCAATGCTCGCCATCGCCATCCGAATCTTCCGCCTTTCGCCGGAGCCGTAAGTCCTGTCGTTCATGCGCCGGTGTCGGGGATCAGCCCTGCGGCCCTTACTCCGGCGACCGCGGCCTCCTCGTCGTGCTCGCTGGTGTCGCCGGATATCCCGACGGCGCCGGCGATCGCGGCATCGGCAGTGCGCAGCAGAACGCCGCCCGGCACCGGCACGAGGCTGACGCCGTGCAGCTGGCCGACGGCGTTGACGAAGGGCTGCGCCTTGGACGCCACCGCGCGAATGCCGAGATCGAAGGCCAGACAGCCGAATGCCTTGCCCCGCGCGATGTCGAACCGGCTGAGGCTCGAGCCGTCCTCGGAGCCGGCCGCCTTCACGGTCCCGCGGTCGTCAAGGACCACCACGGTCATGGGGGCGAAGCCGTGCTCGCGGGAATATCTCAGCGCTTCCGAGACAATCGTCTGAGCCGCCGCCAGATTGAGATCGCGCATGCCAGCTCCGTGCAAAATAGCGGACCGGTCCGAGCATAATGCGGACGTGGCTTCGGCGTCAGCTTAATAGCTGCGGCCGAGCATATAGGCGACGACCTCGGCGGTGTGCTGGACGAGGCGCGAGTGCGACAGGAGCGACTCGAGGCTTCGGCCGCTGAGACCGAGGGCCCCGACGGGCCTGCCGCTCACGAGCACCGCCGAGGCAAGGCACACCGTGCCGGCCATCAGCTCTTCGCGATCGACGGCAAAGCCATCCTGTCTGATCTTGGCAAGCTCGTCACGCAAGCCGGATTCGTCCGTGATCGTGTGATCGGTGTGGCTGACGAGCGATTCCTGCCGCAGATAGGTCTTGAGAACTTCCTCGGGGGAATGCGCGAGAATCGCCTTGCCGAGCGCCGAGCAATAAAGCGGCATCGTCTTGCCGATGCGGCTGTAGATCGTCGGAAGCGAGGGCTTCTCGATCCCCGCAAGGTAGAGAAGGTGGTTGCGATGCGCGATCCCGAGATTGACCCGTTCGCCGGTGGCCTGGGCGAGCTTTTCCAGGTGCGGCAGCGAAGCCAGCCGCAACCGATTGTTGTCGAGCAGGCTGCCGGCAAGCCGAAGAATGGAATATCCTGGCGCGATCCGGCCGGTCGCCCCGTCCTGCGCCAGGTAGCCGTGCGCGATCAGCGTATGAATGAGCCGATGGGTGGTGGGTCTGCTGACGCCGGACCGCAATGCCACCTCCGAGACGTTCAGGGGGCCGTCGGCGGCAGCGAAAGCATCCAGGATTTCAAGGGCCTTGCTAAGGGTTTTTACGGCGGAGAGGTCCGTTTCGGGCGTCTTTGCGGCGGGACTGCGTTCAGGCGATCGATTCTTGATTGCTTTGGTATTGTGCATGCTTCGACATAACGACCAGGCGCCGGCCGCCGTCAAGGTCAAGACCAGTACACGAGGGCGATCCCGCCGCGGAGTGTTGTTTCCGCCAGATGTCCTTTTAGTCAAGCTGCAGGAATTCTGTTCAACTTAGAATGAACGCACTGCAGGGCCCTCCATTGCGCCGCGGAGGCGACGGGGCTAGGCCTGCGCCTGCGGTCTGGGCGTGGGAGTCAATCCAGCGAAGGGAGAAAGATGCTGCGGATCTGGGGACGGACAAATTCCACGAACGTGCAGAAGGTGCTCTGGTGTCTGGGAGAACTCGACATCGCGTACGAGCGGATCGAGGCAGGCGGGCAGTTCGGCGTCGTCAATACGCCCGGCTATCTGGCGATGAATCCGAATGGCCTGGTGCCGACGATCGACGACGACGGTTTTATCCTGTGGGAATCGAACGTGATCGTGCGCTATCTTTCGCACCGCCACGGTCAGGGAACGCTTTTCCCCACCGACGTCAGGGCCCGCTTCACCGCGGAGAAGTGGATGGACTGGCAGGGCGGGACGCTGTGGCCGGCCTTCCGCGACGCGTTCCTGGGGCTGGTGCGCATGCCCCCGGACAAGCGCGACCACGCGGCTATCGAAAAATCGCAGCGCGACACCGCGACAAAGCTCGCTGGCCTCGAGACGGCTCTGGGCGCAACGCCGTTTGTCGCCGGCGAGAGGTTTACAATGGGCGACATCCCGCTCGGCGTCTCGATCTATCGCTGCTTCGCACTCGGGATCGACAGAGGCGGGTTTCCGAATATCGCCCGCTGGTACGACCGCCTGACCGAGCGGCCGGCGTTCGAAGAGCACGTGATGTTGCCGATCACCTAGAATCGCGCCGGCCTGCTTCCGGAGGCGCACACTCCTTCGGGCAGCGGCACGGCAGGCCGCGCTATTCCTTCGCGCGCCGCGCGACGACCTCCTCATAGGCGGCCTGCAGCCTGGCGGCGACCGAGCCCTGCCCCTTTGCGCGTCGCCCCGGCGCCGCGCCGAGATGCGTCGCGCGCAGTTCCTCCATCAGCTCGGCCCACATCTTCGGCCCGCCCTCCTGCAGGAGCTGCGCCCGGATGCCGAGTTCCTCGGTGGCTGGAAGATATTTCCGTCCCCAGCTCGCCATCTGGGCCAGAACCGGCAGGAGCTCGATCCCCTGCTCGGTCAGGCTGTAGATGGCCTTCTGCTTGTGGCTCGGATCTTCGGCCCTGGTGACGATCCCCCGGTCGAGCAACGTCTTCAGGCGATCGGCGAGGATGTTGGACGAAATCCCCTCCTCCGACTTCAGAAGCATCTCCCTGAAGTGCCGGCGGTCGCCGAAAATCATGTCGCGAATGATCAACAGGCTCCATCTGTCGCCCAGCACTTCGAGCGTCAGATTGATCGGGCAGCCCGACCGGTGCGCGTCGTCCATATCTCCCCAGCCCCGACGAACCGAAA
Source organism: Propylenella sp. (assembly GCA_036396875.1). Lineage (GTDB taxonomy): Bacteria > Pseudomonadota > Alphaproteobacteria > Rhizobiales > Afifellaceae > DASWJZ01. Next base: position 13,031 of record DASWJZ010000384.1, read on the forward strand.
AACCGGTTGCATTATCGCAGCGGTTATTGTGCCGATGCAACGGGTCGCAAAGACGCAATCACTTAGGCGGCAGGGCGCTCTTCGGGCCGGAAGCGGCCGGGCGCCGCGCAGCCGCGTCGGCAAGAGCGGAGCCCGCGCGCAGGAGGTGCGGCCCGAGATCGGCCGGCGAGCAGCAGCCGATCTGGCCGAGCACGCGGTCGATCTCGCTGTTGATCAGGGCGATGGCGTGTCGAACACCGCCCTCGCCGCCGGCCACCAGTCCGTAGAGCGTCGCGCGGCCGATCATTACGGCGTCGGCGCCGAGCGCGATCGCCTTCACCACATCGCTGCCGCGGCGAAAGCCGCTGTCGACGATGATTGCCAGACGGTTGCGCAGTTCGGCCGCGACCTCGGGCAAAATTTCCATCGGCGACAGGCAGGAATCGAGATGCCGGCCGCCATGGTTGGATAGGACGATGCCGTCGCAGCCCGCCTCGGCCGCGCGGCGCGCATCCTCGACGCTCAGGATCCCCTTGATCAGGAGCTTGCGCGGCCAGCGCTCCCGCAGTTCGGCAACCGTCTTCCAGGTGACGTTCGGCTGAAATATCTTTCGCACATGCGCGAAGGCGCCGGAGCCCCGCGCCTCCGGCGGGAAGAAATCGGCGACGTTCACAAGACGCGGCATGCCGTGCGGGGCGACGACGTCGAAGAGCCAGCCCGGGTGCAGGGAAACGTCGAGGAGGCTGCGCCATGTCAGCCGGCCCGGGCCGCGAAAGTGGCGGCGATCCCATTCCCGCAGGCCATAGACGTTGGCGTCGGTGGTGAAGACGAGCGCCTCGTAGCCGGACTCCTCGGCGCGGCGGACGATGTCTTCTCGAAGCGGCGCGTCGCCGAGGATGTAAAGCTGCATCCAGAGGCGGCCGCCCGCCTCCTGCGGCAGGCTCTCCAGGCGCGTGTTCGACATGGTGCTGAGCGTGAAGGGTATGCTTTCCGCCGCGGCGGCGCGGGCGAGCGCCAGATCGGCGTCCCGCCGAAAGATATTGGCATGGCCGGTCGGCGCGATGACGAGCGGCGAGGCGACCGCTTCGCCGAAGAGCCGCGCCCGATGGTGGCGGGCACAAGTATCCACCAGCGTGCGGGGCTCGAAGCGCAAAGTCCGGAAGACGGCGCGGTTCCAGGCGAGCGTCGCCTCGTCCTCGCCGCCGCCTTCGAGAAATTCCGCGGCGAAGCCCGGCAGCCGGCGGAGCGCCATTCGCCGCAGCTCCTCGACGGAGACGGCGCGGCGGAAGTCGGAGCCCGTGTAGTAGCGGCGCTTCACGGGCGTGCGCCGGCGGCGGGGCTCGGATGCCGGTCGGCGCGACGCCCCAACCTCACTTTATCGCTTGCGGGTTGATCGGCGAGCCGGAGCCGCCGGTGATGATGAGCGGCGGACCGCAGAAGAAGAACTCGTAGACCTTGTCCGCCGCGCAGTCCTCGGCGAGCTCCTTCAGATAAAAAATCTCGCCCATGCAGAGGCCCATCGCCGGGATCACGACCCAGTGCCAGGGCTGGTTCGCCTCGGTGGTTTCGTTCGGACGCACCTCCACGCCCCACGTGTCGGTGCAGATCGCGGCGATCTCCTTCTGCTGGCACCAATAGCAATTCTCGAACTTGACGCCGGGCGCGTCGCCGCCGGCATAGCCGCCCCAGACGCCTTCCGCCAGGCACCGCTCCATCTGGCCGGTGCGGACGATGACGAAGTCGGCGCGGCGGATTTCTATCCGCTCGGCCTTCGCGCAGGCGTCGAACTCGTCGTTGGAGATGCCCTCCCCGTCCGCCAGCCAGTCGACCCCGCGGAAGCGGGCGACATCGAGGAGCACCCCCCGCCCCACCATCCTGTCTTTCGAGTTTTCGATCCCGAGGACGTTCAGCCCGTTGGCGTCGATCAGCTTGGCGTCGTGGCCGTTATACGCCTTGTCCTCGTAGAAGATGTGGCCGAGCGCATCCCAGTGCGTGGCGCCCTGGACGCAGAGATTGAGCGTGTCGTCGGCGTAGCGGATGCGGTTCCAGTCCTGCCGCCCGGCGATCGCATCGGTGCCGGTGGCGAGCATCTGGTGGATCGGGTTGAAGCGGCCGCCGAAGAGGCCGGTCTGCGGCCCGTTCCGGTCGAGCGGGATGCCGAGGGCAAAGACCCTGCCTCTTCGGATGAGCTTCGCCGCGGCGACGATGTCGGCGGGCGTCACATGGTTCAGCGTGCCGATCTGGTCGTCCTTGCCCCAGCGGCCCCAGTTGCTGAGCCTCTCGCTCGCCTCCCCGATGGCCTGCAGCCCGACCTGAATTTGCATGGCCCTCCCCTCCCGCGGCGCCGGCGAAGGTTCGCGCTTTCCGCGCAGCGCGCGGATCAGAACGCGACCCTGTCGCCCCCCTTCAGCGCGAGAATCTCGCGCGCCTCGTCGGGCGTCGCGATCTCGAAGCCGAGGCCCTCAAGAATCTGCCGCGCCAGCCGCACCTGCTCGGCATTCGTCTTTGCGAGCCTGCCCGGCCCGGCCCAGAGCGAATCCTCCAGCCCGACGCGCACATTGCCGCCCATCGCCGCCGCCTGCGCGGCGATCCGGAGCTGCGCGGAGCCGGCGCCGAGCACGGACCAGCGGTACTTGTCGCCGAACAGCCGGTCGGCGGTCCGCTTCATGTGGATCACATCCTCCGGGTGCGTGCCGATGCCGCCGAGAATGCCGAAGACCGACTGCACGAACAGCGGCGGCCGCACCAGGCCGCGGTCCAGGAAGTGCCTCAAATTATAGAGATGGGCGATATCGTAGCATTCGAACTCGAAGCGCGTATCGTTGCCGTAACAGGTCTCCAGAATATACTCGATGTCCTTGAAGCTGTTGCGGAAGACGAGGTCGCGCGTGCCCTCGAGCGTCGGTTTCTCCCAGTCGAACTTGAACTCCTTGTAGCGGTCGAGCATGTGGAAGAGGCCGAAATTGATCGAGCCCATGTTGAGGGACGCCACCTCCGGCTTGAACTCTGCCGCCGGCTTCACCCGCTCTTCGACCCGCATGTAGGGACTGCCGCCGGTAGTGATGTTCACGACCGCGCCGGTCGCCTGCTTGATGCGCGGGAGGAAGCGGGCGAAGGCTTCCGGCGTCTGGTCGGGCTTGCCGGTTTCGGGGTCGCGCGCATGCAGATGGACGATGGCGGCGCCCGCCTCGGCCGCGCCGACGGCGTGCTCCACGATCTCGTCCGGGGTCACCGGCAGATAGGGCGACATCGACGGCGTGTGGATGGCCCCGGTAACGGCGCAGGTGATGATGACCTTGTTGGCTTTCGCCATGCCCTCCCCCGTTCCGATCTGGTATGGTCGGCTTAGTGAGCGAATGTTCAATAGCAGCCGGTTCCTGTCAATCATCCGCCTATGCCCGCGATAAGCAAACCCGTTGACGGCGTCCGCCGCGTCCGCATGGCGCCGGACGACCGCGAGCGGATGATCCTGGAGGAGGCGGTGCGCTTCTTCGCGCGCCACGGCTTCACCGCGCAGATCCGCGAATTCGCGACTGAGGCCGGCATTTCGCAAGGGCTCATCTATCGCTACTTCCGGTCGAAGCGCGATCTCGTCGAGCGCGTCTACGAGCACAATTTCCTGAAGCGATGGGACCCCGCCTGGGAAATTCTGCTGCAGGACAGAGACGTGAGCCTCGACGACCGCCTGCGGCAATTCTATCGGCGCTATCTCGGAGCGATCGACGATCCCGACTGGATCAGGCTCGTCATGTATTCAGGACTGGAGGGAAACGACCTGACCAGGCGCTACATCCGCAACCAGGTCGAGAAACTCCTTCGCATCATCGCCATGGAATGCCGCCACGCCTGCGCTGCGGAGCCGCAACCGGACGGGATTGCCGACGCGGAACTCGAGGCGGTGTGGCAGCTCCACTCGACATTCATCTACTATCTGGTGCGGAAGCATATTTTCGGCGTCCGGACGATCGGCGATCGGGATGCGCTGGTCGATGTTGCGGTCGCCGATTTCCTCCATGGCGTCGGCAGCGTGCTTCTCGATCAGCCGCCGGAGCGGGCTGGACGGAGCCCGCGGCGAGGCGTTAGGTCGCTCAGGGCGCGGCGCGCGCCCGACGGGAGTGACGGAGATGGCCCGTGAGCGCATGACGGCCACAAGGCCGCAGGCCGAGCCGGCACAAGGCCGCGGGTCCGTTCCGTTCGATTCCGACCGGCTCGACGCGCTGATGGATGCGGCCGGAATCGACGTGATCGTCGCGTCATCGAAGCACAACGTCCAGTACCTGCTCGGCGGCTACCGGTTCTTCTTCTTCGAGGCGCAGGACGCGCTGGGCCTCAGCCGCTATCTCCCGCTCCTCCTCTATTTCAAGGGACGGCCGGACGACGCCGTCTATGTCGGCAATTCCATGGAATCCTGGGAGCGCGATCGCGGCGCCTTCTGGGTCGGTCACGTCGAGGCCGCCGCCTGGGGAACGCAGGACGCGATGCTCGGCGCCGTGCGCCAGATCAATGCGCGCGCCGGCAAGCCGAAGCGGATCGGGGTGGAGCGCGCCTTCCTGCCGGCGGACGCCGAGAGCCTCTTGCGGCAGGCGCTGCCGGAGGCCGAGATTCTGGACGCCGTGGTGCCGCTCGAGCGGCTGAGGGCGGTAAAGACGCCGGCCGAGCTTGAGCTTCTGCGCGAGGCCTCGGAGCGGGTCGTCGACTCGATGCTCGCGGTGTTCGCCGGCCACGGCGCCGCCGCCACGACCGCCGATCTGGCCGAAGCGCTGCGGCGCGAGGAGACGTCGCGCGGGCTCACCTTCGAATATTGCCTGACCGCGACCGGGCCGAGCCTCAACCGCGCGCCGTCCGACAAGGCGGTCTGGCGCGAGGGTGCGGTGCTGTCGCTCGATTCCGGCGGCAATTATCGCGGCTATATCGGCGATCTTTGCCGGATGGGCGTGCTCGGGAGACCGGACGCGGAACTCGTCGACCTGCTGGCGGAAGTCGACGCGATTCAGCAGGCCGCGCGACGCCCGATCAGCCGCGGCGCACCGGGCGGCGACGTCTATGCCGCGGCCGAAGAAGCGATCGCGGCATGCCCGCACGGAGACATCGTCCATTTCGCCGCGCATGGCATGGGGCTCATCGCGCATGAGGCGCCGCGGCTTTCCGAGCGTGCGCCGGTGCCATACGAAGCGGCCGACGCCGATCGGCCGCTGGAGAGCGGCATGGTCATCTCCATCGAGACCGCGCTGCATCATCCGCGTCGGGGCTTCATCAAGCTGGAAGATACGGTTGCCGTGACCGGCACCGGATGCGAGGCCTTCGGCGATCACGGCCGCGGATGGAACCGCGGGCGCGGCGGCTGAGCGGGGTCAGGCGCTCGCGCCTCTTCCCTGTTCCGATTCGCCGCATGGCGCGCTAGACTTTCGCAAAGGGGTTGACCGGCTGGCATGACCCGGCGCTTTTTCGCCGGGCCGCGCGGCGGCCGGGAGCGGAGGCTCGCATGGGGGGCTTGCAGAGCGTTCTTATTCTGGCGACGGGCTTCGGGCTGGCGATGGCATCGCCGGCCCGGGCGCAGGACGACCCTGCGATGGCGGCGCTCGCGGTGTTCAAGACGCATTGTGCCCGCTGCCATCAGGAGGACCAGCTCGTCGAACGCAAGAAGCCCGCCGGCGGCTTCGGTTACATCCTCAACCTCGAAGCCGTGGCGCGCAATCCGGAATACATCCAGGCCGGCAATCCGAGCGCCTCGCAGGTCTATACGCGCATCACCAACGGTTCGATGCCGAAGGACATGGACTTCGCGACCGTTTTCGGCCCGTCGGGCGACGAGACGAAGGCGATAGCCGCGTGGATCGATTCGCTGTCCGAGGCAGCGAGCAGCGCGGTCGCAAGCCGCAGCTTCATCGACGACGAGACGATCGTGCGGACGATGGCGGACGATCTGGAGACGCTCTCCGACTTCGACCGGCCGCGCGTGCGCTACTTCACGCTGACGCATCTCCACAATTCCGGCGATACCGACGAGGAACTGGAGATCTACCGCCAGGCGCTGGCGAAGCTCCTCAACTCGCTCTCGACGGAATCCGGCATTGTCGTGCCGGAGCCCATCGACGAGGCGAAGACGATCTTCCGCGCCGACATCACCGATCTCGGCTGGGACGAGGCGCTGTGGAAAACGATCGAGGCTGCCAATCCCTATTTCGTCGATTACGACACGCCGCTGATGCAGTTCCTGCAGACGGAAACCTATTCGACCGTGCCTTTCGTGCGGGCCGACTGGTTCGCCTTTGCGGCCTCGCAGCCGCCCCTCTACTACGACATCCTCGATCTGCCGGACAGCAAGGCGAAGCTGGAGACGAAGCTCGGCATCGACGTGCAAAGGAACCAGGCGAGCCTGAAGATCGCCCGCGCCGGCTTCCAGCAGTCGGGCGTGTCGCGCAACAACCGCATGATCGAGCGCCACTCGCTGAGCACCGGCGCGTTCTGGGAATCGTTCGATTTCTCCGGCAACAAGGAGCGCCAGAGCTTTTTCCTGTTCCCGCTCGGACCGCAGCAGGCGTTTCGCGCCTTCTCCGATGAGTTCGGCTTCGTGCACGACGGCGGCGAGATCATCTTCAGCCTGCCGAACGGCCTGCAGGGCTATTACCTGACCGACGACAAGGGCGCCCGGCTCGATACCGGCCCGACGAAAATCGTGCAGGATCCGTCGCGACGCGACCAGGCCGTCACCAACGGCATCTCCTGCATGAGCTGCCACGACCAGGGCATGCAGATGAAGGAGGACCAGGTACGCGACTACGCGCTTGCCCACCTCGCCTTCCCGAAAGAGGTGCGCGACATCATCGAAGAAATCTTCCCGACGAAGGAGGAGATGACCGAGCTGATGCAGGAGGACCGCGCGCGTTTCGTGGGCGCCCTGGAGGCCGCCGGCGTCGATCCCACACTGAAGCTTGCCGGCGAGGAGATCGTCAGCGCCCTCTTCCTGCGTTTCGAGCGGGATCTGACCATGCTGCAGGCGGCGGCCGAACTCGGCCTCGACGCCGAGAGCTTCAGGGAACGCTTGAACATGGGCAGCGCCGAGACTTTCGCGCTGAAGCAGCGGCTGGAGTTCAATCTCGTCCCGCGCGACCAGTTCGTCGAGCTGTTCGCTGGTCTCGTCAACGAGATCACCGACAATCATGCGACCGACCTCCGCGACAAGCAGGTGGCTCTCGCTGCCGAGGCGACCAAGAAACCGGCGAGCACCAAGCGCTTCGATCTCGCGCTCTATCCGAACGAGACCGAGTTCCGCGTCGGCTCCGCGCTGACCTTCTCCGTCAAGGCGGAAGTCGACTGTTTCCTGACCCTCATCAACGTCGACGAAAGGAAGCGGACGACCGTGCTCTTCCCGAACAAGTTCAACCAGAACAACAAGATTTCCGCGGGGCGGACCTATACCGTTCCGGGCGCGGAGATCGGCGGCTTCGCCTTCAAGTTCCAGGACCCCGGCAAGGAGACCGTGATCGGAAAGTGCAACGCTTCGCGGAACGAGATGCGCGGGATCGAGCACGATTTCGACCAGAGCGCCTTCACGAGCTTCGGCTCCTACGACGAATACGTCAGCCGGGCGCTCGCCCCGCGTCGGCAGATCATCGTGACGGAAGCTTCCGGCGATCAGGATGCCGACAGGACAACCGACCCTGACCCGCATGTCGACATCATCGCCGAACAGGGCGTCGTTCTCGACGTCAAGCCCTGAAGCGCGGAAGAGCCGGTAATGAACAGGCGCATGCCAGTCATCCTCGCCGCCGCCCTGTGGGTGGCGCTCGGCGCGGGCTCGGCGCTGGCGGCGCGGTCCTGCCACGCCGTCGACGAGGATGCGCGCGCGGCGCAGGCGGCGAGCGATCTCGATGCGCTGAAAGGCTTCTATACGGAGGCGCACGATCCGGCGGTGGGCTGCGACCCGCTGTTCCTTGCCGATTTTGGCCGCGACGTTGCGCTTGCCCATATCGACCGCTTCTTCGCGCTCTACGATCAGGACAAGGATGCGGCGGCGCACAGGCGCGTCCTCGAAGAGGCGCGCAATTACGGCGAGCCGTGGCAATTGCTGGTGACGCTCGGCGGCGTCGAAGCCGATCTCGGCAATCACGACCTTGCCGCATCCTTTTATCAGCAGGCGGTGCGGGAGCTTGAGACCGCCAGCCGAAGCGTGGATTCCGGCGCGGCCGCCGCCGCCAACCTGCTCACCGCCGATGAGTTCGAGGAACTCTACGCCAAGATGGCGGAATCCGCCCTGCTGGCGCAGACGTTCTCGCCGCCGGCCGCGGCGCGGGGCGAGACGGTGAGCGGCCTCTTCGCCGACGCCTATCGCGGCTATGTGGTGAAGTCGGTCCCGGTGCCGGTGCAGTTCCAGTTCGATTCGACGCGGTTCACCGGCAAGGGCGAGCAGGTGGCTGCCTATCTCCTCGACTATCTCCAAAGCGAGAAGCTGCCGCGCATCGAACTGATCGGCCACACCGACCCGAAGGGGTCGGACGCCTACAACCTCGACCTTTCCGTCCGCCGGGCGGAAGCCGTGAAGCAGTATCTGCAGGCGGGCGGCTATGCCGGCCAGATCGACGTGGATGGCCGCGGCGAGTCGGAGCCGTTCCAGCCCGTCGATCCGGAGCGCTTCGCCGACGACGTCGACGCCAAGCACCAGCTCGACCGCCGCGTCGAGCTGGTGCGGAACCCCGATCACTGAGATGGCATCCGGCGGGCATCCTGCGGCGGCAGCAGTCGGCGGCTTGCTCTTTGCGGCGCTTCTCGCGGCTCCCGCCGGCGCCGCCGTGCATGCGCTTGTCGTCGGGATCAACGCGTATGACGGCCCGCCGAAGCTTCTTGGCGCGGTCAACGACGCGCACGACGTCTCGGCGGCGCTCAAGGCAAGCGGCGCCGGGATCGTGACGACGCTCCTCGACGGCGCCGCGACGCGGGAGCGTGTCTTCGCGGAGTGGCAGTCGCTCGTCGCGAACAGCGCGCCCGGCGATCTCCTCGTTTTCCATTTCGCCGGCCACGGCATCAATG